>CAXTSF010000180.1:0-3746 GCA_964246865.1 uncultured Terriglobus sp.
CGGCATCGCGGATTGCCATATGCCGCAACAGCCACCCGCTGGTCGCCGTCGCGGCAACGACACAGGCGGTCAGAGCCGCAAACGCGGCGCGTCGCCTGCCAACCCTGCTCAAGCCCTCGGTCTGCCTGGCCTCTCTCGCCGTCTCCGCAACCGGCTGTCTAGCGCCTGCAGACAGAACAGTCTGTGTAACGTCAGCGCCATGCTCCTCGTGTGAGAGTGATCCATGCCGCTGCAGCAACAATGGCTCGGGAGCCGCTCCTCGCGCCTCGGTTCCGGGGCCCTCTTGCGCCACCGCAGGCAGCTCTTCCAGCGCACGCCCTGCTCCCATCAGGTAACGCAGCAGCGAATGCGCATCCCTCTCCTCCGCCTCCGCGGCAAAATGCGCTCCGGCGGCTGCTAACGCAAGCACGCCCAGCAGATCGGAGTAGCTCCTCTGCCGTCCGTTTCGTTCCATCACCACCCAGAGATGTGAGGTCAGATCCCTCCGAAACGTGCGCTCTTGCTGCACTCGCTCGGCAACCCACCTGAGGCTCTGCGCGGTCTCAACCGGGCACCCGGCCTTTGCCAGGAAATCTCGCATCTCCGCAATGCTCTCCAGGTAACGCAGCGAGACATCTTTCAGTTGGAGCGGCTGCAACATGCAAACACCACCTTCTTTGCCTTAGACGGTGAACCACCGACCGGCATGGGAGCAGAGACACGGAAACGCGGTTGGTGTTGTCCATGGGCGACTTCACGCGTAAATGCAAATGCCTCGGGACCAGGTCCTTCCCCGCCGGGATTAAGCGCCACTACGTGAATCTGCCGCTCACCACCGCAGACCCGCCCCGCAGCCGCTGATCCCTACCGCGCCCGCAGCGCTCCCAACACCGCATCCACCTCGATGGCAATCATCCGGCGCATGTGCCTCCCGTCCTCCGCCGTGTCCTTCAGACCGCGCATGGCAAAGATCAGCACCCGCGCCAGCTCCTCCGGCTGCGCCTTCAGCCTCGACGCGGCTACCTCCTCGCGCATCAGATCTGCCAGAAACGCCACCAGCTCGTCATACATCCGCTTTACCGGTGCAAATCCTAGGTGAAAGACATCCCGCGCATCGGGATGCGCCTCTGTCAGGTCATATCCATGGCCCGCCCACTGCTCGCAACAGAAATGCAGCTTGCGGTCCAGGCTCTTCATCTTCGCAATCGCCTTCCGGTACCGCCGCAGCTCCTCTGTGATGAGCCGCTCGATCACCGCAGCGAAGATGTCCTCCTTGCGCGCAAACACCAGATACAGCGCTGGCCTTGATAGCCCTGCCGCCTCGGCAAGATCACCCATGGTCGTCCGGGCGTGGCCATAGCGCAGAAAGATGTCCGTCGCCGAAGCCACGATGCGCTCCCGCCGGAGCTCCGCCTCGGTCTCGGTCTTCCGCAGCACCATTCCCATGCTAACGCGCCTTTGATCCTTGCTTTTACGACTTGACATATTGTCATATTCTGTCAACATAGAAAAAAAATGGGGATGACGGTGTCGAAGGCGCTGCCACGGGGCTCGCCGAACGCGCAAGCTTGATACAGACCGCGGATCCATCCTGGAACGCCTCGCAGCAACGGCCGCGGCCCTCGAAGAGCACTGGTCCGCTTCCGCTCACCTCCACCGCTAACCACTCCACCCGCTAACCACTCCACCCAGGGAGAGACCCCCATGCTGATTACCTCCATCGATCCTGCAGACATTCAGACCGCCGCCAGCATGATTCCGCCAGGAACCCCGATCGTCATGCTCAACCTCGTCCGCTACAAGCACCTTGCCGATTACGGCGGCACCGGCAGCCTGCCGCCGTGCTCCGGACGCGAGGCCTATCTCACGCGCTATGCGCCTGCGTTCAACACGATCGCGCAAAGGTCGGAGCACACACGAAAGATACGGCCTGTCTTCCTCTCCTCCGCGGTCGCCCGGCTTGTTGGCCCCGCCGACGAACTCTGGCACGACATCGTCCTTGTCGAATATCCCGACTTCGCCGCCTTTCGCACTGTTGTCGAATCCCCGGACTACGAGCGCGACGCAGCTCCGCACAGGCGAGCCGCGCTGGAGAACTGGCGGCTCATCGCCACCCTCAAGCAGAATCTCGGTTAGAACAGCGGGGCAAGGCACCTCGCATGCCCGCTCATGAGCAGATGTTTTACGACGAGCGGCATGCGTCCGGAAGACGGAAGAAGGATGAGGCCGCGCAACCCTGGCTAAGTCTGCGGGGCACCCTGCCCTTCCCTTCACGGCGCTACACTAAATCTGGATGCCCTACCAGGTTCTAGCCCGCAAATACCGCCCGCAGCGCTTCTCCGATGTCGTCGGTCAGGACCACGTCACCCGCACCCTGCAGAACGCCATTGAGCAGGACCGCATCGCCCATGGCTACATCTTTTCCGGCCACCGCGGTATCGGCAAAACCACCATCGCCCGCATTCTCGCCTCCGCGCTCAACTGCCGCAATTACATTGGCTGGCCCGAGCGCCCGACGCCCGAACCCTGTGGTGTCTGCGATTCCTGCAAGGAGATCCGCGCCGGCAACGCCGTCGATGTGATCGAGATTGACGCCGCTACGAACCGCGGCATCGATGAGATTCGCGAGCTGCGCGACGCGGCCCGCTACCGCCCCGCACGCGACCGCTTCAAAATCTACATTCTCGACGAGGCGCACCAGATCACCGATGCCGCCTTCAACGCCTTGCTTAAGACCCTCGAAGAGCCGCCCGACCACATCGTTTTCATGATGGCCACCACGGAACCGGAAAACATTCCGCAGACGATCCGCTCCCGATGCCAGCACTTCTCCTTTCATGCCGTTAAGTTCGACGACATCCTCGGTCAACTTCTCCGCATCGGCGCAAAAGAGGGCGTCATCGCCGATGAGGCCGCGCTCTCCCTCCTCGCCGAGGCCGGCGACGGCTCCATGCGCGATGCCCTGTCCATCATGGATCAGGCCATTGCCTCCGCACCCACGCTGCGCAATCCCGACGGCACCTATACTGCCGAGATTTCTGCGACCGAGATCCGCGACCTCATGGGCTCGGTGCCCAACACCGTCTTCGAGGAGATCCTCGAGGCCGTCAGCGCCAACTCCGCCGCACACGTTCTCACCACGGCCAACCGCCTGCTCGACGCCGGCAACTCTCCCGCGCAGATCGCACGCCAGTTTGTGCGCTATCTCCGCAATGCCCTCGTTGCCAAGATCGCGGAGATCACTGAAGACAACAGCAGCACCGACTTGCTTCAGATCTCACCCGACGAGCGACGCCGCTCCGCCCGCTCCGCCATGCTCTTTACCGAAGAAGAGCTCACCCGCTTTCTCCAGGTCATGCTGCGCACCTTTGACGATCTAGGCTACCGTCAGGAGCAGCGCTTCCACCTCGAGCTCGGCCTGCTCAAGCTGGTCCACCTGCAGCGCCTGATCCCCATGGAAGAGTTCCTCAGCCAGCTGCCCAAACCCGCAGCACGGCCCACAGGGGGCCTCGCGGTGAGATCTGCACCCACATCGAAGCTGCCGGCCCCCTCTGATGCGCCCTCTCGGCCGGAGCGCACTGTAGTGGAGGATGCATCCTCTCGGCCGGAGCGCAGTGCAGTGGAGGCTGCATCCTCTCGACCGGAGCGCAGCGCCGGGGAGAGATCGGTTACTCCTTCCACCACGGCCAGCGAGCTTGCCCCGCCACACACTCTGTCACCTCCGCCGGAGCCGGCGCTCTCTGCGGCGGTTCTGACTACACCTGCTT
>CAXTSF010000180.1:3756-5803 GCA_964246865.1 uncultured Terriglobus sp.
ATCCGCGACTCTCGATCCTGTGTTGACACGTCCGGAACGCAGCGGACCGGAGAGATCTGCCTCTGCTCCCGCACAGGCCGCGGAAGGCACCTCTGACCCGGAACTCGCCTCGCTCCTCGCCTCTGCAGGCAGCGGTGGCGAGTTAGAGGCCGATCCCGAGGCTACGGTGCCCAGCACCGATCCGGTCCCCACGGAAGCTGCCCAGCTGCAGGCCGCCGCCGTCGAAGCCCTCTTCGCCGCAAAGAATCAGAACTCTGCTGCGGAACAGCTTGAGGAAACCATCTGGACCCTCGCCGACGGCGAACTCCGTATCCAAACGAATCTCTCGAAGCAGCTCCTTGCGACCATCTTCCGGCCGGAGGTCGAGGCCGTCATTAAGAACACACTCCGTGGAAAAGGTGCCGGAGGTCTCCGCCTCCTCTTCCTCCCCGGAACGCTCGATGAGAAGCCGAAGAAGCCAAAGGCACCCCGCACCGGTTCCGCGCAGGCCAAGGCCCTCGAACACCCGACCGTCCAGGCCGCGCAGAAGCTTTTCAATGCCGAGATCACCAACGTCTTCGACCTTCGCCGCGACTAACCTCCGTCATACCGGGTCATCCTAACGACCACCAACCTCGAGGAGCACACCGATGGATATGTCCAAACTGCAGGAAATGATGGGACAGGCCCAGCAGATGCAGGCCGAGATGGAGACCAAACTCGCTGCAACCGTGGTAGAAGCCAGCTCCGGCGGCGGTCTCGTGACTGCCCGCGTCAACGGCCGCAAAGAGCTGCTCCGCCTCCGGATCGAACCAACCGCACTCTCCGCCAGCGGCTCCGACATCGAGATGCTGGAGGACCTGATCACCGCCGCCATCAATGAGGCAGGCCGCAAGGCCGACCAGGCCATGCAGTCCGGCATGCAAGGGATGCTCGGCGGCCTCGATCTTCCGGGCTTGCTGAGCTAGATGGAACGCTTCGCCCAACCGATGTCACGGCTCATGGAAGAGCTGCGCAAGCTGCCCGGCGTCGGCACCAAGTCCGCCCAGCGGCTTGCCTTCCATATCCTTCGCTCGCCCGACGGCGATGCCGAAGCACTCTCCACCGCCATTCGCGCCCTCAAAGCGCAGCTCCGTCTCTGCTCGGTCTGTAACAACGTCACCGACGTCGATCCCTGCATCTACTGCAGCAGCCCTACCCGTTCACAACGGACCGTGTGTGTCGTCAGCGAGCCCACCGATATCGCTTCCGTGGAGAAGACGCGCGGCTACAACGGCGTCTATCACGTGCTGCACGGCACGCTGTCGCCGGTCAACGGCATCGGCCCCGAACAGTTGCGCACCGCCAACCTTTACAGACGCCTTGGCGAAGTAGACGAGATCATCCTGGCCCTCAGCCCCACCGTGGAAGGCGAGGCCACCGCACACTGGCTCGCTGGTGAGATCCACCGCTCGTCTAGCGGTCACGCGTTGCGCATCACGCGCATCGCCACCGGTGTCCCCGCCGGCTCCGACATCGAGTACGCTGACGAAGTCACCATGTCCCGCGCCATGGATGGCCGTCGCGAGGTCTAGGCGAGCGAGCTATACTGGCTAAGCGAATAGACAGCGAATCTTCTGGGGGAAGAATGACGGGCTTAGGTGCGGCAAGCGCAGCAATTCAGGGGGCTAGGGAAATCGCTGATGTTCTCAAAAAGTACAACGATGTACCTTTGTACGAAAAGATCGTTGCTCTCCAAGAACAACTTGTCACCCTTGCGAATGACAGAGCTGATTTGGCGGCAGACAATCAACAGCTCAAAGCAAATCTTGAGCGCAAGCGGAATATACGATTTGAGAATCCCTATTACTTTCAAGAAGGTGACCAGGTTCCAATCTGTCCTAGATGCTATGAGTCTTCTGGTGAAAAGAAGAGAATGCATCTAACGCATCCACCCACGGATTCTGGTGACAATCACGGTCGTAGCTGTCGTGAGTGCGGGACTCGTTTCTCAGAAGGACGACGGCAGACTCCAAGACCAGAAAGTATGCTGACACGTCGCGAGCGCTGGATAAGACAATATTAGTTG
>CAXTSF010000180.1:5813-6299 GCA_964246865.1 uncultured Terriglobus sp.
TCCCGCGCCATGGACGGCCGCCGCGAGGTTTAGGCGAGCAAAGTCCGCAGGTCGCCACCGGTCATCTCCTTCGGCAGTTCTAAACCAAGCAGGCTGAGCATCGTCGGCGAGATATCCCGCAGCGATCCGCCTTCGCGCACGCCGATCTTTTTGCCCTGGTCCGTGACCAGGATGAACGGTACCGGGTTTGTCGTGTGCGCGGTGTGCGGGCCGCCTGTGACGGGATCGATCAGCAGCTCGGCGTTGCCATGGTCAGCAGTGATCAGCCACTGTCCGCCGTTGCGCCGGAGCGCCGTATAAATCTCGCCGAGGCAGGCGTCCACCGTCTCCACACCCTTCACCGTCGGCTCCATCCTGCCGGAGTGTCCGACCATATCTGCATTCGCGAAGTTCACGACGACGACATCGAATGCCGTGTCTTCGATGGCCTTAACGACGGTGTCACAGATGCCGCGCGCGCTCATCTCCGGTGCGAGATCGTACGTC
>CAXTSF010000181.1:0-1374 GCA_964246865.1 uncultured Terriglobus sp.
GTATACCGACGACTACCGGTGCGGCAGCGCAGATGGCTAGCTGCAGAAGCCAGCTATTCGTTCGTAGTGAGAAATACAGACGTGGATAGAACAGTGAAAGTACGCTCGCTCCGAGTTGTAACAGCATGAGGAGAACCAGCAAGCCGATCTGCCGGTCCAGATGAGGCCGGCGAAGGTTACGGCGAACCCACCGGTAGATACTCAGGTCAATTAATGGAGAGAAAAGCCAGACCTCTTCCACATCCACAAACTTGTGGAAGGACCCTGCAATGCCAGCCACAAGTAAATTAACGGGCAAAGTGAGGTATTGATGGTGCAACACAGCCGGTGCGGCGAGCAGGGCGCCTCCGATCATCGCCGCCCAAGGCCCGATGATGAGACCCAGCAGGGCCGTGGCCTCCAATGAAATGTCGGCAGCAAGGAAGTTCGGTACGGCGGTACGGATCCAGACGCCGGCCACCAGTGGCGCTGTGATGAGAAACATCAGTCGCAACTGTTGCTCTCTCGTCCGGCGCGATTCGAGAAGCAACCTGCGAAAAACCGAAGACCTGGCCAGAGAACTCGAAACTGCCGCAGCCACACCCAGCTTCACCAGAAGCGAAATGAGAACGAGTTTTAGATCGATCGGGTGCACATGCCTACTGTATCCGGGATGAACTGACCGGAGAGCGTGAATCGGGCCCGGGTGCGACGCATCTTAGATGAGATATGGCGTACGCGCGCGTTCTAAGGATTGCCGAAGCTGATCTTCCTACAACCTGGGGTGATTTTCGCATCTTTGGCTTTGAGGGGCATCTGAGTGAAGGCACGCCAGCGGGTCCGCAGGGTAAGCGCATCGAGGAGGCAGTGGCGCTCGTGTATGGCGATGTCACGAAATCTCCGCCCATAGTTCGGATTCATTCGCAATGCCTCACTGGCGATGTGTTTCATTCTCTTCGGTGCGATTGCAGGCAGCAGCTTGAGCTTGCCTTGAACAAGATCGTCGCTGAGGGTGCGGGAATTCTGCTTTACGAAGAGCAGGAGGGCCGCGGTATCGGCCTTATGGCGAAGCTGAGAGCATACCAGTTGCAGGATCAGGGCCTGGACACCATCGAGGCGAATGTACAGCTGGGATACAAGTCGGACCATCGCGATTTCGCTCTACCCGCGGAGATACTGAGAGAGATGGGCGTGAGCGCTGTGCGCCTGATTACCAATAATCCTGAGAAGGTAGCTGCCTTGGAGTCCGTGGGAATCCAAGTTGTGGAACGAGTTGCAGCCGATGTTGCTCCTTCATCCAGCTTTGAGGAGTATCTGAAGGTCAAGCGAGAGAAGATGGGCCACTTACAGGGTGAGGTCGTGGCGCAGTAATCGTTTCGTGCGCGGATGGGAAGG
>CAXTSF010000181.1:1420-6162 GCA_964246865.1 uncultured Terriglobus sp.
CTTCCTTCCCTAGTCACGGTGGGATCCTGCTGCAGGGGCTGCGGGTCGCGGTAGGATCCTGCCGCGGTCCGGCTAGCTGGGGTTTGAGGGTTGACTCGTTGCGGAGGTGCCTTCCTCCTGCATATTGGACAGCACGCGGATATCCACACGCCGGTTCTTGGAGCGTCCCGCTGCCGTCTTGTTTGTTGCCACAGACTGATCCTTGCCGATGCCTACGAGATAGAACTTGTGTGGGGCAATGTTGTACTTCGCCTGCAGATAAGCGGCGACGGCATCCGCACGACGCTGGCTAAGAGCGTAGTTGTACTGCGCGTCTCCCACGGAATCTGTGCCACCGGTTAACTCAATGATGAAGTGCTTCGTCGTCTGCAGGCTGGTTGCGATGCCATCAAGCTGCTGCTTGTCGGATGCTGTAAGCGCGGACTTGTCAAAGGGAAAGGTGACGCTGGCATTCGAGATCGGCTTGTAGGTATCCAGCCCCGCAACTACGCCTGTCAGCGAATCAACCCGGTTATACGCCTGCTGGGCGTTCCCGTTTGCGGCGTCGGCTGCCTTCCCTGCTGCCTGTGCATGCGTGTCCGACGCATCTGCCGCGCTCTGCGCTCCGGCGATGCCCCGTGTCGTCCGTTCGTCTGTCTCTGCGATGGTGCGATGATCCGCGGCCGTGCGCGCATCCAGATCGTTGGCCTGCTTGGCGATCGGTGCTGTCTGGGAACGAACATACTTCTTGCTGGAGCAACCTGTGCTGACGAAGAGAAGAAGAGCGGCGCTTGCCGCCAATGCCGTGCATGAAGCTTTCGATCGATAGGTGCTTTTCACATACCCTCCTGGAACCCGGCTGATAGAAGCTCGGAACGAATACTGATGTGCATGTAGGATGCCAAAGCGTTTATAGGGGATAGTGGCAAAATGACAGCTTTCTCGGCCCGAAGCCTGCATCTTGAGCCGCCGGCCAGGATTCTGGCGACGCAAGCGGGCCGATATAGAAGAATCTTCCCGGTGCCTTGGCCGTCTAACTGGATTGACCCGAAGTGATGGACCTCCACGAGAAAATACGCAGTCTGCCCCGCACACCCGGCGTGTACCTGTACAAGAACGCAGAAGACGAGGTGATCTACGTCGGTAAGGCGAAGAACCTTCGGGCGCGCGTGGGCTCCTACCTGCTGGAGAGCAGCCAGGCCAATCACAAGACGGGTACGCTCATGCGGGAAGCCGTGGATGTGGATTACATCCAGGTGGCCAATGAGCACGAGGCACTCGCGCTCGAGAACAACCTTATCAAGCAGCGCAAGCCTCGCTTTAACATCCTCCTGCGTGACGATAAAACCTACCCTTACGTCAAACTCACCCTTAAGGACCGGCACCCAAAGATCTTCGTGACCCGCAAGCTGCGCAAGGACGGGTCGCAGTACTATGGCCCTTACTTCCCCGGCAATTTGGCCTACCGGGTTGTGGACCTGATACACCGGTCATTCCTGATTCCCAGCTGCAAGGTCGATCTTGAGCGGTACCACCAGAGGCCCTGTCTGGAGTACTACATCAAGCGTTGCCTGGCCCCCTGTGTCGAGTCGCTTGTGTCACGCGAGGCGTACAGGGACGCGGTAAAAGACGTACAGCTCTTCCTGGATGGCCGCGAGAACGAACTGGAGGACCGCCTGAAAACGCGCATGGCCCAGGCGGCTATGAACGAGCAGTTTGAACTCGCGGCCAAGCTGCGCGACCAGCTCGTCACGCTGCACCAGCTGGAGCAGAAGCAGCGCATCGCCTCTGCCGAGGAGGAGGATGCGGATGTCTTCGGCTTCCATTTTGACCAGGAGATGCTCGCTGTAAACCAGTTCCACATGCGCGCAGGCAAGATCGTGGATAAACGGGACTTCTTCTGGGAGGATCTCCCCGAGATCGCCTACGAGCCGGAGATACCGGAGGAGAGCCTGGAAGTGGAGCAGAAGAGTTCCGCCGGCGTACCAACCCAGGAAGGCCCCTCGCTCAGGCCGCCCGGCTTCTCCCCTGCAAGCTTCTTCTCCAGCTTCCTAAAGCAGCTTTACGTCGATCAGCCCTACGTACCGCGCACGATCCTGGTGCCCGTGGAGTTTTCCGATCGCGAAACACTGGCCTCCTTTCTGGGGGAGCGCACCGGCCGCAAGGTGGAGATCCTCGTCCCGCAGCGTGGGGAAAAGCGTTCTCTCGTCGACCTCGTCTGCCAGAATGCGAAGCAGAATTACGACCAGCGTTTTCGCACCTTGCAGCCCTCAAAGGATGCCGTTGCAGCGGCCCTCCAGGATGCGCTCGGGCTGGCAGATCTGCCTCAGCGGATTGAGTGCTTTGACATCTCTCACATCCAGGGCGCCGAGAGTGTCGCCAGCATGGTGGTGTGGGAGGGCGGCGAGATGAAAAAGGCGCTCTACCGCAAGTTCAAGATCAGGAGCGTCACCGGCGTCGATGACTTAGCATCCATGCGCGAGGTCATCGTGCGGCGGTACAAACGGCTGCAGGGGGCAGGTGAAGCCTTTCCCTCTCGCATTCTGATCGACGGCGGACTCGGCCAACTCCATGCTGCGTACGCCGCGCTGGAGTCAATCGGTGTCACGCTCCAACCGCTGGCCTCCATCGCCAAGCGTGAGGAGGTGGTCTACGTCTTCGGCCAGGAGGAGGATCCGGTCGTCCTCGACCGGCGCTCACCCGTGCTGCACCTGATTCAGATGATTCGGGACGAAGCTCACCGCTTCGCCATCCGCTATCACCGCCAGCGGCGCGAGATCCGCGACCGCGACAGCGAACTGCTTGCCATTCCCGGTGTCGGTCCGCGCACCCGGCAGCGGCTTCTTGAGCACTTCGGGAGTCTTCGCGGCATCCGCGCGGCCGGTCCGGATGCGCTTACCGCGGTCGTCAACAGCAGCACCGCTCAGAAGATCCGGCAATACTTCCAGGCCGAACGCGAAGCCGCCATTGGCGGCGCCGCACCGCAGGCCTTGCGCATCCTGCAATGACGTGGACGGCTACTCAGCACCTGCACGGAATGTGTCGCACTGGTTCACCTGACCGCTCTCCAGACCGCGCTTGAACCACGTCTCACGCTGCTCGCTGCTGCCGTGGGTAAAGGTCTCCGGGCTCACGGTTCCGCGCTGCATACGCTGAATGTGATCGTCACCCACAGCGGCCGCGGCCTTCAGTGCCGCGTTCACATCGTCCGGATGAATAATGTTTCTTTCCTGTGTCGAGTGCGCCCACACACCGGCGTAGCAGTCGGCCTGCAGCTCCAGCGCGACGGATAGACGGCTTCGCTGCGACCGGTCGGCCTGCATACCTTGTTGCACCTTCGACTCCGTGCCCAGAATATTCTGCACATGATGGCCAAGTTCGTGCGTAATCACGTAGGCCTGCGCAAACTCAGCCGTGCTGCCACCCAGCCGGCCAAGCTCCTCCCAGAAACCCAGGTCGATGTACACACGTTCGTCCTCCGGGCAGTAGAACGGGCCCGTTGCGGCAGTGGCATTTCCACAGCCGGAGTTTGTGCGGTCGCGGAAGAGCACCAGCTTGGCGTGACGGTAGTTTCTGTTCGTCTGCTCCGGCAGAATCGTCGTCCAGGTCTTCTGCGCGTCATCGAGGACATAGGAGACCAGCTGTGCCGAGCGGTGCTCCGCCGCCGACTCCTGTACCGGCTCGCCTCCGCCGCTCTCCGCGCTGCGGCTCACACCAGGCTGAGACGAGGAGCTGCCGCTAAAGAACTGGCCCAGGTAATTTCTTCCTGTCAGCAGGCTGAGCACCAGCAAAATGGCAGCGCCGCCAAGCCCGAGGCCACCACCGCCAAAGCCGAAGCCTCCACCACCACCGCCAGAGTCGCCCCTGCGGTCCTCTACATCGCTGCTCATACCGCCAGGTGTCCAGTCCATTGCTCTCGCTCCGTCTCCTCTATGTTCTCGTTGATGTGCTGTGTTGGATGCGCTTCCCGCGCGAACACACGGAAGTAGTCTAGCCGCTTCACCTGCCGTCGAAGCAGACGTCTGACGACGTACACTTGCGTCGTCACAGCGCACACCGGTCCAACACCACCGGTTCTAGTACCCTCTCCACAGACGTTCCCGTCCCCGGATGAGCAAGCACAAACCAAAGCTGGGCCAGAACTTCCTGGTGGACGATGCCGCCCGTCATCGTATCGTTGGCGCTCTGGGAGACATCTCCAACTCCACGGTCATCGAGATCGGGCCAGGCCGCGGCGCCATCACCTCCGTGCTCGCCTCACGGGCAAAACGGCTGGTCTGCGTCGAGCTTGATGCCTCCCTGGCCTCCGATCTACGCTTCCTGTACCGCGATCACCGCCACGTCGAGATACTCCAGGCCGACATTCTCAAAACGGGCATCGATGCTCTGCTCGGAGGAGAGCCACAGGCCAAAGTGATCGGCAATCTTCCCTACTACATCACCTCCGACATCCTGCTGCACCTCTTCCGCAACTCTCTTTCGGTTCAGCTTGCCGTGCTGATGATGCAAAGAGAGGTCGCTGATCGCGTCTGTGCCCGGGCGGGTACGCGTGACTATGGCCTGCTCGCATGCACGGCACAGCTTCACGGCGATGCCGAGGCGGTCTTCACCCTTGCCCCTGAGGCTTTTTCGCCGCCACCGGCCGTCTTCTCCACCGTTCTGCGCATGCTCTTCTTCCCGAGGTATCGCGATCTCGGCCTTGAGGACCCGCGCGGCTTCGAGCTCTTTCTCCGGTCGGTGTTTCACCAGAAACGCAAGACACT
>CAXTSF010000182.1:0-6158 GCA_964246865.1 uncultured Terriglobus sp.
CATGGGCAGCCGGGCCCATACAGGATAGGCAGCAGCGGCATGGATGGGCACCGCTCCTGCGGGCCCGGTTCCAGGGACCGGTTGCAGAAGGCTTTCCACCCGCAGCGCCGGCAACAGCTCGGCGGGGTTGCCGGAGGTTTGGGCAAGAATGGCGCTGACCAGCGCAGCCGGCGGCTCGGGTGGCGCGGCTTTCAGCATCTCCATCCAGGCCGCGCCCTGTTGCGCATCGGTGAGT
Source organism: uncultured Terriglobus sp. (assembly GCA_964246865.1). Taxonomy (GTDB): domain Bacteria; phylum Acidobacteriota; class Terriglobia; order Terriglobales; family Acidobacteriaceae; genus Terriglobus. The sequence goes on from CAXTSF010000182.1 coordinate 236, forward strand.
TCCCGGGTGCAGCCGGCACACGACAGGCGATGAAGGTCGAAGTGGACCTGATCCTCCGGGCCAAGTGTGCCGTCCAGAGCATCCTGCACCATGCGTTCGCACTGTGCACAGGTGAGCCGACTGCTGAAGGGTTCCGGCCTGTCCTGCGGACCTGTTCCAGACGAGCTGGAGCCGGGCGGGTTGGAGCGAATGGGTGCCATGGTTACATCACCTGCCCTTCAGAGCGTTGCAGGATGCGCGCGAGTTCGCCGCGGCCGCGGCTGATGCGGCTCTTTACAGTACCCTCCGGAACGCGGAGCACGGTGGCGATGTCTTTGTAATCCATATCCTGGAGGTCGCGAAGGATGACGGCTTCGCGCAATTCGGGCGAGAGCTGCTTGAGGGCGTGTTGCACTTTGGCCCGCAGTTGCAGCTGCGCCACCTGCTCATGCTGACCTGTACGGCGGTCGACCAGGCGATCGGCCATGGTGGTGCCGTCCGCATCGCCGGAGATGGTTGCGTCAAGAGAGTCTGTGGCGCGGTCCTGACGAGTGCGGCGAAAGTGGTCAACCAACAGATTGCGCGTGAGTGTCGTCAGCCAGGTGTGGAAGGTACCTTTACCCAGGTCGTAGGTGGAGAGACTGCGGTAGACCTTGAGAAAGACCTCCTGCGTGATGTCTTCGGCATCGGTGGCGGAACCGGTGAAGCGATAGCAGATGGCATACACGCGGCGATGCTGCGCAAGCACGAGCTGTTGCCACGCAAGAGCGTCACCCCGGAGGCAGCCCGCAACCAGCCGCTGCGTCGCCTCCTGCTCAAGAAGCCGAGCGGCGGTGTCTTGCACTGGCAGCCCCGGCCGGACGGCGCTTTCGCCAGGCAGGCGGCCCTGCCTCACCGGATCTTTCTCGGCGCGCAACACAGGCTTTTCTCCACGTGAAGGCAGAAGTGTATCGCGTCTAAACCCTGACTTCGGCTCGGGATCACGCCGCTGCGAGAGGCCGAATGATCCGATCGCGATGGACATCGTTCCCATAGCACTCTGTACGCAGCTTCGGACGGGGTAGTTCCCTGCCCGGAAAGTTCGCGCTCGATGCGAACCTTCACTTTCGTCCCATCAACGATGGAGATTTGCGGCCGCGCTATTCTGCTCACCTATGAATACTGGTCTGGCCGCAGTACGACAGCTTGGTACGGATGGGCCGGCCCTCTTCCCGCTTGGGTTGGGGTGCATGGGCATGAGCGGCATGTATGGTCAACACGAAGAGGCCGAGTCAATCCGCACCATTCACGCCGCGATCGATGCGGGCGTGACCCTGTTTGATACGGGCGATTTCTACGGCATGGGCCACAACGAGATGCTGCTGGGACGCGCGATTCGTGAGTCCGGCGTGCCCCGCGACAGGCTGGTGATCTCCTCGAAGTTCGGCGCGCTTCGCGGCCCGGATGGGGGCTGGCTTGGATTCGACTGCAGCAAGAACGCCGCGAAGAACGCACTTGCCTGCTCGTTGACCCGGCTGGGACTGGAGTACCTGGACATCTACCGGCCGGCGCGGCTGGATGCACGGGTGCCGATCGAGGATACGGTAGGCTCGCTGAAAGACACGGTCAAGACGGGGTATCTCCGGGCCATCGGGCTCTCCGAGATGGGGCCGGAGACGATCCGCAAAGCACATGCGGTGCACCCAATTCGCGACCTGCAGATTGAGTACGCGGTGGTGACACGCAGCACGGCGGAGGGCAAGGTCTTTCCGGTGCTCACGGAACTGGGCATCGGCGTCACCGCATATGGCGTGCTTTCCCGTGGACTGCTGGCTGGCTCAAAGGTTGCGCAGACCAAGGCGGACTACCGGTCGCATCTGCCGCGCTTTCTCCCCGCGAATCAGGAGAAGAACGAATCCGTGGTCGCAACGTTTGCAGGGCTTGCGCGCGAGAAAGACTGCACGGCATCGCAGCTTGCGATCGCCTGGGTGCTGGCCAAGCAGCCTGCCGCAACCGGAGTCGTGCCCCTGCTCGGTGCCAGGACCGTGGCGCAGTTGAACGAAGCCCTGGGCGCGTTGGAGGTGCAGCTAACGCCGGAGGACGTATCACGAATCGAGCAGGCTGTGCCCGCAGACGCGCTCGCCGGCAGCCGTTATGACGCGCTCGGCATGCGCATGCTGGACAGCGAAAAGTAACTTACGGCAATGCCGGGTGTTCGGTCCCTGGCACCATGCCGGAGCGATCACGATAAGATCAGGCGCATGCGCCGCCTGCTTCCGCTTACCTGTTTCCTTCTTGCCCTCACCTCTTTGGCGCAGCACACGAACCGTGTGTCTCCGCCGTCACGCTGGATCGGTACGTGGGCGGCGGCACCCGTACGCCTGGAGGGAGAGCGTGCGCAGCCGCTGCCGATTGGCAAGGAGGAAGTCACGCTGCGGCAGGTCGTGCACATCAGCCAGGGCGGCAAGCGCATGCGGCTGGTGCTGACGAACGAGTTCGGCAGTACGCCGTTGACCATCTCGGCGGCGCACGTGGCCCTGCTCGCAGCCGGATCCAAGATCCTGCCGGCGACGGATCAGACGCTTACCTTTGACGGCAAAGACAGCACTACGATTCCTGCCGGCAGAACAGCCGCCAGCGATCCCGTGAGCATGGTGCTGCCGATCTTTTCCGACCTGGTGATCTCTCTTCAGGTGCCGGCTCAGGCGCTGGACGGCATCACCGTGCATCCAGAGGCTCTTACAACGACCTTTATCGCCCAGGGTGCGCAGACAGCAGCCGTGGAGTTTGTCAAACCCTCGGCAATCACCCCGGGTTCGGCAACGCCGGACCTGGCCGCGCCGATCGAGGGGAGCTCGGAGATACCCGGCTCCAGCAAGCCAATTGTGGCTCCCGCGCGGCCTGCACGGCAGACCACAGAGGTGCAGGGTCCGGCCGGCAGGGTGATGCAGACCACGAGCTGGTATTTCCTGAAAGGTGTAGAGGTGGACGGCAGTCGCAAATCAGCAGCTGTGATCGCTTTCGGTGCCTCCATCACGGACGGTGCGCGGTCCACGCCCGAGACAAACCGGCGCTATCCCGATGTGCTTGCCACACGATTTGCGGCGCAGAAGAAGACTGGCGCTCTGGCTGTGCTGAATGAGGGTCTTGGGGGCAACCGGCTGCTGCACGACGGCTACGGTCCAAGCGGGCTCTCCCGCTTCGATCGGGATGTGCTCGGCCAATCCGGTGCCCATTTTGTCATCCTGCTGCTGGGCGGCAACGATATCGGCGAGACTCACCTGGGGCACGATCCTGTGACAGCGGAGCAGGTCATCGATGGCCTGACAGAACTGGCCCGCAGGGCACACGCGCGCGGCATGCGGGTTCTGGGAGCGACCCTGACACCCTTCACCGGTGCAAGTTACAGCTCGCCGGAGGGCGAGAGCATGCGTCAGCAGGTGAACAGCTTCATTCGGTCAGCGGCAATCTTCGAGGGTGCCATCGACTTCGCCTCCGCGGTTGCGGCCCCGAACGATCCGAGCCGGCTCGCGCGAAAGTACGATTCAGGGGATCATCTGCACCCCAACCACGATGGCTACGCCGCAATGGCCGCTGCTGTCAACCTGAAACTCTTCCATAAGCGGTGAAGCAGATCGAAAGAACAGCTTCGATTTTTCGATGTAGCTGAGTCGACCCGCTCGCGGACGGCGAAAGCCGGAAAGCTGCACCCCTTACGGGCGAACGCATGGAGACACGCTCGCATCTCACCACCGACGCGACTTACCTGGGGTGTCTCGCTGGACCGTTCTGTAGGATCTCGATCACGTATGGGCGCGCCTGAGGCGCGCACCCTTGGCCGTGAACTCAGCCTAACCGCGAAGCTGGGCGGACCCCTGGCCCTGGGTGAGCTGGGATGGATGTCGACCTACATCGTCGACGCCCTGATGATCGCCCGGCTGCCACATTCAGCGCTGTCCATTGCGGCTTCCTCCCTGGGCAACACGATCTATTACGCAATCGCGTTTTTCGTCATTTACCTGATGAATGGGTTGGAAACCTTTGTGTCACAGGCGTACGGCCGGGGCGACAACGAAGAGTGTGCACGCATGTTGGCACAGTCGTTCTGGATCGTGCTGCTCGGGACGCCGCTCGTGATGCTGCTGACCCTGGGCTCTCTGGCCCTGCTGCCCCATTTTGGAACACCGCCCGAGATCGTAGCGGAAACACGCCGATACCTGTCAGCACTGGTCTGGGGCACGGCACCGCTCCTGCTTTATATGGCTTTGCGCCGCTATTTGCAATCGATGAACCGCGTCATCCTGATCTCGATCTCGCTGGTAACGGCGAGTGCGGTCAATCTGGTCGGGGACTGGGCCTTCCTGTATGGGCACCTGGGCATGCCAGCCATGGGAGTCGCTGGCTCAGGTTGGGGCACGTGTGTGGTGCGGCTGTGGATGGTTGCGATGCTGCTGCTTGGCACAGTGCTTGCCTTCCGTTCCACCGGGCAACGGCTACATTTTCGGCAGCTACGGCCGGATTGGCCACGGCTCAAGGGCCTTCTGCAGATTGGCTGGCCTGCAGGCCTGGAGTTCTCGACAGAGCTGGGTATCTCGACCTACATGTCGATACTCTGCGCACGCTTTGGGACAACTCTGCTGGCGGCCCATCAGGTGACGCTCGATCTGAATGCCTTCGTCTATATGGTTCCAACGGGCCTGGCCTATGCCGCGATGATTCGTGTTGGGCAGGGGGCAGGACGGAACAATCTGGGACAGGTACGCCGGTCCATGAACGCAGCTCTTGTGCTGGGACTTGGCTTCACGGTCGTGGCTGCGGCAATTTTCGTCGGCTTCGCGCATACCTGGGCGGGCCTGTACACGAATGATCCTGCCGTCGTGAATGCTGCAGTTCCGCTCTTCATGTTCTGTGGCTTCATCCTGATTGGGGATGCGAGCTTTGTCCTGTTTTCCTCGGCACTCACCGGCCTGGGAGACACGCGTTCAGCCATGATGGTCAGCATCGCTATGAACTGGATACTGGGTATGCCGCTGGCCTACTGGCTTGCATTTACTCTGGGCCGCGGTGTCTATGGCCTATGGCTTGGCCGAGCCATTGGCTCCGCAGCCGGAGGGTTTTTGATGGCGGCAATCTGGCACGCGAAGCTGCGCCGCAGGAGCGAAGGGTCGCGCGCCACCAGCCTTGCGCTCTTCCCTTCCTTTTCCGCCAAACAGCTCACCTAGCGCCGGCGCGTACCGGTCATAGGATGGTTCCCTCGTACGCGGGGAGGCGATCCTTCACCGTGTACACGCGGCCAACGCTGTGTATGCTTCCGGATCTCTATGGGCAAATCAGCACCATGGCCACGACATGGGCGAACGGCACCATAAGAAAACCGCAGGTGCAACCGATGGCTCGAATCGGATGCCAGCTCCCTACTCTGCAGATCCAAGACAACAAGTAGGCTTAGGTGTTCAGAGTCCGCCCTATCTTTTGGCTAAACGGATCGTTTGATGAAGCGTCTTGAAACATGGGACCGCGTCTGTCAGATGACCTGCCAGAGTCTGCCGTACGCTCCCGTCGAAGACGACCGCCTCTGCTGGCGCGAGATAGATCCGGCTGCCGGGGACGTCGCACTCCGGTTCCCGCGTGACGCGCATCTTTAATGTCGGCTTGCTGCGCAGGACAGAGTCGCGGATAGGTAGACCGTACCCGGGATACTGGTCAACAAGCCGGGCAAACTGATGAGAGCCGTCCTTCAGCTCAACATCTGCCAGATAGATCTCCTGGTTGCCTGCGAAGCTCTGGCGTGAGGAACTGCTCACGGCCAGAATCGCAACCTTCGCTTTGAGCGGCTTCGACTGGTTTCCGAACGCAGACTGGCGTTGCGAGACTCCGGAGTGCGCCAAACACCCGATTAGGACTACTCCATAGATCCATCGCATGTGCAAGAAACCCTCCGAAGTACGTCAGCCCTCTCTTTAGA
>CAXTSF010000183.1:0-6142 GCA_964246865.1 uncultured Terriglobus sp.
CTCCCGTTTACAACGCCATTGAAGCTGAACTTACCCGTGGAGTCCGCGACTGTCGAAAGCGATTCAGGCCCACTCAGGGCCACGAGTGCCCCGGCCCCGCCGTTCCCGCTGATCGATCCGCTGATGGAGTACGTGTTGGAAGAGGCAAAGGTGACATCCACCCAGTAGTTGGTTGCATGAAAGCTCGACCCCGGGAAACCACCCGCGCCGTAGAGGTAAACACCATTCGCTCCGTCGGCACCGTTTGCCAGCGCGTGCAGCGGGGGATTGTCATGGCCAGCCGTTTCAAACGCAAAGGAGTCGGCGGAATAGTGCCCGTTCGGAGCCAGGTAGGAAGCGATGTAGGTCGTGTTTGCAGTAACCGCGATGGGCGCCGGAAAGTTGACCTGCTGCCATCCCGTCGCGCTCTCTGCGGTGAATGTCGCGGTTCCCAGCAACTGCCCCGCGCTTGTCCAGAGGTGACCTGTATGTGTGCCAGTGTTGGCTGCGGCTTTAAAGAAGCGGATGCCCAGGATGGAGCCACCCGCGTCCGCGGAAAACCTGACGCCGACCTCGATACTGTTGCCATCGCCGCTGTCCGTTGCCCGTGGCGCGCTGCTCGCGCCGAAGATGGTGCAGGGGCAGGTTTGAGGCGCCACGTTGACGGCGACTCGTCCGACGGGCTTCTCCAGATTGCCGCTGTCATCCACGGCCCGGCTCATCAGTACCGTGGAACCGGCGATGGTCGGTGTCCAGGAGTAGGTCCAGGCCGTCCTGCCCACCGCAGGATGCCACGTGGCTCCGGCATCGGTGGAGATCTCCACGCCACCCACGGCACCTCCGGTATCGGACGCACTGCCGCTGATGATCGTGGGGCTGCCCGCGGTGATGCTTGCGCTTGCGTTGGGACTGCCGATGACCGAAGTGGGTGGAGTCACGTCGGCCGAGGCGGTCGCGGTTCGTAGCCCTGGCTGCAGCGTCGCGGGTTGGGTGCCCATATCGGCAAACAGGTTTACGGTCGCCTGCTGCATGTTGATATCGGGATTGGGACTGGTGAAGCCGAACGGATTGTCGTGATTGCTGTTCAGGCCCCAGGACCAGTTGATCGTCCCGGCCCCAAAGATAAGCGCACCGCTCGGAGCGCGATGCATCATGAGATGGTGCGTTGCGACTCCTGCCCCGTACGTGGCACCGTAATCCAGCAGCAAATCCGCCGAAAGGGAGTAGGTCGAAGTAGACATCTGAAAGGCGCCCGCAGGACGCGCACCGTTGTCCGCATCCACGTCCCACTCGTACCCGAGCGACCCCGGAACCAGCGTGTATGAACCGCCGGGAGCCAGGGCAGCCACGGCCGTATTGCGCCAGAATCGCATCTGGCCATCCGCCTGAGGAACCTTGATCGTCTGGTCTCCCAGGTTGTCCGTTCCCGTTCCATTCACCTGAAAGATGGTGCCGGTTAACGCATTCTCAGGGCGGCCCCCATCTGCGGGAGGGCTGAAGCTCGGGTCGCGCCAGGTTCCGGTCCAAACCGGTGGATCACCCGGATCCAGTTTGGCAAAGGCGAGCGTCTCCTTGTAGCAGATCAGCGAACGTGACGCCGTATTCGATCCATCGATGCTGCTGGCAAAACGAGTCTTCCAGAAGACCTCATTCCCGCTGAAGAACGCCAGATTCACGCCTGCATCGCGAGCCGCCTCGATGTTTGCACGTGCCGGCCCGGACACATACTCGTCGTGGCCGGTATCCATAAAGATCTTGTGGTTCTTAATCAGTGCGCCGTTGCGATCCGTGTCTACGCCGGAAAAGTAGCTCACGTCATAGCCGTTCGCCTCAAGCCACTGCACCATCGGGAACTCGGCACCAAAGACGAAAGTGTTCGACTCGGACTCAAACCCGCGTGTCAGAACGGGACGGTTATAGCTGACTCCAAAGGCGCGGTTCGGCAGATCGAAGTTGGCGATTCCCGGACCGTAGAGGCTGCCGCTGCCGTAGTAGTTATAGGCCTGCCAGGTTGGATCGGATGTTTGAAAGAGGATTGCGGAGGTGCTTGCATCATTCCGTACGACGAAGACGATATGACTGTCTCCACCCGTGTCGCTCCGGACCAGATGCGCGAAGTAGATACCGGAGACCGCGGTCGAAGGCACCGTCCATGAGGCGGATACAGCCCAGTTGCCGCAATCCGTCATCGCCGTCGCGGCATCCTTCAGGCATGCCGGCTGGGTCTGGGGAAGGCTCACAGACGGAGAGATCGTCGCAACGTTGCGCGCGCCCAGTCCACCGTAGTACCCCATGCGGTAGATCTTGATCGAGTAAGCAGATGCCGTGCTGTTGATCTTGAAGCGGATCTGGCTTCCCGGCGTCACGCTCATGTCCGTCGAAAAGCCCTGTATGGAGAGGTCGCCAGCGTTCGACGCCTGGATGTCCCATTCAGTCGCAGGGCTCCCCGGCAGACAGTTCTCCGCGACAATCGCATTCGCTGGGGAGCCGCACTGGGCATGCGCCCGACCTCCCAGGCACGCGAGGGTGAACAGAGCCAGGATGCATCCTTGCAAGCATTGCGATACACGAGTTCCTTGCGAGGCTCTCCAAGGCATGGTGTGCTCTTTCTGTTGAATTCAGACAGGAAGATTGCACGCCGAAGGCCGAACTCCTGGGGAGGCATGTCCGATCGCCGGAGCAGAAAATGCTTGGGATACCCCTGTGAGTACGTTTGGAGCTCAACGAAAACCACGTCAGGATCAGACAGGCCTGTCGTTCGTTTGCAACTGCGATGATCTAAAGTGCACAACGCTGCATACTCGTCTGGCCGGCTAACCCGCCCTGGCAACCGGCCCCGAGACAGCTATCCCACCGTGAATGGCTCTTGGCAGAGAAGGTATCGTTACGCCTGCGATGCTCGCTCCAGCAGGCTTCCGTCAATGTCCGCCAGACTTGCGCAACCCGTGTTTCCCATGGCCATCCTGAGTTCTGTCGCAAGGATATTGACCACGTCCGCCACACCCTGCGCTCCGTTGAGTGCCAGCCCATACAAATAGGGGCGTCCTATCATCACAGCCTGCGCGCCCAGCGCCAAAGCCTTCAGCACGTCCGTGCCACGGCGAATCCCACCGTCTACCAGAATGGTCGCCGAGCCTCCCACTGCCTCCGCTATGCGCGGAAGAAGGTCAATCGACGCAGGAATGCCATCCACACTGCGGCCACCATGGTTTGAGACCATCAGGCCGTCGCAGCCTGCGGCCACCGCCGTCCTCGCATCATCGGCACGTGCCACGCCTTTCAGCAGCAGTGGGACGCGCAGGAAAGAGCGAAGCCACTCGATATCCTTCCAGGTCACGTCTGGCGCTCGTACCGCGTTGTACAACTCGTGCCGCACCGCGTCCGCGCCGGCATGATATCCGCCATCTCCCAGCCGGCTGAGATTTGCGCGGGACATGCCCGCCGGCAGGGCGAAGCTGACCCGCCGCTCGCGGTCACGTGGGGAGTTCACAGGAAAGTCGGCTGTGACGCAGACAGCTTCGCAACCTGAGTCGACCACCTCGTCCAGCAGCGCGCGTGTGTAGCCGCGGTCGGGCTGAACATACAGCTGAAACCACATGGGCCCTTTTGAGTGCTGCCGGACGGTACGGTAGTCGATCGTCGCGAAAGAGGCGGCTACCAGTGTGGCTTGGCAGCGGTCTGCACCTTGGGCCGAGGCAATCTCGCCCTCCTCATGAAAGAGCCGGTGATAGCCGGTCGGCGCAAGCAGGATCGGCAGGCTGTGCCGCCGTCCGAAGATCTCCACGGTGGTGTCGATGGCACTCACATCTACCATGATGCGAGGCAGTATCTTGAGCTGCTGGTACGCCGCCCTGTTCCACCGGAGGGTCACATCGTCTGCGACCCCGCTGGCCAGATACTCATAAGCCATCGCGTTCAAAACGGCGCGAGCTGCGCTCTCATAGTCTTCGAGACAAAATAACGTCGGCGGCACTCGCTGCATAGGGTCCCCGCCGATCAGAAAAGCAAGTCATCCTCCGAACACCGCGACACACTTAAAGTCGGTTGTCGAAGACAGGCAATACGCCAACGAGACCCGATCGGACGCACGCGTCCACGGCCCCCCAGACGCAGCAAGGCCGCCTCCGAAGAGACGGCCTGCCAGCTTAGCGGAACAGCTTCTTTCGGAACGTCGGGCCGTCCGGTAGGGGAGCCAACGTTCGGGAGCGCATAAGCCCGAACCTCTTATCGAACTGCCTGTGAGATTCTCCGTCAGCATTCAAATCCTGCCCCGACAGCTTCAGGAACTTGCTTGAGAACGGCACAGGGGCTTTGCCTAGCGACGCCAATCGCCCCTGTGCCTTCCGCTCTACTCCTCCCCGGTTCAACTCTCGGAAAACGTCTGATCCGGTCGCAGATGGAGAGTGCATGTCTCACCGCTCTGGCTGAATGTATAGGTGCCAGATAAAGACCCGTAGTCTTAGCTAGTCGCGATGCTGTACCTTCTTCGCTGACCTTGGTGCCAAGTAATACTGTACGGAGCGGCGGCTTCATAGAACACCGCCTGGGAGAGTCATCCGCGCCGAACTCGCGCTCTTCCTGGATGTTGCTGGAAAGACAACGGGGCCGGAAGCGGGCTAAGGGATTGTTCTCAGTAAGTTCCTCTACAGCATCCATTCCGGGTTGGCGTGCCACCCTACAGCCGGTGCAGAGCACCGTGCCTTTTTGTGCGGGCGGGCACAGAGGCCAGCCCACGGACGCAAGCAAGCCACCCCGAAGGGACGGCGTTGGATGCTCCAGAAGCATACAGACGCGCCCGACCTATCATCGATCCATGAGCACTGAGAGCATTGATTCAGCGGGCAGACAGGTAGCCTCCGACCTCGTGCCTTCGCAAAAAATTGTGGGCGATGACGAGATGGACACGTCTCTGCTTCGCAAGATGGCCGCCGAGGCTGACGTGTTTATCCGCTCGTTCCCCTGGTGCTCTTCGGTTCTTGAGTCTTACTTTGGCGACGGCATCGGAGGCATATTTGCCATCTTCCTCTTTCACATCCGTCCCAGCCGTCCCGATGTCGATGCCTGGATATGGATCATGATCGGAGACGTGCCCCCGGCTTACCTTCCGCTCACAGATGCCGAGTCTCCGGTTGTCGCATTCCGAACCTATATGCGCGGGATGAGCAAATGGGTCGAGCTTGCCCGCAAGGGGCAAGTCGGTACTCCCAACGAAGGTGTGCCGCCGGTGAACGTTCCTTCAACGCCAGAGTGGGCCGAGAGAGTCAACCAGAAGCTCTATGGATTGACTCTCTCGGTCGAACATCTGTTCGACGGCGGCAGCGACAGCGATGTCACCGTAGTGCAGTAGCCTATGGAATTGGGTCGATGGGCTCGATGATTATGGGCGATGGCATGGGTGCCCCAGGCTCTATAACAGCGTCGATTGGTTCCCCCGGTTGCCCTGGCGTTGAACCTCTAGCACCCCAGCGCGCAAAATCACCATTTTCTCGATGCATGTCCATGTGGTCGCTGTGCAGCATCGGTTCGAGATTCTCTGGATCAGTCGGGCTTCCACCGTCACCGATGGGCGTCTTGTGTGACATATCGTAGAAGCGACCCGATGGAATCGTCCCATGGCACCTTACCACCGGTAGCCTTTCCCAAATAGCTCGAGCTTGTGCAGCGGTTGGCCTCAGTCTGCTCACATACGTGAAGCCATCATCTCCATCCGCTCTCACCGGAGGGACGGCCTGGGAGGCCGAAACCCGAGTTGTGCCGAGTGGGTCAAACAAAGGGAAGTGAACCCGCTTTGATCGTAAGTGGCAAGCAGCGCTCCGTCGGTGAAAACATTGGTGTGCTGCCACGCTCCGGAACCGTCGACCTCGGTGAGCTGTTCACCCGAGGGCCCCAGAATGAACTGTGCCGATGCTGAAGATGTACCTCCGGTGTAGCAGCTGAGCGAGGCCGCAGTCGCCTTCGCGACACGGCTCCCCTCTGCATTGTAGATATATTGCGTCACAGCACCAGAAATGCCGCTCTGTGCCGCACACATGCGGCCTTCCGCATCATAGGCATAGTTGTTCTGGCCGTCATACAGCATATTACCGCTCGCATTGTACTGCACGCCGTAGGGCTCTCTTGGACCGTCTCGGCCTTTGCATTGATCGTGCTGAATCCCTTAGAG
>CAXTSF010000184.1:0-6100 GCA_964246865.1 uncultured Terriglobus sp.
CATATACAAACCCTCCTGCGCGCCGGATTGCCAGGTGTGCCCGCCCCGGCCCCGGCCCGCCGTCTGCTGGTCGGCGATGTAGACCTGCCCGGCCTCCGCACCCGCCTGGGCGTCGGAAACCGCTCGGAGATTCGTTGAATCAATCGCCGAAAACCAGTGGACCTTGCCGGAGAAGCTGCTGCCGGCCAACTCAGACTCCACAGCGTCGATGTCGAGCGTTGGCATTCGCGGCCTAGTACACATCCGCGGTGATGCGCATGCTGAGATCCACGGCCGTTGCCGAGCGTGTCAGCGCACCGATCGAAAGGAAGTCGACACCGGTTTCTGCGTAGTCGCGAACATTTTCCAGGTTCAGGTGCTCGGCTACCTCCAGCAGAACCTTTGGTGCTTTGGCGCGGACAGCTTCCACCACCTCAGCCACGACCGGGGGTGCCATATGCACCAGCAGCAGGACGTCGGCACCCGCGTTCACGGCGACCTCCGCCTCCTCGGGCGTGCCTACCTCCACCTCGATCTTCTGTCCGGGCTTTCGGCCCTCCAGTGCAAGTCCGATCGCTTTTTCCGTGCCGCCCGCCAGAGTCACATGACTCTGCTTCAGCATGATGCCGTCCTGCAGGTCCAGCCGGTGGTTCGCGCCGCCGCCGCAGGTGACCGCGTACTTGTCCAGCAGGCGCAGGCCCGGGATGGTCTTGCGTGTGTCCAGTACCTGTGCGCGCGTACCTTCGGCGGCTCGCACAAACTCATTGGTGAGCGTGGCGATGCCGCTCATGCGCTGGATCAGGTTTAGGATGACGCGCTCGCAGGAGAGAATCGTCGCTGCATTATGCCGGATCACGGCGACCGTCTGTCCCTTGCGCACGCGCACGCCATCGAAGATCTCAGGGTGACTGATGACCTCATAGCGCGCCAGCGGCTTGCCCCCGGCCCTTATCCGGATCGCATTATAGGCGTCGAAAACAGCCGCAATGGCGCCAAGTCCGCTGATGATGCAGTCCTGCCGGACCAGAATGGTGGCGGAAGCGCGCTGCCCAGGATCAATGGTGAGCGCCGTCGTCACGTCCGCGTGCGCCTTGTCTTCGGCGAGCGCCGCCTCCAGAATCCCCGTTACCCTTCTGCTCTTCCAATCCACTTCGTCATCCTATCTGAAGCACATGCATCCAAAGAGTGCCACGGAAAGACATGCAGGGCGCCAGTGACTCTAACGCAACAAACCGCGACTCTTCTTCTGCTGTCGATCCCCATCGCCTGCATGAGCTGGACGGTCACGCATGAGGAGATCTTCCGGGAGCCGCGGGACTTCTGCAAAGACCGAAGCCAGCACCCCGGCCCGCTGGTCAGGCGCAAGTTCTTCTACCTGTTCACCTGCGAGTACTGCTTTAGCCACTACGTCACCGCGCTCGTTCTCTTCTTCACCCGCTTCCCGCTGCTCTACGCGGGTTGGCGGGGCTATGTGCTCTCTGAGTTTGCGCTCGTGTTCATCGCAAACACCTATATGAGCCTGTTCAACCGGCTGCGCCTTGAGATCAAGCACGAGAACGTCACGATTGCTGCCGAGCAGCAGAACCTGCCCGGCACCTGATCCCTAACCGGCGGGCAGAGCCTCCAGCGCCGCGCGCGCCTTGCTATGCAGATTTTCGGTCTCCGCCTGCTGGCGCTTCAAACCCTCCACCACGGCCGCCGGTGCCTTCGCAAGGAATCCCGCATTGCCCAGCTGCCGCTGCGCGGCCTCAAGACCCTTGCCAAGCCGCGCGATCTCCTTCTCCAGACGTTCACGTTCAGCCGCCACATCGATCTGCCGCTCGCACATGACGGCAACGTCGAAGCCGTTGGCCGCCCGGGCGTTGGCCCCCGCTGGCGGCTCGGCCGAGAACAGGATGTCGCTGACCCGCGCAAGACGCGCCAGCATGTCGCGATGCGCATCCGCCAGTGCAAGGATGCGGTTGTCCCCATGCAGCAGGATTGGCGCTGCCTCTTTCTCCGGCACGCCCAGATCTTTGCGCAAAGCCCGTACGGCGTTGATCAGCTCCTGCATCGTCTCGATGGTGCGGGTTGCTGTCTCGTCGGCAGGGTAGTCCTCCGCCTGCGGATAGCGGGTCAGGGCGATGGATCTCGCGGGAGGCTCGCCCTCATAGAGTGCATGCCAGATCTCCTCTGTCAGGAAGGGCATGAAGGGTGAGAGCAGGCGCAGCGAGGCCTCGAAGACGCCGACCAGCCCTGCTAGCGAAATCGCTGTCTCCGGGTTCTGCACGCCCTCGACAAACTCCAGCCGCAACTTCACAAGTTCGAGGTACCAGTCGCAGAGCTCTCCCCAGAAGAACTGGTAGATCGCGTTCGCGGCTTCGTCGAAACGGTACTCGCCCAGGGCGCGATTCACCTCGGCACTCACGGCACGCAGCCGGGCAAAGATCCAGCGCGTCTCCACGGGTGTAATCTCCGGCAACGCGGTCACCGTGCCCCTCGCGCCCATCGTCATCTTGTAACCGGCAGCGCGCGCCCGTTCGATCTGCAGGAACAGGAAGCGTGCCGCGTTCCAGATCTTGTTGGCAAAGGCGCGGTAGCCCTCCGTACGCGCCTCGGAAAAGGCGATGTCCGTTCCGGGCGAGGCCTGCGACGCAAGCGTGTAGCGCACGGCATCCGTACCGAAGCGCTCGATGATCGCGATGGGATCAATGACATTGCCCTTGGTCTTGGACATCTTCTGCCGGTCGGCATCGCGCACCAGCGCGTGCATGTAGACCTCACGAAACGGAACGGCATCTCTAAGTGTGCGCGCGCTCCCATCGGGCATCGGCTGCTCCAGCATGAAGTGGATGCCGAGCATGATCATGCGCGAGACCCAGAAAAAGAGGATGTCGGATCCGGTGACGAGAAGATCTGTCGGGTAGAGCTGCTCCAGGTCCGTGTTTCTCTCAGGCCAGCCGAACACCGTGAACGGCAGCAGCCCCGACGAGAACCAGGTATCCAGCACATCGCTGTCCTGCTCCAGGGCCGTACCATCGCAAGTGCCGCAACGCTCCGGCCGGAGGCGCGCGACGCACATGGTGCCGCAGCCTCCGCAGTAATACGCAGGGATGCGCTGGCCCCACCAGAGCTGCCGGCTGATGCACCAGTCGTAGATGTTGCGCATCCACTCGAAATACGTTTTGGCATACATGGCCGGCGTGAAGCGAATGTGCCCCTGCTCGACCGCGCGAACGGCCTTCTCGGCAAGTGGCTTGACCGTAAGGAACCACTGCAGCGAGAGTCGCGGCTCGATGACGGCACCGGTGCGTTGCGAGGTGGCGACCGACATGGCGTGCTCCTCAGTCGCGATGAGGAGACCGGCCTCGCGCAGATCGTTGACGATGCGCTCGCGCGCGGCGTAACGGTCCAGGCCGTCATAGGGCGAGCCGGGCAGCGCAATGCGCGCGGTCTCGTCCATGATCGTCAGATTGGGAAGGCTGTGGCGCTGGCCAATGGCGTAGTCATTCGGATCGTGCGCGGGTGTCACCTTGACCGCACCGGTGCCGAACTCCGGTTTGGCCCAATCATCGGCAAGGATGGGGATCTCGCGTCCCACAAGAGGAAGCACGAGCAGCTTGCCGACCAGCGCCGTGTAGCGCTCGTCTGACGGATTCACGGCAACAGCAACATCGCCCAGCATGGTCTCTGGACGAGTGGTTGCGATCACGATCGAGCCGGTGCCGTCGGCGAGCGGATAGCGGATGTGGTACAGCTTGCCCGCGATCTCCTTGTGTTCGACCTCCAGATCAGAGACGGCGGTCTGCTGCACCGGATCCCAGTTCACGATGTAGCTGCCGCGATAAACCAGACCCTGCTCGTACAGCCGGACAAAGGCCTCGGTGACGGCGGACGACAGATCGTCGTCCATGGTGAAGTATGCTCGCGACCAATCGACCGACGCACCCAGGCGCCGCATCTGGTCGGTGATGGCGCTGCCGTACTCCGCCTTCCACTGCCACGCACGCTCGAGAAAGGCATCACGCCCGAGCTGTTTGCGATTTGTTCCCTCTGCGGCGAGCTGGCGCTCGACCATCATCTGCGTGGCAATGCTGGCGTGATCCGTTCCGGGTAGCCAGAGGGCCCGCTCACCCCGCATGCGGTGCCAACGCGTCAGGATATCCATCTCCGTCTGATTGAGCATGTGACCCATGTGCAGACGGCCCGTCACGTTGGGCGGTGGCAGCAGCATCACAAATCGCCTGGCGCCGGAGTTGCCGGCATCCACGGCAGGCATGTCAAAGATGTGCTCGCGCACCCAGAACTCCGCCCATTTCTGCTCAATCAAGGACGGATCGTAAGCTTTTGGAAGTTCACTTGGCATAGGAGGAGCGCCCAGGTTAATGCGGCATTCCTCCTAGAATACCGTGCACCTCATGACGCGTAGTAGCTGAAGACTGCACGGACCTCTTCGCTCCAGACTTCATCTTCCTTCCCTTTTAAGGTTGCCCGCCCCGTAAGCTTGGAAAGCGCCGCGTAAAAGCCCGGTCCAGGTCTCTTGTGTTCTCTAGAGATCACGAGTGCTGTTCTAAAGGGTCTACCTGCGCGAGCATCTTGCTCATCGAGAGAGCCAAAAAGGTCACATAGTGGATGCAGTCGCCAAGGAAACAGATCTACAGAAAGTTTGAAGTGTTTACAAACGTCCAGATAGAAAATGAACTGTTCCATCTCGGCCTTCTCGATAAGAAAAAGGCCAATCTCTTCGACTGTTGCCATCACTCGGTATTCCTCCAGAGCAGCGGCATGAAGCTGATCAGGTTCTGCCGCCAAACCGTCCAGGTGTGGAGGCCCGGTGTCTCTCCGGCGATTACTGTACCCTTCACGTTCGCCTTCGCCCAGCTTCCAAAGGCGCGATTCACCGTACTCAGACCGTCGTCGGAGCCGCACGAAAGCCAGAAGAGCCGCGTCGAAGGCTGCGTGGACGCGTTCGGCACGATGCCGCTAAATGCCCTGCCATACGTAGCTGCATCGACGGTGCCCGGCGCGGCATGATCATCCGCCAGCGGCGACACGATCGCCGATGAGAATGCGCCCACATACCCGAAGACCTCCGGATGGTTCAGCCCCGTGGTGATGCTCTCCCCACCACCCATGGAGAGGCCCGCAATGGCGCGATGTGCCGGATCACGTGCCACCGTATAGGCCGACTCCACCATCGGCAGCACCTCATGCAGCAACCCATCCGTCAGCAGAGCCTGGTTGCGCAGCGGTGTTTCATATGGCGAGCTCCACACGTTCCATCCGCTGTTGATCATGTCCATCGTGCCGTACGCGAGCGGCATCGCGACGACCAGTGGCTGCAGCTTGCCCTCTGCGATCAGGCTATCCAAGATGTTGTTCGCGCGGCCTTTCTCGATCCACGCCGAAGCATCGTCGCTGTATCCATGCAGCAGGTAGAGCACTGGATATGCCGTCTTGCGCTTCGCGTCATAGCCCGGCGGCGTGTAGACAAACAGATCGCGCTGGTCGCCCAGCAGCTTGGACTGGTACCGGTGATGCGTTACCGTGCCGTGCGGGATCGCCTGCAACTCCCACGGCATGGGTGCGCTGCCGGGCACCAGTGCAACGTTGCTTACAGAGAAGAAGCTGGTGCGCACATGGGGGTTGGTGGGATCCATTCTTTCTGCGCCGTCCACCTGAAAGCGGTACTCGTACTCCTCGGGGTCCATCGGCCCCGTCGTCGCCGTCCATACGCCATCGTTGCCCTTGCTCAGCGGCACAGGCTTGGCCATACCTTCTACGTTCACCAGGACCGCAGTGGCATGCGGGTCATCGTAGCGGAAGGTCATGGTGCGGTCCGCGGCAATGGTTGGGCCCTGCTGAGCTCGATTGCGCCGCCGTGTCGCCGCCGGTTGCGGGGCGGGAGCTGCCGGCACGGCCTGCTTTGGTGTGCTCGGCACCGGCCGGGGAAAGCTCGTTTGCGCCCCCGTCAAAGCCGGCGTCAGAGCAGCGGTAAGTGCGAGCGAAGCAGCAAAAGCATTGGGATGACGCATCGCTGAGGAGTGTACCAGCCCCAGCACACCAGATGCTGCAAGGAAGGGGCGGCCACATGGGCCGCCCTCCGTACACCCAAATCCATTAGGCTAAAAAGGGGTAAACA
>CAXTSF010000185.1:0-6089 GCA_964246865.1 uncultured Terriglobus sp.
CCAGTGCGATCGTGGAGCTACGACCCGCACGCAGTTCAGCCAGCCGCACTTCGGCGAGCTCGATCTCGTCCAGTTCCTCCAGGTAATTCAGTACTGCCTGTTGAACGTAGGAATCTGTCGAATGCCCCGTCTGTTGAGCAAGCCGTTCCAACCGCTGTTCCACCTCAAGGGGTAAGTCGACAGCAATCATGCGTGCACCTCGCCAGCTAAGGATACCAAGACACCATCTCCGTGAGAGGCCTCCAACGCGGCGGCACACCGGGCACAGATCTCTGGCCAGCGGGGGTCCGAGCCGACGTCCTCGGTATAACGCCAGCAGCGATCACACCGGACACCGATGGCGGGCGAAACCGCCCACTCCTCGAGGGAGTCCTCAGGTACCGGCGGGTGGAGTTGGACTTGAGAGACGTTGAAAATTTCAGGCAGCGACGACCTGATCTCTTCCAAAACTTGCCAAGTCTCTCGATGAACAGAAACCGAGAGAAGGCCGTCCAAGCCCTTCCCGACAAGACCCTCCTTCCGTCTATGTTCGATCGCGAGCAGTCCGAGTGGCCGGACAGTAAGCACTTGTGCCCACAAGTCAAGGATGTACTTACGCACATCCTCCGGCGCAAGCTTCTCCGGCGCAAGCTTCTCCGGCTCCGGGAACTGCGCGACATGCACGCTGGTCTCCCGCTCCTCCACATGAGGCAGGTGCGCCCAGACCTCATCCGCGGTGAACGACAGCACCGGTGCCACCAGCCGTACCAGCGCTTCTGTGATCTTCCAGATCGCCGTCTGGGCGCTCCTGCGCTCCGGGGATTTCGGTGCCATTGTGTACAGCCGGTCCTTCAGGACGTCCAGGTAGAAGGCGCTCAGCTCCGCGTTACAGAACGCATTGATGGCGTGATAGGCCCGGTGGAACTCAAACGCGTCGTAGGCCGCACGTACCTCGCGCACAATCTCCGCTGTGCGCGCCAGCATGTACTGGTCCAGCGGCAGCATCTGCTCCCACGCGACAGCATCCGATGCCGGAAGAAAGTCGTACAAGTTCGAAAGCAGAAACCGGAAGGTGTTCCGCAGCTTGCGGTAGATCTCCTCCGCCAGCCGTTTCATCAGCGGCACACTCGCAATCACATCCTCGCGAAAGTCGACCGATGCCACCCACAGCCGGACGATGTCCCCACCCAGTTCGTCCATCACCTTTACCGGGTCCACACCGTTGCCCAGCGACTTCGAGAAGGCGCGCCGCTGCTCGTCCAGCGTCCATCCACTCGTGGCCACATACCGGTACGGAGCCACGTCGCGCAGGCCTACCGACGACAGCAGGGAAGAATGGAACCACCCGCGATGCTGATCGCCACCCTCGGTATACAGATCCGCCGGAAAGTGCAGTTCGGGCTCCGCCTCCAGCACCGCGTGCCAGCTCGCGCCGCTCTCAAACCACACGTCCAGAATGTCCATCTCCTTGCGGAACTCACCCACCAATCCACACGAAGCGCAGGCTGTACCTGCAGGCAGCAGCTCCTCCGCGGGATAGCGGTACCATGCATCCGCACTCTCCCGCGCAAACAGGTCTACCACGCTCCGGTTCACCTCCGGCGACTGCAGCGGAGCATCGCATTTGCGGCAAAGAAAGACCGCAATCGGTACACCCCAGATGCGCTGCCGCGAGATGCACCAGTCCGGCCGCGTCGCAATCATGTTCGAGATGCGTTCCTCGCCCCAGGCCGGATCCCACGTCACACGCTTGATCTCCTCCAGTGCGCGTTGGCGAAAGCTCTGCGCGGCACCATCCGGCCCTGCCGGCATCGGTGTCTCCATGCCGATAAACCACTGCTCCGTGGCGCGGAAGATAACCGGCCGGTGGCATCGCCAGCAGTGCGGATAGCTGTGCCGGATCTCCTGCTGCGCCATCAACGCGCCGCGCTCCATCAGCAGCTGGATGATCGGTTGATTCGCCTTGTGCACGTTCAGCCCGTCGTACTCCGGCAGGCCGTTCCGCAGCCGTCCGGCCTCATCCACATCGCACACCTGGCTCAGGGCATACTTCGCACCGGTGGCGAAGTCGTCCGGCCCGTGCGCCGGTGCTGTGTGAACCCCACCCGTGCCCTGTTCCGCGGTGACATACTCCGCCACAACGCCGATCACCTCGCGCGGCAGGAACGGATGCGCGAAGCGTGCGCGCTCCAGCTTCGCACCGGTAAAGCGTGCGACCTCCTCCACCTCCGGCAGCTTCGCCGACGACTGCAGGGCAGAGAGCAGCTCCGCCGCGACGATGTACACGTTGCCCCGGCCATAGGCCGGATCGTCTTCTATCACCCGCACTGCGACGTACTCGAACTCCGGATGAAATGCAATCGCCAGCGACGCCGGCAGTGTCCACGGTGTGGTTGTCCAGATCAGCCCATAGACCGGCATCCCGGCAAGCCGCCCGTCCACCAGCCCCGGCTCCGAGACCATCGCGTACCGCACATACACGCTGGGTGAGGTGTGCATCTCGTACTCCACCTCGGCCTCCGCCAGCGCCGTTTTGTCATGCATGCACCAGAAGACCGGCCGCAGGCCCTTGTACACAAAGTCTTTCTCAAAAAATGCGTAAAAGGTCTCGAGGATGCGGGCCTCGTATGCATGGCTCATGGTCAGGTACGGATTGTCCCAGCGGCCAAGCACACCCATCCGGACGAACTGCGACCGCTGCAACTCCACGTACTTCTGCGCGTATTCGCGGCACTGCTGCCGTACGGTCAGCGCGTCCATCTCCAGCTTCTTGCGGCCCAGCTGCTCGTCGACCTTGATCTCGATCGGCAGACCGTGACAGTCCCATCCCGGCACATACGGCGCGTCGAACCCGGCCATCGTCTTCGACTTCACAATGAAGTCCTTGATGCACTTATTGAGCGCGTGCCCTAAATGGATCGCGCCATTTGCGTAGGGAGGGCCGTCGTGCAGGACGTACTTCGGCGCACCCGCCCGTGCCGTGCGGATCTGCCCATAGAGGTCCTCAGCCTGCCACTTCGCCAGCCGCGCCGGCTCGTTCCCCGGCAGATTTGCCTTCATCGGGAACTCGGTCCGGGGCAGGTTCAGCGTCTCCTTGTAGCCGGCGGACTTTGCAGTCCCGGGCAGCTTTGCCCCAGTCTCGGTTCCACCTGCCGGGCTCCCCACAGATGCGCCCTCCGTAGCCTTAACCATGCTGTTCCGCTCCGCCTTTGGCCGAAGCGGACCGTGCTCAAGTCCGCTTCCCGCCTACTTTTGCCTGATTCCCGATTGTATCTTCTATGACATCCATCGAAGGTCCAACAACGCTGTAACAAACTCGCCCGAAGCTGCGTCCAATACGAAGGCTGCAAACCTGCGCAGGGTTCGCCGCCACGACTTCTTTGCTCTACGATCACCCGGCGTGCTGCAACAGGTCAGCCGTCACGGGACGCAACTCTCACCAGAGAACGGCCATCGCCGGAAGGATCAAGAGAATCCAGTGAGACAGCGCTACGATAGGTCAACCGATCGCACGGGTACAGATACCCGCGCTCACGAGAATGAGGCTATGGCAAATACCTCTCCTGAAGTGGAAACACAATCCGTCACGAACAGCCGCTCCGATGCATTCGCGGCGCAGCCCTCCTTTTCCGGGCAGCCCTTCGCAGCTTCCACCAACCGCGGCAATGGATCCTACGTGCCGAATCTCGGCCAACCCGCCGAGCTGGCATCGACAAACGTCTTTACGTCGATGTACGGGAGCGTGCGCGACGCTCTCTTTCCGGAAAAGCTGCCACCGCTCGAGCTCCAGTCACAGCCCATCGCCGTTGCTGACCCCATGCGGGTGCAGCGCGATCCCGTCTCCACCGGCATAGCCGTGGGCGTGCACGCCGTGCTCATCCTCCTGGTCATCTGGGTCAGCACACGCGTGATCAAGGTGATTCAGGCCCCGAAGCCTGTACTCAAGGAGGCCATCACGCTCGATGTGCCTCCACCGCTCCCTCCGGTCCGCACGCCCACGCCGAAGGCAATCGGCGGCGGCGGCGGTGCGCATGACATCGCACCCGTCACCCAGGGACGCCTTCCCAAGTTCTCGCCGACACCGCTGATGCCGCCGACGCAGCCACCCAAGATTCAGCCAAAGCTCACCATCGATCCCGCCATCAACGTTCAGACGAATCTGAAGATGGCGAACAACAACATGCCGAACTTTGGCATGCCGAACGCTCCGAACGTGGGCGTGAACTCCATGGGGAACGGCAGCGGTGGCGGCATCGGTTCCGGCAACGGTAACGGTCTCGGGCCGGGCAGTGTCGGCAATACCGGTGGCGGTGCCTACTCTATCGGAGGGGACGTTTCCGCACCCGTCCTGGTCTACCAGCCGGACCCGGAGTTTTCCGAAGAGGCTCGCAAGGCGAAGTATCAGGGCGAGGTTCTCGTCAGCCTTATCGTCGACGCAGCCGGCCGGCCGACCCACGTGAAGGTAGTCCGCCAGTTGGGAATGGGCCTGGACGAGAAGGCAGTCGAAGCGGTGCGGCAGTACAAGTTCAAGCCGGCCCGTAAGGGCGGCACACCGGTTCCAGTCGAGCTCAATGTGGCAGTAAACTTCCAGATCTTCTAGGGCAAGGCCGAACGCCAAGCGGAGAAGCCCGGTAGGCAGGTCTCCAACTCTTCTGTCGGCCTGACAACTTGGTCGGTCTGGAAACACTGGTGTCATGTGCCCCGGAATAGGCCGTATCCCGTGTGGGCTAGCGCACGCCTGCCGCCTGTGCCTGCTCGATCTCGGTGAAGGTCATGTTCTCGGCTGGGCTTCCGGATCGTTCGCGCCAGTCGAGAAACATGCGTCCATAGCTGTCCGTGAAGCACACCTCAGCGGCGACACCAAGCCGCTCCAGCGCCTGGTCGATCCATGCGGGCTCACCCTCAAGCTCGGCGAAGGTGCCGATCGGCGTCTCGTCCAAGACCAGGTGGCCTTCGCCGCGCGAATCCTCAAACTCTGTCCGGAACTTCTCATAGACAAATACAGGCCGGAAGCCGAGTTCCGCGAACACGACGGCCATCGCGTCGCCATCCGAGATCTCCGTCTCGGTTTCTACGCGCTCCTTGTACCGGGAGCCGGAGTTCTCGTCCGCGGGCGGACGCTTGTGAGTTACGATCCAGCGCTGGTCGTAGTTGCGCAGCCGCAACAGCTGATGGTCCCCGAGCAGACGCCGTTCCGGCGTGTCATAGAGCGTGTTGCGCTCCAGCGTGCGCGGCGTAAGAACCCAGAAACCCGCCGCAAGCGCGGTCGCCTGAAACTCAGCCACATGCGGAACGCAGAACTTCAGCTCGATCTCGGAGCTTCTCATGCCATGAAGTATAGGTGCAGATCAAGCGATGGCGAGGGACAGATGCACGCCAGCGGCGCAGATAGCTGCGGAAATCCGGGAGCGTTCCAAGGCGCATCTGCGCGTAGCTTCAGTAAGGCACAATTGAGCCGCTACCATGGCAGGAGGTGCTGACCCGAAGGCTGACAACCCGTCCTGAGGACATCGCGGCCGCCGCGGCCATCCTGCGCGGCGGAGGACTGGTCGCGATGCCTACGGAGACCGTGTATGGTCTCGCCGCGAACGCGATGGATGCCGCAGCGGTGGAGCGCATCTTCCTGGCCAAAGCGCGACCGCACTGGGATCCGTTGATTGTTCACGTGCGCGACATGGACATGCTTCACCGGGTCGTCAGTCAAATATCCGAAGAGGCGCAAATCCTCATGGACCGCTTCTGGCCCGGGCCGCTGACGCTGCTGCTGCCGCGACAGCCCGCACTGCCGATGGCGGTGACCGCCGGACGCGCTCTGGTCGCGGTACGCCTGCCGTCGCATCCGGTGGCGCAAATGCTGATCGCGGCCAGCGGCCTGCCTCTAGCGGCACCAAGCGCGAACCGCTTCGGAGCAATAAGCCCGACGACCGCCGCGCATGTGCTGGCCGACCTGAACGGGCGAATCGATGCCGTGATCGACGGGGGTCCGTGCTCCATTGGGGTCGAGTCCACGGTGGTGGACCCGAACCGCACGCCGATGCTGCTCTACCGTCACGGCGGCGTGAGCCTCGGCGACCTCCGTCGGGTGGCGGGACCGGTGGACACGTATGCGG
>CAXTSF010000186.1:0-4167 GCA_964246865.1 uncultured Terriglobus sp.
CGATGGAGGTCATGATGGGGAGGGGCGGGCTGGTCTATCCTGATAGGGACATCGCGGTACGACGGAGTTTACGTGAGCACAACCGATAAGCAACTTTCCTGGCTGGACCGCAACTGGCAGGCCCTCGTGATTCTTTTCGGCGTGCTGTTCATCTTTATCCTGCTGCACTACGATCCGCGCTGGTAGGCACCAGCTGCCTCCGAAGCTTTTGATCCATGCGGTTGCACCAAGCGCGTGCCTTGCGCCCGCAATGCATCGGCATCGTGCTTACTGGATAGAGTCACTCTGGAGCGGATGCTGACCTCAGCGGCGGAAGCCGCTAAGGTCATAGAGCTTTCCTGGCACAGCTAGAGCTGGACCCTCGGAAAGAAGCGCCTGTGTTGGTGTCCTGCTGTATCCAGCACAAAAGTCAGGCGCGGCCCGCCAGTTGGCGGAGGACGTACTGCAGGATACCGCCGTGTTCGTAATAGAGGATCTCCTGGGGTGTGTCGATGCGGACGGTCGCGGGGACGTGCTTTGTCTCGCCGGAGCTGTCCGTGGCCTCAACGGTGATCTGTTTGCCACTGCTGAAACGGCTTTCCAGCATGGCAGCGAGGCCAGGAACGCTGTAGGTCTCCTCACCGGTGAGGCCGAGCGATTCGGCGTTCTCACCGGGCTGAAACTGCAGCGGCAGGATGCCCATGCCGACCAGGTTGGAGCGATGGATGCGCTCGTAGCTTTCCGCCAGCACCATACGGATGCCGAGAAGGCGTGGACCTTTGGCAGCCCAGTCGCGGGAGGAGCCGGAGCCGTACTCCTTGCCAGCGAGAATCATGAGCGGCACACCGCGTTCGGCATACGCGACAGACGCGTCGTAGATGGACATGGGCGCGCCCCACTGCGAGCCTTCGAGCAGAAGACGGGTGACGCCGCCCTCGGTGCCGGGAGCCAGGCGGTTGCGCAGACGCACGTTGGCAAAGGTGCCGCGGACCATAACCTCGTGGTTGCCGCGGCGAGAGCCGTAGCTGTTGAAGTCGGAGGGCTTGACGCCGTGATCGACGAGGTACTTGCCGGCGGGGCCGTTGGCTTTGATGGAACCGGCGGGTGAGATGTGATCGGTGGTGACGGAATCACCAAGGACGGCGAGCACGCGCGCGTTGTGGATGTCCTGAACGGGCGCAGGTGTGGCGGGCATGCCGTCGAAGTAAGGCGCGCGCCGGATGTAGGTGGAATCGGCCTCCCAGCCGTAGGTATCGCCAAGGGGGAACTGCAGATTGCGCCAGTTGATGTCGCCGTTGGCGACGGTGCTGTACTGCTTGCGAAACATCTCGGCGCTGATGGACTCTTCGACAGCCGCGTTTACCTCTGCCTGCGTCGGCCAGATGTCGCGAAGGTAGACGGGTGTCCGCTCACTCGTAAGGCCGATCGGTTCCGTGTCGAAGTCGAAGTCGATGCGGCCCGCGAGTGCGTAGGCGACGACGAGCGGCGGCGACATGAGATAGTTTGCGCGAACGTCGGAGTTGATGCGGCCCTCAAAGTTGCGATTGCCGGAGAGGACGGACACGGCGACGAGGCCGTGGTCGTCGATGGCCCTGGAGACGTCGGTGGGAAGGACGCCGGAGTTGCCGATGCAGGTGGTGCAGCCGTAGCCGACGGTTTGAAAGCGGAGGGCGTCGAGATACGGGGTGAGGCCGGCCTTGTTGTAGTAGTCGGTGACTACGCGCGAGCCGGGGGCGAGGGAGGTCTTGACCCAGGGAGGGGTGCGCAGCCCTTTCTCAACGGCTTTTTTGGCGAGCAGGCCCGCGGCCATCATGACGGCGGGGTTGGAGGTGTTGGTGCAGGAGGTGATGGCGGCGATGACGACGGAGCCGTGTTGCAGGTATGGCTCCACGTCGACGCCGAAGCGCTCCTGGATGCTGGCGATCGGCTCCATGCCGGTGGCGAGGTGGCCGTCCTTGCCGGGTTCGGGCGCGGCGATGCTGCTCTCGACCGAACCGTCGGCGGAGCTGTGGCCGCCCTCGCCCTGCCAGCGCGTGATCTGGCGGTCGCCGCGGGCGTTGGCATTCGGGCCGTACAGCGAGGGCAGCTGCCTGGTGAAGTTGGCGGAGACGTCGCGGAGCGCAACGCGGTCCTGAGGACGCTTCGGGCCAGCGAGGCTGGGCTCCACCTCGGCGAGATCGAGCGATAGGGTGGAGCTGTACTCGGCCTCGGGTGCGTTTGCGGTGTGGAACATGCCCTGAGCGCGGTAGTAGTCCTCGACGAGCTGGACCTGCTGCTCGCTGCGGCCGGTAAGGCGGAGGTAGGCGAGGGTTTCCAGGTCCACGGGAAAGATGCCGCAGGTGGCGCCGTATTCGGGTGCCATGTTGGCAATGGTGGAGCGATCGGCCAGCGAAAGGCCGGCGACACCCGGGCCGTAGAACTCGACGAACTTGCCGACGACTCCGTGCTTGCGCAGCATCTCGGTGATGGTGAGGACGAGGTCGGTGGCGGTGGCACCCTCACGAAGGCGGCCGGTGATGCGGAGACCAACAACCTGAGGTACGAGCATGCTGACGGGCTGGCCGAGCATGGCGGCCTCTGCCTCGATGCCGCCGACGCCCCAGCCGAGGACGCCGAGACCGTTAACCATGGTGGTGTGCGAGTCGGTGCCGACGAGGGTGTCCGGGTAGGCGATGGCACCGTCATCGGTCTGCGCGACGAAGACGCCGCGTGCGAGGTATTCGAGGTTGACCTGGTGGCAGATGCCCATGCCCGGCGGGACGGCGGAGAAGTTGCGGAAGGCGGTCTGGCCCCACTTGAGGAAGGCGTAGCGCTCGCGGTTGCGCTGGAACTCGAGGAGCGAGTTGAGGTCGTAGGCGTTG
The DNA here is from genome assembly GCA_964246865.1 of uncultured Terriglobus sp. GTDB lineage: Bacteria > Acidobacteriota > Terriglobia > Terriglobales > Acidobacteriaceae > Terriglobus. The sequence goes on from CAXTSF010000186.1 coordinate 2,841, forward strand.
GCGGTGCCGTACTCGTCTACCTGAACGGAGTGGTCGATGACGAGCTCGGCAGACTGGAGGGGGTTGATGCGTTCGGGGTTGCCGCCGAGGGCACGCATGGCATCGCGCATGGCGGCAAGGTCGACGATCGCGGGTACCCCGGTGAAGTCCTGCATGAGGACGCGCGCGGGCATGTAGGCGATCTCGCGGGAGGGCTCGGCGAGCGGCTGCCAGCGGGCGAGAAAGTCGATATCGGCGGCGGTGACGGTGATGCCGTCCTCGCGGCGAAGCAGGTTTTCGAGAAGGATCCGGAGCGAAAAGGGAAGGCGAGCGAGCTCGATGCCGCGGTTCGCCAGCGAGTCCAGCCGGTAGTAGGTGTAGGTCTTGTCCCCGGAGCGAAGGGTGGCGCGGGCGTCGAAGGTGTTGCCCTGAGTTTCGGGCTGGAAAACTGCTGTGGCCATGATGATGTCCTTGGCGATCCGCGGGAATGGATGCATGGTGGAAGCCGCGCAGGCGGCGAGAAGAGATCTGGAGGAGGGCGGCGTCAGGCGGCGGAGAGGACGCGGCCTCGATCGTGTTTCCCGCGGCGAAAGCGCTTTTGCCAGAGGACCGAGCGGCTCATGCTCTGATTTTAGAGCCGTCCACCCGGTTGCCGCGATCCGAAATGTGAGGGGAACGCGCTTTTCCGAATGAGGACGCGGTAGCGGATGCAGGTGCGGTGTCAGCGAGCGGTCCGCGCATGGCGAACCAGGCGTAGGCAGGCACTCTTACATGCAGGGGGGATGACCGTTTCGTGAAAGGAACGGGGTGGGAGGCGAATGTTGATGGCTCGCACGGTTCCAGGAGTTTCAGACCGTGCTGTAGCGACGGCATGGATAGCGGGCGGAGCATGGCCCGGTTTGTGCATCCGACGAGGCTGAGAAAACGAATAGGTGCGTCTCCGTCTGACCCGTCGGCTGAGGCCCGCTTTTGACAACGACCGAAAACCGGAACAAGGAGATAACGAGATGGCAACCACACGGTACGAAACAACGATCCACGCGCTCAAGGATCTGAAGTCGCTCAAGCCGGACGCTGCGGTAAAGAACATCGACGGCTGGGAGACATACCTGAAGACACACGATCATGCCGGCGTGAAGGGTGTGGTTGCCGACCTCGAGAAGCTGAAGCATCTGCTTGCGGCGGAGAAACTGGATGATGCCAAGATCAAGACGCTGCTGCAGAAGCTGGGCAAGGAAACGACCGCAGTTGCCGGTGATGTGAAGGGCGGGGACTCCGCTCACATCAAGCAGCTGGGCGAGGCACTCACGGGCGCCCTGTAGAAGCTGTTCGCACGTAAGTAATGGGA
>CAXTSF010000186.1:4177-6025 GCA_964246865.1 uncultured Terriglobus sp.
TAATGGGAGGGCCGGTCAACTGAACCGGCCCTTTTTCTTTGTCGCGATCCGTGGCCGTTCTGAGTCTGTTCATTGCTCCTGGAAATCCTGCTTTCCTTCCCTGGTGGCGGCGTGTTGAAATGAACCCGGCCCTTCTGCACAAACGATTGACTAAGGAGTGTGATGGAGACAGGAGTTGGCGGAGGGCGGGAGCGTCTGCTGTCGCTGGATGTGTACCGCGGACTGACGATCGCAGGCATGATCCTGGTGACGGACCCGGGAACGTACAGTGCCGTGTATGCCCCGCTGCGTCACGCGGAGTGGGCGGGCGGAACGCTGACGGACATGATCTTTCCGTCCTTTCTGTTCATTACAGGTGTGGCGCTCACCCTATCGATATCGTCGCGGCTGGCACGGGGCGAGAGCCGGAGGAGCCTCCTGTTGCACGTCTTGCGGCGATGCGGGCTGCTGATCGGGCTTGGCCTGTTGTTGAATGCGTTTCCGGATTTCGAGTTTTCGTCGCTGCGTCTGCCGGGGATCCTGCAGCGGATTGGGTTGTGCTACCTAGGTGCATCGCTGGTGTATCTCCCACTACGGGAGGGTGCCGCGGGCCGGCGGCGGCGCGGGATGGTGCTAGCGGTGTGGGCAGCGAGCCTGCTCCTGGTGTACTGGGCGCTGTTGAAGCTGGTTCCGGTACCCGGGTTCGGTCCGGGACGGCTGGACACGCTGGGGAGCCTGCCCGCGTATGTTGACCGGGCGGTGTTCGGGCCCGGGCACATGTGGCGGTATGGAACAACGCCCGGGGTGGGCGTGACCTTTGACCCGGAGGGACTGCTCTCGACGCTGGCTGCGTTGGCAGCGGTGCTGGTAGGCGCCGCTGCAGGAGAGTGGGTGACGAGCGAGCGCTCCGGTAGCCGGAAGGCTGCGGGGCTGGCGTGTGCAGGCGTGATGCTGTTTGCGCTCGGCTTCGGATTGTCGGCTGCGATGCCGCCGATCAAGAAGATCTGGACACCGACATTTGGCTTGATGAGCAGTGGATTCGCTCTTGTCGCGTTTGCCCTGATGCTCTATGCGGTCGATGTGCGGCGATGGCGCGGGTGGACACCGCCGGCACTGGTGTTTGGGACAAACGCCATTGCGGCATTTGCGCTATCGACGGTGATTACGACCATGCTGGACCGGCTCCACACCGGAAGCGGCGCAACGCTGCATCGCTGGGGAAATGGAGTGTTTGCCGGAACGGGGCTGCCGCCGGTCCAGACTTCTCTGCTGTATGCCGCTCTGATTGTCGGCGTCAATCTCCTGCTGCTCTTGCCGCTGTACCGGCGGAGAATGCTTCTCCGGTTGTAAGCGGCCGTTGTCCGGTTGTAAGCGGCCGTTGGCCTCGAATCAGACGTTCTCCAGCCCTCCGAAGCTGTTCTTCTCAGAATCTAAGGCAGGTGAGTCGCGAGCAATGCTGTCGGCAACCGGCGGTGCCTTGCCAGGACAGGAGCTTTCGCCTGCAGGAGCGGCCGTGCAACGGCAAGATCCAGCTTGGCTGGCGGCGGTGCTGCACCGTTGCCCAGATAACGCCGGTAGACGCTGATGTGGAAGCAGCTCTGCTGAAACTCCTCCTCCACGTCGATTCTGCCGGCGCTCATGACCGGTGTGAGAGACGCGCGCATCCACGCAATCTCCGGCACACTCATCCCGTGCTTGCCGAGGTCGATCGCCTGCCCATACAGGTGCGGCGAGGCCACCTGGCCGGTTGGCGGGGCGGCGTTCCCATTCACGCGCACAAGGCGCCGTTGAAACTGAACTGTGCGCGCCGCTGAAGTGATGATCAGCGGCGACCCCAAGCGCCCGTAGTGTGCCCGCCCCAGCTCCTGC
>CAXTSF010000187.1:0-6013 GCA_964246865.1 uncultured Terriglobus sp.
GAGATGATCAAGATCAGCGAAAACAACGGCCTAAACGATTACGCCCTCGCCACCCACGGCGTGAACAACGGCCAGGCGCTCAAGGCCGCACCCGTCTGGTCCGTCGTTTCCGGCAACGAGACCGACCGGCAGGGCTTTGCGCAAATGCTTGCCGCCCTCGACAAATACCACGGCATGCCCAACGGCATGTTCTCCTGCGATGAGCACTTCGCCGGCCGCAATCCATCGCAGGGCACCGAGCTCTGCACCGTCGTGGAGACTATGTTCTCGCTCGAGCAATCCCTCGCCATCCTCGGCGACGGCACCATCGGCGACCGGCTGGAACGCATCGCTTTCAACGCCCTGCCCGGTACCTTCACTGACGACATGTGGGCGCACCAGTACAACCAGGAGCCCAATCAGGTCGAGGTCAGTCTCCACCGCAAGCCCTGGACCACCGACGGCCCCGAGTCCAACCTCTACGGCCTCGAGCCCAACTTTGGCTGCTGCGCCGCGAACTTCCACCAGGGCTGGCCCAAGTTCGCCTCAAGCCTCTGGATGGCATCGGAAGACAACGGCCTGGTCGCTGCGGCCTACTCACCCTGCGAGGTCCGCACCACGATCGGCACCACCGCCGTTCATCTTGCCGAAGAAACCGACTACCCTTTCCGCGGCACCGTCCGCATCACCGTCACACCCGCCGCCGCGCTCCGCTTCCCTCTCCGCCTGCGCGTGCCGGCCTGGGCGGAGGGCACCACGGTCAAGGTCAACGGCGCCGTGCAGGAAACCTCCGCAACCAAGGGCTTTCTCCGGCTTGACCGTACCTGGAGCCCCGGCGACACCGTAGAAATCGTCTTCCCGCTCACACCCAAAGCCTCCACCGGCTTCAATCGCTCGATCTCCATGGAGCGCGGTCCCCTAGTCTTCTCCTACCCCATCGGCGAAACCTGGGTAAAGCTGCGCACCCGCGGCATGACCGCCGACTGGCAGGTCTTTCCCTCCTCCGAGTGGAACTATGCCCTCGCTGTCTCCGAGAGCACTGCCCACACCGCCCTCGCCGAGGAGCACCCCGCAGGCGGCTCGCCCTTCGCCCTCAACGGCACACCCGTCACGCTGCAGGTCGCGGCCCGTAAACTCCCCTCCTGGCGAGCGGTCGACGGTGTCGCCGACCCCGTGCCCGAAAGCCCCGTCAGCAGCGACGAACCCAACGAAACCATCACGCTCGTCCCCTACGGCGCCGCCAAACTCCGCATCACCGCTTTCCCGCAACTCAAAAGCTGACCTCTGCGGTGCCCTGCTCCGCGTCGCTGCCGCCAACCGTCTCATCCCGGCCTGACGCTCCACCAAAGCATCTCTGCATCGGGCCAAAGCGAAGCGGCAAAAAGGGGCGAAGCGCCGAAGCGCTTCCCCCCTTGAACCGCAACCTGAGACTCCCTACTGATCGTTACCCTGGGTATTCTCTCGATCGCCGCGATGCTCCCCAGCAGCCCACCCTGTTCGCCATTGATACCCGCGGCAAAGTACAGTGACGTCGCCGGCCCGCTGCCCGCACCGTTGCCGAACGATAGACCCCACAATCCCTGGATCTTTAGCGGCACATTATTCGCATCTTTCAGCGTGCCCAGGTACTTGCCCGAGAGTGGATCGAAGGCCAGAATCTCTCCGCTGCCGAACTGCCCGATCAGCAGGTCATGGCTGTACGCTCCGAAATCGGAGGACGCCAGCGTGATGCCCCACGGCGCGTTAAAGTAGCTGCCACGCTGCAGCCGTTGCAACAGCCGGCCCTCCGGGTTGTAGATGTTTACGAAACCGAGTCCGGCACCATCCAACTCGTTCAGCCCGGTCACATCCTGCTTGGCGTAGGAAACGACCACGTTGCCGCCGACGTTCTGCACATTGAACGGCGCAAAGCCGGCGCGGCCACCCTCCTCCTGCTGTTCCTCCTCCTCACGTTCGCCCTCGTTATGTCTCTGTGAGAAGCGCCCCTCGAAAGCACTGACGTGGTTAAAGCTGCTGTCGAACACCTGCACCTTTCCATGGAAGAAGTCGGCAACATACAGCAGCTGCTGCGCCTGCCCGCCCACGTTCGCGGTAGCCGCCGTCGCGCCCTTGTAGACCGAGTGGTTCTTCTCGTTCACCGCGATCACCGCGTTGGTCGCATTCACCTTCGGGTTCCATCCGGAGACAGTGCCATCCTCCGTCACAAAAAGAAAGACAGCCGGCAATCCCGGGACCGCGGGCTGCCCGTTCGCCGCCGCCTTGCCACCGACCACAAACCCGGTCCCGCCGTTAAAGATCGTCCCCGTCGGCGATCCCGTGGCCGTCGGATCGGCTGCCGGAATCTTCACCACCAACGGCACAATCGCGCCCGTTCCCGTGTACAGGGTGGACAGTCCCGTGCCGTTGTCCGACACCCACCATGGACCGCCGGAGCTGCGGGAGAGCCCCCACGGATTTACCAGGTTTTGGTCCGCTACCGGCGCCAGCGATGCCTGGTTCGACGTCAGATTCGTCTGCTTGTAGTGCTGCGCCGTCTGCGCGAAGGCTGTTCCGCTTACCACGCTGCATAGCAGCGCCATCGCTGCAAGCTGCTGTCTCTGCCCTGCTGCCATCCTGAATTGCATGTCCGTCTCCTTGGGGGTTCATCCTGTGTCAGCGGCCCTGTTCGGCTTCCGCACCGGCGCGGCTCTCACCCACCAGCGCTTCCCATCTTGTCCCTCGGTGGGCCGGCAGTTGTCTCCGCATTGTCTCCAGCTTGTCAATTTCCGCGACACCTAAAGAGAACCACGGGGCAGGCATGCCCCATCCACACCAGATCCACCGCGGCGGCGCGCTACGTTCACAGCTGCGCATGAGTCTGCCCCTCGCCAGCAATTAGCAGCAACCGAGGGAAGCTGGAACCAGCTTCTTGGGTTCGCTGAACGCACTGGCCGGATTTTCCGGATGCGCCGTTCCTGCCTCATGTACCCGTAGCGCTCGTGACCACACATCCAGCGTCACGTGATCTCGCCGCATGCCTAGCAAGCCGGAGCATGGCGATCACGCGAAAAACCGCGCCAGGAGGTCTAGTTTCCCTGATACCTGGCTTTTGCTGCCAGCAATTGGTCCACCTGGTCCTGCCGCAGCGGTCGCAACAGCCCAAGCTGGTGCGTCGTCAGCCGTATCTGTGCCAGATGTTCCAGTGTCTCCATGCTCACAAAGGCGTCGAAGAGCGTCTTCCCAAAGCTCACCGCGCCATGGTTTGCCAGCAGAATCGCCTCGTGCTTTTGGAGATACGGCTTCAGGCTGGCCGCGACCTCTTCGGTGCCCGTTGTAGCGTACTTCGCTAATGGCACTTGGCCCACTGTCATCACCGCCTCCTGGCACAGCACCTCGTCCAGCGCCCAGCCTGCGCAGGCGAACGCCGTCGCGACCGGCGGGTGCGAGTGAATTACGGCACCCGTCTGTATCCGGTGCTGATAAATTGCGAGGTGCATCCCGATCTCACTCGTCACCCGTCGCGAACCCGCCGCCAGTGACCTCCCCTGCAAATCCACAAGCAGCACGTCAGCCGGCCGCAACAGCCGTTTGCTCGTCTTTGTCGGTGTCACCAGTAACCGGTCCTCATCCAGGCGCACAGAAAGATTGCCCGACGTGCCAGGCATAAAGCCGAGCCGGTATAGCCACCGGCTGTATCTCGCGATCTCCTGCCGCAACTCACTCTCGCTCGCACCATTCCCATGCGCCATCGCACTCTCCTCCGCACCTCGTAGGACCTGATGCTTACAGAATCTTGAACTGGGGCTCTTCTGACTCGACCCTCGCTGCCGGCTTCATTCTGCGCTGCAAACCTCGCCATCCCTTGCCGAAACGGTCGGAAGCCATAAAGATTCTGCCCGCCGTCAACGGCCCTGCCACCTTGTGGTGGCCCACCGCGGCCAAACCCATAGAGGCGATGCAGCCGCACTGCTCGCAATCCGGATCGCCGCCGAACTGGCACGGCGTGATCAGCGTCTTGAGATCGGCGGAGATCGTCTCCGTTGTTCTCGCAAAGATACATTCCCGCGGACTGGACGGGGGAGAGCTAATCTCGCGAATCACCGCATCTGGCATATCCAGCACAGGGAACTTGGGCCGTAACCGGCTCAGCTCGGCGATCACGGTGCGCCGCTGCTGCGGGTTCAGAATCTCCGGATCGGTTGCACCGCGCTGCGGTGTGAAGAGGCTGAACCACACCTTCGCAACCTCCGCCTGGTTGCTCCAGAACTCCAGAAACTCCTCAAGGTAACCCTCGCGCTGCGCGATCTGTGAGGTGATCGTGCAATGAACGGTGATCTTTGCCCCCCGGATGTTCTTCAGAATGCGTTCATACGTTGCCGGCTTCCGCCGGAGATCGTGCTCCGGCTGCAGGCCGTCGATGGACACCACGACATTCAGCTTCTGGAACTGTTTCCATGCGGCGGGAACTGTGCGGAATGCGCTGGTGACCACCTGCGTATGCACGCCCCTCCGCTCGATCTCAGGCAGCAGCATCTCCAGTTCGCGGTAGCGTACCAGCGGATCGCCGCCGACCAGGGACACGTGAAGAGGCTTTCGATCGTCGATGATCGCCAGCACCCTTGCCACCAGTTCCTCCCCCCGATAGTCGGAGAGCTGATTCAACCGGAGATCACCGCCCAGATGCGTTTCGCCGAAGGCATAGCAGCCCGGGCAGCGCAACGGGCATTCCTTGGTGATCTCGATGGATAATGATGGCGTTCGTCCCGCCAAAATGCCTGCCCATGCGTGCAGCACTTCCGACTTTTTCATAACCACTCCTGAATGACCTGAATACAAGGCGCAAAAACGGAGAAGATTCTCTCCCGGATGTAGTTCGCAACATCCCGTTTGCGGATCAGATCTGGAGTGGAAGGCCCCACAGGTCGAGGTCAGCCCCGACTGCGCCAAGGTTTCGTGCATAGTGGCTGTGCGCGATCACTCGCCCGGCGTGTTCCTCCTGCAGGGCAGATCTCCCATGCGGGAATCGGCAGAACTCCCACAGGGTCAGCAGCAGATGCACCGCGCGCCTGCGATCTTGGGTGACCAGCAGAACGAAACACAGCATGATGCCAATCGCGAGCAGGCCCAGCTCCAGGTCCGGGCCGCCGTGCAGGAACATGTCCCAATCGCAGTAGTACTCCGTCCAGGGCATAACCGCCAGAAGAGTCAGCATGCAGGTGAGGACCAGCCAGCTTGCCATCTGCCGCAAATGACAGGAACCGTCGCCGCTGCTTAACCGAACGCGTTTACGGGCGAGAATCAGGCGCATTCCTCCGGACCAAGCAAGGATATCGCGAATCCAAAGAGGGTGCCAGGCGGTCAGGGCGCCGCCGCTGTCGCCGGCTCCGCCGCGCCCAGCTTGCGCCAGTCCTGCACCTGCTGCGCCGAGGCCCGCTCCGCCGCTTCACGGATCCGGTTGTACTCGGCCAGCGCCGCCTGCGACTTCGCCGGATCGCCCATCTTCCGGTAAAGCCGCGAGAGCTCGTAGTACGACCGCTTTGCGATCTCGCCGCCCTTGTCACCGCGCGCTGCCTCGGTCAGGCGCCGTGCCGCCTCCTCCGCCTGGCCCTGTGCCGCCAGGCCCCGGCCCAGGTAGTAGGCCGCCACCGGGGCGTTCTGATAGCTCTGCAGCATCGTTTCCAGCAGCGGAACCCCGGCGGCATTGTCGCCTCGCTCAATTTCGACACTGCCCAGGTTATAGAGCGCCAACGCGTTTCCAGGGCTCAGCTCCATCTCCTTGCGAAACGCTCGCGCGGCATCCTCCATCTGGTTCGCTGCACGGTACTGCTCGCCCAGCGCCTCCCACAGATCGGTGTTCGCCGGCATCTGGCTCACCGCCTTCTCCAGCTCCGCCGCCGCCTCCGTATGCTTGCCCTCGCCCGCCAGCAGATCGGCCTGCACCCGGTGCACATGCCAGGAATCCGGGTTGATCTTCGCCATCCGGGCGTAGCTCTGCTCCGCCACAAGGCTGTGCGCCCGGCCCCGTGTCTCCAGCACGGTTTCATCGTTCGGTGCC
>CAXTSF010000188.1:0-5916 GCA_964246865.1 uncultured Terriglobus sp.
GCTGAATGCATCGCGTAACTTCGCGTGGGTCGGCCGTAAGTTGACGCCGGAGCAGGCGCAGCGTGTGCGCGAGCTTGACTTGAAGGGTGTGTACTTACAAAAGGAGTTCAAGCGGTTCTATCCCAACCACGATCTCGCGGCTCAGGTGCTCGGCTATGTGGGTACGGACGACGCCGGACTGGGTGGGCTGGAACTGAATTTTGAGGAGGATCTGCACGGCACGCCGGGACGGGTATTGACGGCACTGGATGCGAAGCGGCATGCGCTGGGCAGCGAGGAACGTGAGCCGCTGCCCGGTGAGAACCTGGTGCTTTCCGTCGATACGAATATGCAGTACATGGCCGAACGCGCGCTGGATAAGCAGATGGAGAAGATGAAGGCGGCGCACGGCACGGTGGTGGTGCAGGACGTGCACACGGGGCAGATCTTGGCGCTGGCCATCGCTCCCCGCTATAACCCGAATGACCTCAAGCATCAGGATCCATCGATCCTGAAGAACCTTGCCGTCAGCGACGTGTATGAGCCGGGTTCGACCTTCAAGCTGGTGACGTATGCCGCGGCGCTGGACGGTGCCGGGGTGCAGCCGACCGACATTGTCGATTGCCAGGGCGGTGCGATGACGATGTACGGCCGTACGCTGCACGATGACAAGTCGGATCACTTCGGCCGCGTGTCTGTGCAGTATGCGCTGGAGCACTCGAGCGATGTGGGTGCGGCGAAGATGGCGCTCAAGCTGGGGCCGACGAAGTTCTATAACTACATTCGCTCTTTTGGCTTCGGCGACCGCTCCGGCGTGGAGTTGCCGAGCGAGACTCGGGGCCTGCTGCGAGCGCCGAAGAAGTGGGGATCCACCAGCATTCTGTCGATCTCGATCGGCCAGGAGGTGGGTGTGACGCCGGTGCAGCTGGTAACCATGGTGTCGGCGATCGCAAATGGCGGGACATACATGCCGCCGCACATCCTGCTGAACGAGACGGAGCAGATGAAAGGCGATCCGCGGCTGAAGCCCGCGGCGTTTCACCCCGGCAGCAGCCTTCCGGCGACGCTGCCCGACGGAGCGCACCGTGTGATCTCTGAACTCTCCGCAGCCAAGATGCGCAGCATGATGCAGGGCACGGTGGTGGAGGGAACAGGCAGGGCAGCGGCGTTGAACGGCTACAGCGCGGGCGGGAAGACGGGGACGGCCCAGAAAGTAGATCCCGTGACCCACACGTACTCGCATACAAAGCTGGTGGCGAGCTTTGCCGGGTTCGCGCCGGTGAACAATCCTGCCATCGCGGTTGCTGTCGTGATCGACACGCCCACGGTCGGGTCACGCTATGGTGCGGAGACAAGCGCGCCCGTCTTCGCGACGGTAGCGCAGCAGGTATTGGAGTACCTGGGTGTGCCGCATGACCAGCCGCTCAAGGAGAAGACCGGCGCGGATGCACAAACGCCTGCGCCTTCGATGGAGCAGGGTGAGGCACCGAGTGAACCGATTGGCGATCTGAATACGTTGTTTGCGGAAGTGAACGAGCTGCCCGCGGATGATCCATTGCGGCAGCGGGACGGATCTCTCGCGCTGTCACCAGCCTCGGTGGTTCCCGTGGCTCGGCCGGGTATCTTTGCCGCTCTGCCCGAAAAGCTGCTGAAGAGCTTCCGCGAGCATGGCGGAGCGTCGCTGATGCCGGACGAGATCGCCGAGGCAAAGCCCCTGCTGGTGCCGGTCCCGGTCGCTCCGGAGCCACGCGCGGACGGTAGCATCGTGGTGGATGCAGCGAAGCATGTGGCGGTGCCGGACTTCAGCGGCGCGGCACTGCGTTCGGTCGTGGAGCGGGCCGCGAGCAAGGGATTGCGCGTGCGTCCCGTGGGCAGCGGGCTTGCCCGGGAGCAGGTGCCGGCGGCGGGCAGTTCCGTGGCCGAGGGGACGGAAGTGGTCGTCCGCTTTGTGCGCTAGCGCCTCCGCACCGAGCTTCGCTTAGGATGAAAGGAATGCGGTGGCACGATCTTCTGAGCGGCGTGGCGGTACTGGCGACCGCAGGCGCAAATCCGGAGATCGCCGCGGTTGAGTACGATTCCCGTGCGGTCCGGCCAGGCGCGCTGTTCGTCGCGATGCGCGGCGAGAGTACCGACGGGAACCGGTATCTGCAGAGTGCGCTTGAGGGCGGTGCGGCCGCCGTGGTTACCGATTCGCGGGAGAGCTTTGCCTTCGCGGAGGCGCGAGGCTTGCCGGTGGCTCTGGTGGAGCATGGGCGGCGTGCGCTGGCAGGCGTGAGTGCGAACTTCTACGGACACCCGGAGCGCGCGCTTGCGCTGACCGCGGTGACGGGCACGAATGGGAAGACCACCACGGCATTTCTCACGGAGGCGTTGCTGAGGAGCGCGGGCCGCCGGTCCGTCCTGATGGGCACCATCGAAACGCATGTCGCCGGTGAGGTACGGACGTCGACGCACACCACACCGGAATCGCGCGACATTCTGGCCATCGTTGCCGACGGCGTACGCGCCGGTGCGACGGAGGCCGTGATGGAGATGAGTTCGCACGCGCTCGATCAGGAGCGGGTGTGGGGGCTGCCTGTCGACACGGCGATCTTTACCAATCTCACGCAGGATCACCTGGACTATCACGGTTCGATGGAGCGCTATGCTGCCGCGAAGGCGAGGCTGTTCCACGGCGTTGGTGCGCCGCCGCCGCGCGTTGCCATTTTGAACGCGGATGACGCGGCCTTGCCGCTCTTCATGAGCGCGGCAAGGGGTTGCGGCACGGTGTGGACATACAGCCTGGATGACCCCGGTGCGGATTTCCATGCGCATGCTGTGCAGGCCGGCTCGGGTATGTTGCGGTTTCAGCTGCGCTCCCCTCTGGGCGAGACAGAGGTGCAGGCCCCTCTGACCGGCCGCGTGAATGCCTATAACCTGCTTGCCGCGATGGCTGCCGCGGTAGCGCGCGGCTTGGCACTGAGGCAGGTGGTCGAAAGTGCAGCGACACTCCAGGCGGTTCCCGGCCGCTTCCAGGCTGTGCCCAATGCACTTGGCATGCACGTGATTGTCGACTATGCGCATACGGATGACGCGCTGCGAAGCCTGCTGAGCCTGGCGAGATCGCTGGCGGGCCATGGACGTATTGTCACGGTGTTCGGCTGCGGTGGCGATCGCGATAAGACGAAGCGGCCAAAGATGGGAAGGGCGGCCGCGGAGGGAAGCGACCTGGTGATCGTGACCAGTGATAATCCGCGCAGCGAAGATCCCGCAACGATTGCCGCGGAGGCGCTGGCCGGGGTGAGGGCGGCGAACCGGGCGGAGTCGCTGGTGATTCTTGAGCGGGCAGAGGCAATCGCCGAGGCGATCCGGCGTGCCGGTGCGGGCGATATCGTCCTGATTGCAGGCAAGGGCCATGAAAAGACGCAGACCGGCAGAGATGGCGTGATTGCCTTCGACGATGTCGCCGTCGCCGGAGAGATTCTCAGGAGTGAGGGGGCGAAACGATGAGACTCACGCTCGGCGAGATTGCCGACTATGTACACGCGGAGGGCGACTTCAACTCCTCTGCCGAGGTTTTTGGCTACTCCATTGACTCGCGCATGCTGAGCGAGGGCGATTTGTTTTTCGCGGTCACGGGCGAACGATTTGATGGTCATCAGTTTGTCGAGGCGGCCATGCATGCGGGAGCCGCGGCGGCGGTCGTCAGCACGCGCTGGGTGATACCGGCGGAGATCGACAGTGCGAAGCTGCTGCGGGTTCCAGACAGCGAGGACTGCGTCCTGCGTGCGATGCAAAGCCTGGCGCGCCAGGTGCGCCGCCGCTGGGCAGGTCGCGTGATCGGCATCACGGGATCCGCCGGGAAGACGACGACAAAGGAGTGCGTTGCCGCTGTGCTGGCGAGCCGCTATCGCGTCCTGAAGTCGGCGGGCAACCTGAACAACCACTTCGGTGTGCCTTTACAACTGCTGCGGCTGGAGCCAGAGCATGAGGTGGCTGTTCTTGAGATGGGGATGAACCACACCGGAGAGATTGCCGCGCTGGCAAAGATTGCGGAACCGGACTGGGGTCTGGTGTCCAATGTGGGTCCGGTGCACACGGAGAACTTTGCGAATGGCATCGCGGGTGTCGCTGCGGCGAAGCGGGAGCTGATCGAAGCGCTGCCAAGAGAAGGCATCGCCTTTCTGAATGCGGACGACGCGTTCGTCTCACAGTTCGGTCGCGATCAAACTGTTGGTGTGCGCACCTTTGGGATTGAGGAAGCGGCAGATGTGAGAGCCGTGGACGTGACCGGCGCGGGTAGCGAGGGAGTGGAGTTCCGCGTTGTCACCGCGCAGGGAAGCGCTCCTGCACGCATTCGGCTGCTGGGCCGCCACAACGTGTATAACGCCCTTGCTGCCGTGGCGGTTGGCATTGAGAGCGGCATTGCGCTGGAGGAGTGTGTCGAGGCGCTGCACGTGCTGGAGCCTGGCGACAAGCGCGGCCAGCAGATCGAGTGGCATGGTGCGCGCATTCTGAACGATACGTATAACTCGAATCCTGTAGCGCTGAACGCCATGGTGGATGCGCTCGCCGCCATTCCTGCTTTGCGGCGGATCGTGGTCGCTGGGGAGATGCTGGAGCTGGGTGCTGCAAGCGCGGAGCTGCACGCGGCCTGCGGAGAGCACATGCACCTGCGTGGCATCGATCAGGTAATCGGTGTGCGGGGCTTCGCGGCGGATCTGGTCCTGGGTGCCCGCGCCGGTGCAATCTTTGTGGAGACGCCAGAGGAGGCGGGTGCGTGGCTGCGCGACAACCTGCGCGCGGGGGATGCCGTCCTGCTGAAAGCCTCCCGGGGTGTCCGCCTGGAGCGGGCTTTGAACCTGCTTCAGGCGGATGTTCGGGCCTAGGGGAGAGAGTGCTGCCGCTGCGCTAGTTGTGCGGCAGCGAGAGATAGAGTTTGCCGAGGGCGGTGAGTTGACCGGATGCACCGAGCAGGCTGTCAAAGTGCGGATCCGGATTGACACGGCCCGTGAACCAGGCATAACGGAAGACGTCGCTGCGGCCTTCGAGCGTCTGCACGATCGAGGTCATCTGGTTCTCCTGTTTGGCAAGCGTATCAATCTGCGCGCCGTCGTTCTGGCTGTGCCAGTTGGAGAACTCCGTCACCCAGAACGGTTTGCCGTACTTCGTCAGCCGATCGAGCTGGCCGCCGATGCCGTAGTCGTACCAATGGAAACCAAGGTAGTCGATGCGCGGCGCGCGGCCGCCGTTGTTTTGCTTGTAGGCGGCGTAGAAGGCGTCGAGCCAGACCACTGGATCGCCATAATTCGGCATGGTGCCCCAGGTGATCTGCGGTCCAACAATCTGCACGTTGGCCTGCGAAGCCACGGACTCATAGCTTGGCCAGACCTGCGCGGCCTGTTGCGGCGTCAGGTTTGCCTGGCCGGTCAGGTTCGGCTCGTTCATGACGAGGATGTACTTGATCTCCGAGTGTGCGCGGAGAAAGCTGACGACGGCGCTTGTGTTGAAGTTGCCGTTCCAAAGCATGGGGTAATAGTCCATGCCATACTGCGCCACGTAGCTGGAGGGAACGCCGCCATTGGGTGTGGTGGCCCAGTTGTACCACCAGCTCACACCGGAGGAGAGCGCCTGGAGGTCAGCCGCACTCGCCAGGTCGTAAGCGATGCCGCGTTTGGCACTCTTGGTTGTGGTTGCGGCGATTCGTGTGCCCGATTGCGTGGCCGTGGTTCGTTGTGCGCCTGCTGTGCCGGCGAAAGCCGCAAGCGTGATCGCCCAGACTGCTGCGTTGTGCTGGAACTTCATGATTTACCCGCCTCCCAAAGCCTGCCTTGCAAGCCGGGTAACACGGTAGCATTACCGATACGGGAAAGAGTTACACCTTTGAAGGTCACTTCGTGCCATCTGCGAGTAGCTTCTTCCCATCCTGGTACGCCGCCCGGTGTTGCTTGCGACGCC
>CAXTSF010000189.1:0-5870 GCA_964246865.1 uncultured Terriglobus sp.
GCACCCGGAGACTGCGGCAACTTCAAGCGTTCATCAGTTTGTCGGGAGTGATGGGGAAATCGCGGACGCGTTTGCCGGTGGCGTTGTAGACGGCGTTGGCGATGGCCCCGGCGATGCCGGTGATGCCGATCTCGCCGATGCCGCGCGCACCCTGCGGGGAAAATTTGGTGTCGGGAATGTCGAGAACATTCACTTCGATCGCACCGGCATCCGCGTTGACGGGCACGTGGTACTCGCCGAGGTTGCCGTTCGCGATGCGCCCGTAGAAGGGGTCGAGGTGAGACTCCTCCTGAAGGGCCGTGCCGATGCCCCAGACGATCCCACCCTCGAGTTGGGAGTAGCCGGTCTTCTTATTGAGCAGCTTGCCGACATCATAGGTGGCGACGACGCGCCGGACCTCCACCATGTGGGTGTTCTGATCGACGGCGACTTCGGCGAAGACAGCTCCCCACGAGTGGGGGGACATGGCCCGCTGGACCTCGTCGCTGGGTTCGGCGGAGCCCTGCGCCTCAATGGCCAGTCCCTTGTTACGGCGGAGGGATGCGGCGAGGGGTTCGGACTTCGACGGGTCGGATTTGAGCTGGAGGGTACCGTCTTTGGCGACGATGTCTTCCGTTTTGGCACCGTGTAAAGGAGAGGCGGGATCGTCCACGGCCAGCGCGGCCAGCTTGAGCCTGAGCTGGCCGCAGGCTTCCTTGACGGCCGGGCCGACGGAGGCGGCGGACTGCGAGCCGCCGGAGACAGGTGCCTTGGGCAGCGTCGAGTCGCCGAGGACGGCGTCGATCTGCGTGAAGGGAACGTCCAGCTCCTGCATCACGGTTTGCGCGAGGACGGTGTAGGTGCCGGTACCGAGATCCTGGGTGCCGGAGCCGACGTACACGCGGCCGTTCGGAAGGAGGCGCACGGTGGCCTGCGCGGCGGAGCGGTTGGCCCCGTAAGTGGCAGTCGCCATGCCGTAGCCGATCAGCTTGTCCCCCTCGCGCATGGAGCCGGGCTTCGGGTTCCGTTTGGACCAGCCAAAGCGGTCGGCGGCGTCCTTGTAGGCGGCGCGAAGATTCTTGGAGGTGAACTCACGCTGCTCACCAGGATCCCTCTCGGCGTAGTTCTGGAGGCGGAGTTCCAGCGGGTCCATCCTGAGCTTTTCGGCTAGCTCGTCCATGGCGGACTCAAGCGCGGCGGTGCCGGTGGCCTCGCCGGGCGCGCGCTGAAAGGTCTGGATGCCGATATTCATCTCGACAACCTTGTGAGAGATGTCGATTTTGTCGCAGTCGTAAAGCATGGAGGTCTGCTTGGCGGAGGGCTCGACAAAATCTTCCATGACCGAGGTAGGAAGGAGGACGTGGTGCTCGATGCCGACGAGTTTGCCGGATTTATCCGCGCCCAGCTTGATGCGCTGCACGGTGGCGGGCCGGCCGCCAACAGGTCCGAACATCTCGGTGCGGTCGAGGACGAGCTTAACGGGCTGACCGGTGACCCGGGCTGCAAGGGCGCAGAGCACAACGTGCGACCACATGGAGCCTTTGGAACCGAAGCCACCGCCAACGTAGGGATCGAGCACGCGAACATTGTCCGCGGGCAGCGCGAAGTGCTTGCTGAGGGATTGCTTGACGCCGGAGATGCCTTGGGTGGCGTCGTACACCGTCAGCTTCTCACCCTCCCACATGGCAATGGTGGCGTGAGGCTCCAGCGGGTTGTGATTCTGAAGCGGAGAGGTGTAGGTCTGCTCAACGACGACACTGGCCTTCTTCCAGGCCGCCTCATTCTTTGCGAAGTCCTGTTGCCGCGGCGCGTTGCCCTGTTTGGGCGGGCGTGCTTCACCCAGACGGCCGTGGAAGTCAAGCTTCGCCGAGGTGACGGTGTACTTCGTCTGGATCAGGGAGGCGGCGTGCTTCGCCTCCTCCAGCGAACGGGCGACGACCACACCGATGGGCTGGCCGTTGTAGTAGACAGAGCGGTCCTGCAACAGCGAGAGACGCCGGATGGCAGGCGGCTGCGGCTTGGGCATGGGTAGCTGGGGCGCATTGAAGGGCGTGAGAACTTTGACGACGCCGGAGGCGCGGTCTGCGGCTACCGTGTCCATGGAGACGATGTCACCGGAAGGGACCGTGGACTGGAGCAGGACGGCGTAGAGAAGGTTCTTCACGGGGAACTCGGCGGCGTAGCGGGCCTTGCCGGTGACCTTGAGCCTGCCTTCGTAGCGGTGAGGCATCTCCTTGCCGTTGCCGACGGGGCTTTCCTGCGATTTCGATTGTGGCTGTTCCTGTGGAGCGATCATGCTGCGGTTCCTTCGGTGGCGGTGGCGCCCTGGGACGCGAGGGTGAGCGCGCGAACGATGCACTGCTGCGCGAGCTGGATTTTGAAGGCGTTATGCTCGTAGCCCTTGGCACCGCGCGTGAGAATCTCGGCGGCGTGACGGAAGGTTTTCTCTTCGGCGGGTTTGCCGGTGAGCGCGGCCTCGGCTTCGGTGCTCGTCCACGGCTTGTGCGCGACGCCGCCGAGGGCGATGCCCGCGGACTGGATAGTGTTGCCGTCCACATGGAGACCCGCAGCAACGGAGACGAGGGCAAATGCGTAGCTCTGGCGGTCGCGCGCCTTCAAGTAGTAACTGTTCCGCGCATACCGGGCTGCCGTTGCGGGCAGAAGGACGCCGGTGATGAGCTCATCCGGTTCAAGATTGGTGTCGCGCTCGGGCGTGGTCCCCACGAGGCGATGGAAGTCGCGGAGAGGCAGGGTGCGCCTGCCTTTTGGGCCGCTGATCTCGCCGGTGGCACTCAGTGCGGCAAGCGCAACGGACATGTCGCCGGGGTTGGTGGCGATGCAGGTGTGCGGGCTGGTAGAGCCTTCGTCCGTCTGTCCGAGGATCGCATGGATGCGATTGAAGCCGTTTAGCGCGGCACAGCCAGAGCCGGGGACCCGTTTGTTGCAGGCGGGGAAGGCAGTGTCCGTGAAGTAGTAGCAACGTGTGCGCTGCATGAGGTTGCCGCCGGTGGTGGCGAGATTGCGCAGCTGCGGCGAGGCCCCGGCCAAAATGGTCTGCGAGAGCAGGGGATAGGTGGCGCGGATGGCGCGGTCGTTCGCGAGATCGCTGTTGCGGACGAGGGCACCGGCGCGATGGCCGCCGTCCGCGGGAGCGATGGCGGCGAGCGACTGGAGCCGGGTGATGTCGATGAGCGTCGTCGGGTGTTCGACGTTGCTCTTCATCAGGTCGATTAGATTGGTGCCGCCGCCAAGGAGCTTGCTGTCCGGCGTGGTGCTGAGGGCGCGAACTGCGGCGTCAGGCTCGGCGGCGCGCTGGTAGGCGAAAGGATTCAAAGGTTCACCTGCTTTGCTGCGGCGCGGACCGCGGAGACGATGTTGGGGTAGGCGCCGCAGCGGCAGACGTTGCCGCTCATGCGCTCACGGATCTCGTGGTCGGTAAGCGCCGGCCGGAGCTGTGACTTGTCTTCAAAGGACACGAGAGATGCATCGCCACGCTTCATTTCGTCGAGAAGCGCCGTCGCGGAGCAGATCTGACCGGGGGTGCAGTAGCCACACTGGTATGCGTCATGCTCAAGGAAGGCGGCCTGGATGGCAGAAAGTTCCTCGCCATGGGCAAGGCCCTCGACGGTGGTGATGTCGTCTCCTTCCGCGCTCGCAGCGAGCAGAAGGCAGCTGTTGACGCGGCGGCCGTTGACGAGCACCGTACAGGCACCGCATTGGCCATGATCGCAGCCCTTCTTGGAACCCGTAAGGTCAAGGTGCTCGCGGAGAGCGTCCAGGAGCGAGGTGCGGGTGTCCAGGGTAAGGTGATGCGGTTCGCCGTTGATACGGAGCGTGATGCGTTGCTTGCGCGGCTGCGACGCGTCCACGGCGGCCGTGGTCTCAGCATTGAGAGGCGGTGCGATGCCGGCGGCTGCACCTGCGCCAAGAGCTGCTACGGACTGGAGAAAGCGACGGCGGGAGAGATCTGCCGCGGCTGCATCACTCCACTGGCCGCTGGCCGCGGATCGCTGCTCTTCCTGTGCCTGACACTCCGGTGTACTCATTGCAACTCCTCAATCTCTTAAATCACGGGCATTCTGAGCCACTACGTACGGTTGCCCGCGTACCTGTTTCGCTCCTGCGGCTTTCGTATGCGTGGACGGCTGCATGCGTGGAGTTCTGCTGCAGGGAAGGTACGGTTCTGCTCGCTGATAAGTATTTAGATGCAGCTTTGTCGCAGACGGACTTTGCGGTGCAGAGGCGGGAGATCTGAGATGATCGTTTGCACGCCACACTTTCATGGAGCCCCCTTTGCGACGGAACCAAAATGTTGCCTTGACCTCACGCGTCCTCTTGCTTGCCTTCTCCATCGCCGTCCTGCTTGCGGCACAAACACCGGCACGCGCCCAGGAGAAGGCGGAGCACAAGCCGGACGGGAAAGAAGCGGAGACACCGGTTCCGGCAGAAACGACCAGCGTGACGAAGCACGAGATGACCGTCGGTGGGGCGGTGCTGCGCTACACGGCGACGGCGGGCAATCTGCTGATCAAGGACGATGCGGAGAAGCCGAACGCAAGCATCTTTTACGTTGCCTACACGCTGGATAGTACGGAGCCGCGCACCCGGCCGGTGACCTTCTTCTACAACGGAGGGCCGGGAGCGGCAAGCCTCTGGCTCCACATGGGATCGTTCGGGCCGGTGCGTGTGCTTACGGAGAGCCCGGGTGCTACTGGGCCGGCACCGTTCCGGTACGTGCCGAACGAGTCGACGCTGCTGGACAAGAGTGACCTGGTATTTGTGGATGCGCCCATGTGCGGGTTCTCGCGCGCGGTTGGTAAGGGGACGCTGAAAGACTTTGCCGGTGTGGACCAGGATGTGGCGGCCTTTCACAAATTTGTCGTGCGCTACATCACGAACTACCAGCGCTGGGGTTCGCCCAAGTTTCTCTTTGGTGAAAGCTACGGGACGCCGCGGTCGGCGGCTCTGGCGGCCTCGCTCCAGGATGGCGGCGTGGAGCTGAACGGCGTGGTTCTGCTCTCGTCCATCCTCAACTACGGTGTGCGCGTCCCGGGCTATGACCTGGATTTCGATTGGCTATCTGCCGAGCTATGCCGCGATCGCGTGGCAGCATGACAAGGTGCCGCATACGGGATCGCTGGAGCAGTGGGTGGAGCAGGCGCGGGAGTTCGACCGGACGATCTATGCTCCGGCGTTAGCGCAGGGCGATCGTCTGCCGCCGGCAGAGTTCGAGGCAGTTGCGACGAAGCTGGCCGGAATGACCGGGCTGAGCGTGACATATCTAAAGGAAACAAAGCTGCGCATCGCTCCGGGACGGTTCCGCAAGGAGCTGCTGCGCGGCGAGGAGCGCACGCTTGGCCGGTACGACGCTCGGTTTGAGGGCTGGGATCCGGATGCGGTCGGGGAAAACCCTGCCTACGATCCTTCGGACACGGGCATCACCGGCGCCTATGTGGGCGCGTTCCATGACTATCTGCAACGCGATCTGAAGTTCACGAGCCAGGAGATGTACTACCTGTCCGGCCCGGGAGTGAACGAGGCGTGGGACTGGAAGCACAAGGTAGCCGGGCAGCGGCAACCGCAGCTGCAGCCGGACACGGCCATCGATCTGGCGGATGCGATGCGAAAGAACCCGAAGCTGAGGGTCTTCTCGGCCAATGGCTGGTTCGACCTGGCGACGCCGTTCTACCAGACGGAGTGGGACATCGGCCACATGAGCCTGCCGGAGCCGCTGCGAGGCAATGTGGAGTTTGCGTACTATCCAGCAGGACACATGGTGTACCTGAACGTGGACGCGCTCAAGCAGATGAAGGGCGACATGGCGCGCTTCTACGAAAAAGCAACAGCGGCCAAGTGACAGCGCGTTACATGAACGTCGTGGAGTGTAGATC
>CAXTSF010000190.1:0-3031 GCA_964246865.1 uncultured Terriglobus sp.
CCCTCATGCTCTTGGCGGTCTGCCCACCTCCACAGCTACTTTCTTCGTTCATCCTTATCGACCGCACCGCCCTTAATCACCACTGCCACGTGCTCCAGCGCCTCCACATGCTCCAGCGGATCGGCGGTGACGGCAATCAGGTCGGCGTAGTGCCCTCCAGTCAGCTCACCGACAGAGTCGGAGCGGCCCAGGAGCTCTGCGGCGCGCACCGTCGCTGCCTGGATCGCCTCCGCCGGCGTCATCCCATACTGCACCATGTAGTGAAACTGCTTTGCGTTGTCGCCATGCGGGTATACGCCGGCATCGGTGCCGAAGGCCATCTTCACGCCTGCCTTCCATGCCTTGCGAAAGGTATCCCGCTGCTGCTGCCCGACGCCGCGCTCCTTCTCAATCTGCTCCCTGGGAAGCCCAAACTTCGGTGCCTCCTGAAGGATGTAGTCGTCGTCGTAGATATCCATGACGAAAAAGGTGCCATGCTGCTTCGCCATGCGAATGCCTTCATCGTCGGCGAGGGACGCATGCTCGATGGAATCGATGCCTGCCTCGATTGACCATTTGATGGATTGCGCTCCATGCGCGTGTGCGGCGATCTTCCGTCCTGCCTGATGTGCGGTGTCGGCCGCTACCTTCAACTCGGCCAGCGTGTACTGCGGCGCGCCCGGCTGGTCGCCCTTGCTTAGCACACCACCGCTCGCGAGAATCTTGATGACGTCCACGCCATACTTCACCTGAGCGCGCACGGTCTGCTGCACCTGATCCGCACCGTCGGCTATCTCGAAGTTCCGGTCCGCGGGATAGCTCAACGGACGCACCAGAGGTGAGAAGTTATTCAGGTCGCCGTGGCCGCCCGTGATCGAGATGCCCGGGCCCGATGCAACAATCCGCGGCCCCGGGACGAACCCGCTGTTGATGCTGTTGCGCAGATCGACCGCTGCAAAGGGCGATGAGCCTACATCCCGCACCGTGGTAAAGCCCGCGTCCAGCGTGCGCTTCGCATTCACCACGCCGTTGATGCCGGAGAGCACCAGGGTTGCGCGAAAGGCGTTCACCTCGTCGTACTGGTCGGCACGCGAGGTCAGGTGAGTGTGGCAGTCGATCAATCCCGGCAACACGTATGTGCCGGTTAAATCGATCGTCTTTGCACCCTCCGGAATCGCGAAACCCGCGGCTTCCACGCTGCGGATACGCTCCGCCTGCACCACCAGGACCGCACCTTCAACATAACGCCCTGCGCGGCTGTCGAACATCTTGCCTGTCCGGATGTACTCCACACCGGAGGTCTCCTTTGGCGTTGCAGTCTGCCCAGGGAGAACGGAGGCGAAGCCGCACAGCAGTGCGGAGACAAGAACTGAAGTTTTCTGCATGGGGAAGATACTCTCACACCGCGTGAACGACGCCGCGCGCACTCCTCCTGCCCGGCGAGACCCGGCCCGGATATACATCCGGGGCAGCGTGCTGCGAGAATGGGGCATGGTGCCGCCCAGTGAGGCCGAACACAGACCGGGTCATGTCTCTCCCCCGGCAACGGCGCGCATCGCACCCGCCCGCGCTGCGGCCTTCCACATTCTCGGCCGCGTAGCCAGCAGCGCCGCACACTCAGACGATCTCTTGCACTCGATCGCGGTCAACGCCCTCTCGGCCGAGGACCGCAATCTCACCACGGCTCTCGTTCTCGGCGTGCTTCGCTGGAGTCTCGCGCTGGACGCGGCCATCCGCCCGCTTCTGCAACGGCCCGACGCGGAGCTGCACCCGGCCGCCCTGCTCGCCCTGCGCATGGGTGCATATCAACTGCGTCATATGGATCGCATCCCCGCACATGCCGCCCTGAACGACAGTGTGGAACTCGCCCGTGCGAACGGTGCCGCGCACGCCGCGGGCATGGTCAATGCCATCCTGCGCCGTCTGCAGCGCGAACGCTCCTCCGGCCCGCGCGCGAGTTCACCTGGCCAGCCCGCGCGCGACACCCTCGCCATCGTCACCGAGGCCGAGCTCGCCCACCCCGCTTGGCTGCTCGCACGCTGGCGCAGGTTTTATGGAGGCAAAGCTACCCGCCTTATTGCCGGATACGATCAGGCCGAGCCGCCGGCGCACGCTCTCTTCGCGCGCGAGCAGCCCCTGCCCGGGGCGATCGGCGCGCTCGAAATCGACGACGGGTCACGCCTTGTCGCGGAACTTGCCGCCGCCAGTGTCCCGCAACCCCGGCGCATCCTCGATTGCTGTGCCGCTCCCGGCGGGAAGACAGCCGTGCTTGCCGCCCGCCACACCTCCGCCGAAATCGTCGCCGCGGATATCAGCGAGCGCCGTCTTGCTACAGCCCGCAGGCGTCTAGACCGGTTCGGTTTACAGCGGGTTACAACGGTTCTCGCCGATCTTTCGATCGCGCCACAGCACCCAGCCCTTGCCGGGACCTTCGACCTGATTCTCTGCGACATGCCCTGCTCCGGTACAGGAACCCTCGCGCGCAATCCGGAGATACGCCACCGTCTTCGCGAGACGGACCTGCCCCGGCAGGCGGATCGTCAACGTGCCATTCTCTCCACTGCGCTTGCCCTGCTCAGTCCCGGCGGCCGCCTGGTTTACTCCACCTGCTCGCTCGAGCCTGAGGAGAACGAGGCTGTCATCACGGATGCAGTCAAGCAGGGCAGGGCACGCCCACTCGATACGGCGTACCTGCTTGAGGAACTTCCCGGTCTGCTTCCGGCGCAAGTCATCGCGCTGCGATCCGCGTCCAGCCGCGGGAGCGCCCTGCGTACCCTGCCCGGCGTGCATGCCTCTGATGGCTTTTTCATTGCCCTGATCGAGCGGGCCCCGGCGTAACTTGCTCAGCGCTGCGGTGTGCCCGCACCGGCCGGCGCAGCTGGCGCAGCCGCAACTGCGGCCGGAGCTGCCGGTTGCGCCAGAGCTCCCGCGCTCATCTTCACGTGGGGATTGTCCGAGGCGCTTACCTGCATGCCTGCTGCTGGGCTTTGCGTAACGACGACACCTGCGGGCAGAAGCGGTGCCGGTGGCGGCGGCGGGGGCGCTCCGGGGT
>CAXTSF010000190.1:3041-5841 GCA_964246865.1 uncultured Terriglobus sp.
GCGGGACGATCGCCCATAAACGCAGCTCCATCTCTCGCATCCTTGCCGATGCCGTGGAGAAGGAGAGCCCCAGGAGATTCGGCATGACATAGGACTTCGCTCCGAGTGTCTCCGGAGCACTCAGCAGGAGACTCACCTGTGGCTTGTCGACGCCCTCAGCGTTTGCCGGCGGCGTCTGCGCCAGCACAATCTCCGAGGGCCCGGGCGCGGGCAGTCGCGAGATCGTCCCCAGATCCAGCGATGCACGCCGCACCGCCATGGCCGCGTCATGCTCGCTCATGCCGACGGTGTCCGGAATCTCCACCCGCTGCGGCCCCATGCTCTCCGTGATGCGCATGTGCCAGCCCTTGCGTACATTCACGCCCGGCAGCGGCGACTGCGAAAGAACGCGGCCCGCAGGCACCGTCGTCGAGTAGAAACGGTTCTCGATCGCTAGATTCAGGCTCGCATGATTTGCGGCCG
This sequence comes from uncultured Terriglobus sp., assembly GCA_964246865.1. Taxonomy (GTDB): domain Bacteria; phylum Acidobacteriota; class Terriglobia; order Terriglobales; family Acidobacteriaceae; genus Terriglobus. The sequence goes on from CAXTSF010000190.1 coordinate 3,504, forward strand.
TGCTCGCCTCCTCCAGCGTCATGCCGGCGAGGCTTGGCACCTCCACCTCGCCCGCGTGAATCGCGAGCCGCATGCTCACCAGCGCCGACGCCAGGGCCACCACCACCATCGCCAGGATCGTCAGGCTCATACTGAAAAAGCGCGAAAGATCCCGCTTCACCTCACGCGGATTGTGCCGGTAACGAATCCGAATCATCGCTGCCTAGTGTACCCGGCACCGGGGTGGAAGGGCTCTCAGCGCGCGTTGTCGGTCGACGGCTCCGGATGGATCAGCAACCGAGCCACATCCGGCCGGACACGCAGAAACGCCGCTTCCAGCTCCGTGATGATTTCGTGTACCGCCGTCATCTCCAGCGACTCCGGCAGAGAACAGTGGCAGCTCATCTCCAGCCGCTCACCGGTGCGCACCGCTGCCACGTCGTGGATGTCCTCGATCTCCGGCCACGCCTGCGCCACCTTCCGCAGCTGCTTCTCGAGCACGCGTTCTTCGTCCACCGGTGCCGGCCGCTCGATCGTGCTTGCCTCGCTTTCAATGTGCGTCAGAACCGTGCGTATCTTCGGCACCTCGCGCCGCATCTCCGCCTCAATGCGCGTCACGGTCTCGTGTGCTTCGCGCAGGTGCATGTGCGCGGCAAGCTCCAGGTGCAGCTCCACACGCAAACCGCCGTCGATCTCCTTCACGCTCACATCATGGATGGCCAGGTTGGATCGTGAGGCGACCGCACGCACGCGATCAAACACGCTCTCCTCACGGCTGGCCACAGGCACGCTGTGTACCACCACATCGGTTCCCGGCAGGATTCGCTGAATTGCCTCGGTTGCCAGAAATCCCAGATGCTCCGAACGCTGGAAGGTCAGATTGCGCGGCATCGCCAGTGTCACGTCCGCGAAGTAGCGCGCGCCTGATCGCCGCATCCGCAGGGCCTGCACGGAGGCCACGCCCTCGATGCGGCCTACCGCGCGCACCATCTCTCTGCGTACGTCGCTGGGCGTCGCGTCCAGCAGGGAATCAAGCGTCTCCCGCGCCAGCCGGTAGGTGATGCGAAGAATAACTGCCGCCACCAGCAGCGCTGCAATTGGGTCGGCGAGTTCCAGGGTGCGTATCGCATACCGCTCTCCGATGAACGAAGCGGCCAGGCCCACCAGCACCGCCGCGCTCGACCAGATGTCCATGCCGAAGTGCAGCGCCTCTGCTTCCAGCGCCTGCGAGTGCGAATCTCGCGCCACCTGCGCCAGCTGCCGCGATCGTGTGTAGTCGACCGCGATCGATAGGATCAGCACCGCCACCGGCCAGGGGGATACGTGCAGATCGAGCGGCAATCCGCTGCGAAATCGCACAATCCGCTTGACTGCTTCCACCACAATCCACAGGGCGGAGCCAAGCATGAACACCGTTTCAGCAAAGGCGGACATGCTCTCAAAACGCCCGTGCCCGTAGGTGTGTTCGTCGTCTGCCGGCAAATCCGAAATGCGCAGGGAGAGCAGGGTGAGAACACTGGCAAACAGATCCACGGCCGAGTGCGCCGCCTCGCTCAGCATGCCCAGGGATCCGGTAGAAAAGCCCGTGATGACCTTAAGCAGGGTGATGCCACTTGCCGCCAGCACACTTCTCAGAACCGCGTCCCGCTTCGCTGCTCCGTCTGCCGGCCCCGCTACGCGCAGGACTGGCGGTCGCGGCGGTTGCCGCCGCTCCTTGGACTGCGCATGCTCACGGCTATGTTCCGCAACGGACATCGGAGTCTTAGCCTACACCCCTCGAAAGTGCGGGCAAGCTGTGTAGAAATGGGCCGGCGCGCATGTGGCACGCCGGCCTTCACCGTCACTTCTTCGGCCCCGATGCTTACTGCTTCAGCGTCGCGAGATCGATGACGAAGCGGTAGCGCACATCGCTCTTCATCACTCGATCGTAGGCCTCGTTCACCTTGTCGATCGCGATCACTTCGACGTCGCTGGTGAGATTGTGTTCACCACAGAAGTCCAGCATCTCCTGCGTTTCCGCGATCGATCCGATCATCGATCCCGCAAGCGTCTTGCGGCCCGGGATCAGCGAAAAAGCGTGCACCGGCAGCGGCTTCTCCGGCGCACCCACCACCACCATGGTCCCGTCCACCTTCAGGCAGCTCAGCAGCAGGTTCCAGTCCAGGTCCGGCGAGGAGACCGTATTCACAATCAGGTCGAAGTGTCCCTTCAGCTTGGGAAAGGTTGCGGGGTCCCCCGTCGCGTAGAAGTGATCCGCGCCCAGCCGCTTGCCGTCCTCCTGCTTGCGCAGGCTCTGGCTCAGCACCGTCACTTCCGCGCCCATTGCGTGTGCGATTTTTACGCCCATATGGCCCAACCC
>CAXTSF010000191.1:0-5806 GCA_964246865.1 uncultured Terriglobus sp.
CCTTGGATCCGAGCTTTCAGGGCGCGACGGAGGCTATGCCGCTGGACTTTCACTCGCCCTACGGCTGCTCAAAGGGTGCGGCAGACCAGTATGTGCGGGATTACGCCCGCATCTACGATCTGCCGACGGTCGTCTTTCGCATGTCCTGCATTGCCGGTCAGCGGCAGTTCGGAAATGAGGATCAGGGATGGGTTGCGCACTTCCTCTACTCGGTCATAGCCGGCAAGCCGATCACGGTTTATGGCGATGGTCTGCAGGTGCGCGACGTGCTGCATGTGGATGACCTGATGGATGCATTTACCGCGGCGCGCGAGCAGATCAGCACCACACGGGGTGAGGTGTACAACCTGGGTGGGGGGCCTGACCGGGCCGTGTCTATCCGGGAGTTGCTGACAGACATCGAGGCCAGGCTGGACCGGCGCGCCGATCTTCGATTCGCGAAGATCCGGCCGGGCGATCAGCCACTGTACATATCGTCCATTGAAAAGCTGAAGGTGGACACAGGCTGGCAGCCCCGCCGTTCGCTCGACGCCATCCTGGACAGCATCTGCGAGTTCTACCGTTCGGAGCGTACGCTGATCCATCCGCATGCGGAGTCGATCGCGGCCCCGGCGGTGGTGGAGGAGATGGCATGAGGTATGCCCTGGTAAATCCGGAGTGGAGCTTTACCGGTTCAACCTACTTCGGATCGCAGCAGCCGGTCTTCCCGCTGGAGCTGTTCAGTGCGCGGGAGTTCCTCCGGCGTGCGGGCCACGAGGTGCTGCTGATCGACGCGTTTCTATCGAAGCTCTCCATCCCGGAGGTGCGTGCGCAGCTTGAGCGGTTTGGGGAAGATTTCCTGGTGCTGCCGACGGCGAACTCGTACCTGTTCTGGCGATGTCCACAGCCGGAGCTGCGCATTCCGCAGGAATGGATGCGCGGGCTGACCGAGGGACGGGCGCATCGGCCCACTACAGTGATCATCGGGCCGCACGGATCGGTGACGCCTGCTGCAACGATGATCAAGACGGGTGCGGACATCGTGCTGCGCGGCGAGCCGGACCAAACGCTGCCCATGCTTGCCAACACGCCGCGTTTTTCAATTCCTGGCTGCGTGTGGCGTGAGGGTGGCCGCACCGTGCAGGCCAGCGAGCCCCTCGGCGTGGTCGACATGAAGGCCGTTACGCGGCTCGATTTCAGTGATTATCCCGTGGAGTTGCACACGCACAAGCACCACATCTTCACGGAGGTGGAGGGCCTGGGTGCAGAGTTGGAATTTGCACGCGGGTGCCCGTATGCCTGCACCTTTTGCAACAAAACGCACTTTCGGAACAAGTACCGCGAGCGCGATGTGCATGAGGTTCTGGCAGAGGTGGACTCGCTGATTGCGCGGGGCGTGACCTATGTCTACTTCATCGATGAGATCTTCGGCGTGGGACGGCAGGTACGCACGCTGCTGGAGGAGATCGCGAAGCGGCCACTGTCCATCGGGTTTCAGACACGCATCGACCTGTGGGACGAAGCATCGCTGGACCTGTTGGGGCGGGCACACTGCATCAGTATGGAGTGCGGCATTGAGAGCATCACCGAAGAAGGCCGCGACGAGATGAACAAGAACTGCAAGTACTCGACAGAGCGCATCGGTGAGCTCTTGATCTACGCAAAGACGCGGATTCCGTGGGTGCAGGCGAACCTGATTAAGACGGAGCACGACGACGCCAGGGCAGTATTTCTCTTTCAGGAGAACCTGAAGCGGCATGGCGTTTGGGTGTCGGAGCCGGTGCCGATGTTTCCGTTTCCTGGATCACCGGAGTACATCACGACCTTTGGCGCGGCACCGGACGATCAGGCGTGGGAGCGGGCGCATGCGTTCTATCTGAATCTGTTTGCCGGCAAGGGCTTCAGCGATATTCAGGACCAGCAGCCGGTGGCGCTGGCCGAATTGGAACTGGTTCGCTAGACGATGCGCATTCTGATGACAGCGGACGCGGTCGGTGGCGTCTGGACGTTTGCGCGGGAGCTGATCTCGGGCCTGCTGACAAAAGCGGATGTATCAGTGTTTCTGGTGACCGTGGGGCCACTGCCCTCGGCGCAGCAGATGGCCGCGCTTCATGAAATGCAGGCGGAGATGCCCGGCTTTGCATTTGAGTGTCTTGATGGCGCACTTGAGTGGCAGCAGGACAATGCAGATACATACAGCCGGTATGAAAAGAGGCTGCTGGACCGGATTACCAGCTTTCGCCCGGATCTAATTCACAGCAACCAGTTCTGTTTCGGCGCGCTGCCGGTGAGTACGCCCAAGTTGCTTGTCGCGCACTCGGATGTGCTGTCCTGGCACAGAGCGGTTCGAGGCGGCGATGCTCCAGAGTCGCCATGGCTACAAAGGTATCTCTCCCTGGTGCGGGCCGGGCTGGCGGGAGCAGCGATGGTGGTGGCCCCGACCTACGCGATGCTGCACGATCTCGAGGCTGGATTCGGTGCGCAGCCGCGAGGGCGTGTCGTATCGAACGGCAGAGATGTCCGGCCGGAGAAGGGCCATCGCAAGCTGCAGGCTGTGGCAGCAGGGCGCGTGTGGGACGCGGCAAAAGGCATGAGCGTGCTGGAGGATCTGTACAGCCCGATGCCGATCCTGATTGCCGGCGACACCGCCAACAGCGATGGCAGCTACGATGCTGCACGCCTGCGGCGATGCGTCTTGGTGGGTCTGCTCCCGGAGGAGCAGTTGCTGAACCTGTTCACCGAGTCGTCCGTGTACATAGCTACCTCGGTCTACGAACCGTTTGGTCTGGGACCTGTGGAGGCGGCGCTTTGCGGATGCGCCGTGCTGGCGCGCGACATTCCCAGCTTCCGCGAGGTATGGGGAGACGCGGCCAGCTATTTCCACGATGCCGCTTCGCTGCGAAGCGGTCTGCAGGCATTCGCAAAAGATGAGATGCTGCTGACCCGTGCACGCAAATCTTCTTATCAACGTGCGAAGACGCGGTACACGTGCGCGGCAATGACGGAAAGCTACCTGCAGCTCTATAACGAAGTATTGACCGGTGCGGCCGGTGCGCAGCACACGACAACGCATGTCTAAGCTGGCCTACTTCGCACACTCGCTGCGCTCGGACTGGAACAACGGGAATGCGCATTTCCTGCGCGGGCTGATGCGGGAGCTGATACGCCTGGGCCACAGCGTAATGGTGTTTGAACCGGCTGAAGGCTGGAGCCAGAGCAATCTGCTGACCGAGCCGGAGGGAGTCCGGTCTCTCGACGATTTTCAGGCGACGTATCCTGACCTGGACATTCAGATGTATGACCTGACAGACCCAGAGATCACCGCGGAGATGCGTCGCGCTCTTCAAAAAACCGACGTGGTGATCGTGCATGAGTGGAACGATTCGACGCTGATCGAAATGTTACTCGGTCTCCGGCAGGAGCTGGGATATCGGGCTCTGTTTCACGACACACACCATCGTGCGTCGTCATCGCCGGAGGCGATCCTGAGGCTCCGGATCCATGACTACGACGGCGTGTTGGCATTTGGCGACGCGTTGACAGCAATCTACAAAGATCGCTTTGGGATCGCGAAGTGCTGGACGCTGCACGAGGCGGCGGACACGTCTGTGTTCTATCCGCGGGTGGCGCCGTTTCAAGACGATCTGGTCTGGGTGGGAAACTGGGGCGACGGCGAGCGGTCAGCGGAGTTGCGCGAATTCCTGATCGGGCCCGCCAGCCGGGTACGCGCGGAGTCGCCTGAGTTTAAGGCCACGATTTATGGTGTCCGTTATCCCGAAGATGGATTGGCGGCCCTGGCAGAAGCCGGTATCGCGTACGGGGGATACCTGCCGAATCTGCAGGCACCGGGGGTGTATGCGCGTGCCGCAATGACGATACATGTGCCGCGCCAGCAATACGCGGGTGCGATGCGCGGCATACCGACGATCCGTGTATTTGAAGCGCTGGCAAGCGGCATCCCGCTCATCTCAGCACCGTGGGAGGATACGGAGGAGCTGTTCCGTCCGGGAGATTTCGTATCGGTGCGCGACAGCGGGGAAAGCGTGGCGGCGATACGCCGGCTGCGATCCGATGAAATCTTCGCGCAGGAGCAGGTTGAGCGTGGACTGGCGACGGTGCTGGCGCGACACACATGCGCGCACCGGGCGGCGCAGCTGACGGGGATACTGGAGGAGGTGCTCTCCGGATGAAGATCTTCGCCTTCGGGTCCTCGCTGGTTTCAAGCTACTGGAACGGGGCGGCCACCTACTATCGCGGCTGCTACAAGTACCTCGCAAGGCTGGGCCATGAGATCACGTTCGCAGAACCGGATGCGTATGGGCGGCAGCAGCACAAGGACGATGTCGACCTGTCTTTCGCGAGCCTCGTCACCTACAAAGCAGTCGGTCCTGAGGGAGATTTTGGGCATGGCAACACTTATGCTTCCCTGCCCTCGCTGAATGAGGTCTTCAAGGCTGCGTGCAGGGCGGATGTCGTGGTGAAGCATTCAGGCATCGGTGTGGATGATGCATTGATCGAGGCGTTGATCCTGAAAGCGCAGCCTGGTGCGCTGGCGGTGTATTGGGATGTGGACGCGCCGGCGACACTTGCGCGGATGGACGCCGATGCCGGTGATCCGTTTCGTGCGGTGGTGCCGCTGCTCGACGCGGTGTTCACGTATGGCGGCGGTCCCGCCGTCGAGGCTGGATTCAAAGGCTATGGTGCACGCTACTACGCGAGTATGTACAACGGGCTCGATCCAGAGACGCACTTTCCTGTGCCTCCTGATCCGCTGTTTGCCTGCGACCTGGCATTCCTCGGCAATCGACTGCCGGACCGGGAGGCGCGCGTGGAGGAGCTGTTCCTGCGAGCGGCGGCGATGGCACCGGAACAGACGTTTTTGCTGGGTGGCGAAGGCTGGGCGGATAAGCAGATGCCGGCCAACGTGCGCTACATCGGCCATGTGCCGACAGCTCTGCACAATGCCGTGAACTGCTCCGCGCGGACGGTGCTGAACATCAACCGGGCAAGTATGGCCAGCAGTGGTTTCTCGCCGCCGACGCGGGTGTTTGAAGCGGCAGGTGCCGCAGCATGCCTGCTCTGCGACGATTGGGTTGGCATCGATGATTGCTTCGCGCCTGATACCGAGATTCTGGTGGTTCGGAATGCGGAGGATGTGGTGCAGCAATTGCGCATGCACGATGCGACGGCCACCACGCGCATCGGTAAGAGATTCCAGGCACGGGCGCTGCGGGATCATACGTATGCGCAACGTGCGGCACAGGCGGACAGAGCCTTGCGCGAGCTGCCCGCAGTCCGGGCGTGACGATGCGGAGACTGGTCGAACACAGCTTCTACAATGAGGCTCGATGAAGATCACGATCCTGGGTCTGACGATTACCTCATCCTGGGGTAACGGCCATGCCACCACCTTTCGCGCGTTGTGCCGTGCACTGGCCGGACGGGGGCACGCCATCCACTTCGTAGAAAAGGACGTTGAATGGTATCGCAGCAATCGCGACCTGCCAGAGCCCGGCTTCGCGGCCGTACACCTGTATACCGAGTGGGAGGAGGATGGTGCGGCGGTTGCGCTCCGTGAGACAAGAGACGCAGACGCGGTTGTGATCGGGTCGTACTTCCCGGATGCGATCGCCGCGACAAAGCTGCTGTTGCAGGAGATCCACGCACCTCTGCTGTTCTATGACATCGACACGCCAATCACACTCGCGGCACTCCGCCTGCACGGGCAGTGTGAGTACCTCCGGGCAGCTGACATTGCCCACTACGCGGCCTACCTTTCCTTCACTGGCGGCCCGGCCTTAACGGAGCTGGAGAGCCGCTTTGGATC
>CAXTSF010000192.1:0-5803 GCA_964246865.1 uncultured Terriglobus sp.
GCCTTTGCTTTATCCAGACCGCCACCGACGACCCCCGGAGCCTCCACATAGAACTGACCAAGGTCACTGAGAGCCTCGGCACTCTTGCCATCCAGCTCAACGGCACGCTCGAAGTTGCTGCGGATCTTACCTACCATGCGCATGCCGGTCAGGCTGCCGCTATGGCTCGCCTTATTGCCATAGGCGATCGCCAGATGGAGTGCGGCGGCACTGCTGTTGGGAGAGATCTGCGCGGCGGTCTCACAGGCGCGGATCGCGTCGTCGTACCTGTCAATGGAGCCATACACCTCACAGAGCAGGGCCTGCGCGTCTGCGCTCCTGCTCTGGGTTTGGAGGATCGCAATCGCCGCGTCAGCCTTGCCTTCCCTGGCCTGCTGCCTGGCGGCATCGAGCGCCTGAGCCAGGCTGACTGGTCCGCTCACGGCAAGCCCGGCCAGTAGGAATGTGTGCAAGCGTCTCACTCGCGGACCACCTTCACCTTGAGACCGTCACTGAGGTCATCATTGCTGACTGCGCTCAGGGCAACAACATCCCCTTGCTGCAATCCTGACAGTATCTGCACCAGCATCAGGTTCAGCGCCCCCACCTGGATAGGTGTGCGGCGGAGTCTGCCATGGTGCACCACAAAGACATAGTTTTCCGTGCCCTGCGTGCGCAACGCCTCCCGCGCCAGGCTCAGCACATGCGGCTTCTGCTGTGTTGTCACCTTCACATTAACGTTCGTGTCCGGCAGCAGGTCACCCTTGGCATCGTCGATCGCAATGAGGCACTGGCCCACGCTGCGCGTGCCGTACTGGATAACCGTTGTCGGCGTATGCGTGATGTGGCCGTGCCACAGCCGCTCCGGCCGCGCATCCCACTTCACCTCAACGCGCTGACCGATGGCCAGCTTGCCAATCTCCGGTTCATCGAAGTAAGCACGCACCTGTACTTGTTGCAGGTCCGCAACCTCAACCAATCTCTCGCCCGCCGGCACAAAGTCATACTGCTTCACCGGAAGCGCGTAGACGGTTCCGGCGTAGGGCGATCGGACGATGGCGTTGGCCAGCGATTTCTGCGCGGCGGCCAGAGCGGCGTTGCTGTCCTGCATCGCCGCCTGCACCCGCTGCGTATCCGTCTGTCCATAGCGAGAGTTGTAGCGCTGCTCCAGGGAGGCCAGTGCGCTCTGCTGCGTCTGCAGTCGTTGCCGCGCCGTGGCTACCTCGCTCGCGGATGCGGCTCCATTGCCCTGCAGCTTTTCAAGTGTGGCCACGTCTGCCTGTGCCTGAGTCAACTGAAGACGCGTTCGCTCAAGATCGCCGGAGAGGGTAATGCGCTCCTCCCGGGTGCCACCCTGTTTCACGTCAAACGCGGTCGCCTGGTTGGTCGCCTGTGATGCTTTTGCAGCGGCAACGCGTGCCTCCGCGGAAGCAGTATCCAGACGCAGAAGAACCGCTCCCGCCGGCACGGTCTGCCCTTCTCTTACATATACGGCCTGCACAACACCCGGATCGGACGCATGTGCCTGGAAACCCTGAATCGGTTCCACCTTGCCGTTAGTGGAAATAGCACTTACCAGGTCGCCATAGTTGACGGTCACAGCACGCACCGTAATCGTGGTCTGCGTCAGCATGCGGATACCGATGCCGAGGGCCAAGGCCACCAGCACGCTGCCAATCACCACATTGAGGGTTCTCTTGCTGCCCGAATTTGCTTGCTTCATGCGTTCAATGTCTCAATCCTATAAGACGCAGGGCTCTGGTCTCCGCTCCAAAAAGTTTCTCTCGCCGTGAAACGCGGGGACGCTCCGGCGTAAATCACACAGTTCCAGTTCGGGACCGCCAAACTCCGGATGGCGGTTCTCACGAAGCCGGAAGAGTACGTCCACGTGCGTTCCAGCCTCTACGCCGAGCTCCTGCAAACGCGCCGGCCACGCGGTGCCGCGGCTCCAGCCAAGGCAGGCTACGGGGGTGCCACCTTCCCCTGAGCTCAGCTTGAGTTTGACGTGAAGCTCCTTCAACACACGCGGATCTTCCCAGACCACCACCGAGCGAGCGAGAAACAAAGGCTCACGATTGGCCTGGCCGTATGGTTCCAGTTGCTGAAGCAGCCGCAGCGTATCCAGGTTCACCTGCGCGAGGGGAAGCTCTGCATCGATGGAAAGCGTCTTCTCCAGCATGGCATCGGAGATCCGTTCGGCTGCATAGGCATGCAGGCGCTCCCGTAGCTCGACGATCTTTTCTGAGCGGAGCGAGAAACCGACTGCATGCGCATGACCACCGAAGCGGTCCAGCAAGGAACCGGATGACGCTGACTGCACCGCGGTCAGCGCATCCAGCAGATGAAAGCCGGCGATCGACCGGCCAGAACCATGGGCCTGGCCATGCTCGTGCGATATGACGAGGGCAGGCAACCCGGTCATCTCCACAACGCGCGAGGCGGCGATGCCGACCACGCCGCGATGCCACCCCTCGCCATCCAGGACCAGGCACCGGCCGGCCCCGAACTCCGCAATCCGGAGATGCTCCACAACCGCCTGCAGCACCGCAGCCTCCGCGGCGCGGCGGTCGTCGTTCAGGCGATGCAGTTTGCCGGCGAGTGCACGGCCCTCCTCGATATCCGAAGTCAGCAGCAGTTGAATGACGTCGCTCGCCACATCCATGCGTCCAGCTGCGTTGATCCGGGGCGCAATACGAAACGCAATCTCCGTTGCCGTTGGCGCAAACTGCCCACCTTCGAGAGACACACGGGAGAGGTCCATCAGCGCCCGCAAGCCGTGCTGCCGCGTCTCCCGCAAACCCTGCGTGCCAAGCGCTACCAGGGTCCGGTTTTCACCATGCAGTGGAACGGCATCGGCAACGGTTGCGATCGCCAGCAGCTTGAGGAAGGACGGCAGCAGTTTTGTCTCGACGGACTCCATCGAGACAGCCCGCAAACCTTCCATGTTCTTCACCCGCGCCACGTACCGCAGCAGGGCCTCGGCGAGCTTGCAGGCCACACCCGCACCACACAGATCCTTGAAGGGGTATGGACAACCTGGCTGGTTTGGGTGCACCACCGCGTACGCATCCGGCAGGCCGGCCCCGTCCGGCAGGTGATGGTCTGTCACGATCAGGTCCAGTCCAAGTCTGCGCGCTTCCGAGGCTGCCACGAAGGCACGGATGCCGGTGTCGACACTGATCACCAGGCGCACGCCGGTAAGAGCAGCCGCATCCAGGACCTCAGCCTGCATGCCGTAGCCCTCGCGCATACGGTGCGGGATATGGAAACGCACCAGGGAGCCCACATCTTTGGGTGTGACGCGATCGATAGCGGACTTCAACAGAACGGTGGCCACCGTGCCATCGACGTCGTAATCGCCATAGATCAGGATCGGCTCCTGTGCACGCACCGCTGCCACAATCCGTTCCACCGCCCGGCTCATGTCCCGCATGTGGAAGGGATCGTGGAGATGCCGCAGGGAAGGCCGCAGAAAACTCTCCGCCGCCGCCGCATCGAGAACACCCCGCTGCCGGAGCAGGGAAGAGAACCAGTCTGGGTACTCGTGCCCAGTCTCAACCTGCTGCGTCATCGACACGGGCAAGATCCAGCGTGCCCCGGTAGCGGTCGGCTCATCCAGCGTCTTCGGCTCTGCAGATACACTCGCCACGATCAATCGTCGTCCGCGTCGTCCATCATCACACCGCTCAGGCCAGCCATCGCCTCCAGCCATTGCTGGTACCGGTCGTACCATTCGGTCGCGGTCTCATACAGAAAGAGAACGCCCTGATGCGCAAAGCCGAGCTGCACGTAACCGGTCTTGCCGATGTGCTGGATGAGCGACTGCGCATCGTCCATCTCCGGGCCTTCTTCATCCGGAAAGTTCTGTGCCCGCATCTGTTCGATAAGAGCTTCGATGTCGGTCTTCTCAAGCTGCACGTCACTCATGGTGACAAAGAGCGCGCCGGAGGCCTTTGCGTGCTCTACGAAATCCTTCCAGCCATCGCTGTTCTCTTCCTCAAACATCACCGATGGAACGTCTTCGGGTACATAGGCGTTCAAACGGCGAAGGCCATTGCCGGCGATGAAGGCGATCATGTCGTCCTTGAGTGAGAGCAGGTCGTCAGGTTGCATCCCAAGATTGTCTCACTCCGCCTCAGCTCCATGGAGGCAAGGGGAGCGCCAAGCAATCGCGGGAGCCGCTGCGCGAGCCCTGAAGCGGCCGGAACTGCGTGGTATAGTCGGCTTGCCTATGATCTTTTCCAAGGACTACGTTGGCTATCTTTCACGTCAGATGGTCCGCAGGCTTACGGAAGCCAGGATGCTCCGTACCGGCAAGCCGCAGGTGCTGGCCGAGCGCGTCAACCATGGTCTTCTGGAAGAGCTCTCGCTCGAAGACCGCATCAACGATGAGGTTCGAGTGATCCTCGAAGCCTTTCAGGACGACATGCTTCGCAGCGGTGCAAGCTATCCCGAGATGTTCAAGAAAGTGAAGAACGAACTCGTCCGCAAGTACAAGGCGGTGCTGTGAGAATCTCCCGCGACAAGGTCAACAAGCTCGCACACGTGGTGGCCGACACCCTCGCCGACACGGACGAAGCCGAGTTCCTCGAAGATCGCAACACCCTGCGGCAGGAAGCGCGCAAAATCCTCGAGGCGCTGCTTGCCGACGAGGTAAAGATCGACGCCGCCGCACGCCAGAAAATCTCCTCCCAGCAACGCATCATCCTCGAGGGGACGCAGGAGTGGGACATCCTGTACCGGAAGTACTACAACGACGAAGTGAAACGCCTGGGCATCTAGTTCCGTTGCCCGATGCGTCCGGACCGAATCCACTGGAACCGGATCAGAGGCAGACAGGCCGTTATTTCCCGTCGCTTGATGGTCTGCGTGCACTCGCCGTTGGATACGTCTTCATGCACCACTATTCCGCTGGATCCTGGCCTCTGGCCGGGGTGGCCCGTTGGGGGTGGACCGGAGTCCAGTGTTTCTTCGTCCTTTCCGGCTTCCTGATCACCGGTATTTTGTGGGATTCCCGGGACACAACAGACCGCCTCAGAACCTTCTATATCCGCCGTGTTCTGCGTATCCTCCCGCTGTACTACGGCGTGTGGTTTGCCATCCTGCTCGCCACGCCGCTGCTCCGCTGGCGGTGGAGTCCGCCGTACCTTCTCTGGTTCCTGCACTTCGGCAATATCCTGCGCTTCATTCATTGGCCTCTTGCGATCGCACCTGCTTCCACGGATCACGTGATCGCGGCAGGCGGATTCGTCCTGTTCACCGGCCATCTCTGGAGTCTTTGCGTTGAGGAGCAGTTCTACCTGGTGTGGCCGTGGCTCGTGTACCGGTTTACCTCCAGGAGATCGTTGATCCGTCTCACCGTCGCGCTTATCTGCATTCTTCCGGTCATACGTGGGGTGGTGTACCTTGCGTGCCGAACGCAACACCCTGGCTTTTTGGAACAGCAGGCACTCTATCGCATCATGCCGTTCCAGGTAGACGGCTTTGCCTGGGGTGCTTTGCTCGCTCTTTTGTCGCGCGCTCCGGACCGGCTTCGGCTTCTGCGCAAAAGCAACTGGCTTCTTCTGCTCGGCCTTGTGTCCATCGTCGCCTTGTTGGCGGGAAGACGGCTGATTGAGGGTCACGCCCCATCCAGGGTTGATTCTGCTTTTGTCTCAACCATCGGATTTTCCCTGATTGACTTTGCCGCCTTCACTCTCATCCTCGCGCTTACGCGAGAGGCATCCTGGATCTCCAGAGTCTTTTCCTTTGCTCCGTTGCGCCGCCTGGGCATCGTGAGCTATGGCTTCTACGTCTTTCACGATCTGTTCCACGGCGTTTATCG
>CAXTSF010000193.1:0-2482 GCA_964246865.1 uncultured Terriglobus sp.
ACTACACGCTGGGCAAGCTGGAGATTCTGAAGCTGCGTGAGGACGTAAAGAAGAGACGCGGTGCGGCGTTCACCCTGGGCGGGTTTCACGATGACCTGATGCGGCAGGGATTTGTGCCGATCAAGGTAGTACGGCGCAGCATGCTGGGGAATGACTCGCCGGTGCTGTGAGGGCATGGGAGGGGGGCGAGGGCTGTGGGAAGCATGTCGTTGGGAGGCGTCGCCGGAGTGTGAGCGGGCTTTGTTACTATGAAACGGCCTCGGCAGCTTTTACACTCGCACGGCAAGGAACACCAAAACTATATGAAAGACACGATACGCAAAGCGGTGATTCCGGCCGCTGGACTGGGCACACGCTTTTTGCCCGCTACAAAGGCGACTCCCAAGGAGATGCTGCCGCTAGTGGACAAGCCGCTGATCCAGTATGGGATTGAGGAGGCGGTGGCCGCGGGATGCACAGAGATCATTATTGTGACCGGCCGCGGGAAGTCCACGATGGAGGACCACTTTGACCGGTCGCCGGAGCTGGAGGCATCGCTGGAGCGGCGAGGAAAGACGGCGCTGCTGGAGGTGGCGAAGGCGGTGACGCAGCTGGCGAAGATCAGCTACGTGCGTCAGCCGGAGGCGCTTGGGCTAGGCCACGCGGTGCTGATGGCGCGCGAGCTGGTGGGCGACGAGCCGTTTGCGGTGATCCTGCCGGACGACATCGTGGACGCGGAGGTACCGTGCATGAAGCAGATGGCGGAGGCGTTTGCCAAGACCGGGTGCTCGATTCTAGGCAGCGAGATTGTGGAAGGGGATGCGATCCAGAACTACGGCTGCCTGGACTGCTCGCCGTGCGAGCCGGACCGGCGATTGCTGGCAGTGCGAGACCTGGTGGAGAAGCCGAAGCCGTCGGAGGCGCCGTCGCAGAACGCAATTATTGGGCGCTACATTCTGACGCCGCAGATCTTTAAGCACCTGGCGGCGCTGAAGCCGGGGTCGGGCGGAGAGCTGCAGCTGACGGACGGGATACGCGCGCTGCTGGCGAACGAATCGGTCTTTGGCTTTGTGTATGAAGGGAAACGGCACGATGCGGGGGACAAGCTGGGATTTCTGAAGGCGACGGTGGAGTTCGCGCTGAAGCGTGAGGATCTGGGGCCGAAATTCCGGGAGTGGCTGAAGGCGTTTCCGCTGTAGCGGCTGAGGTGTGGATCGAAGATAGGCTCTGTACGTGGAGCTTCCACAAAGGGCGCGGGGATGTGCGGAGCTGCGAGGCTTCGGGGTTGCGGGCTGTATCTCGCCTGAAGCGGGGAAGAGCCTCAGCACTTCCAGTGAACCTTCTAACCTTTTTGGATGGCTCCGGTCTATCAGAGTGAGATTGATCTCTGACTCCGGAGTCAGCGCTGATGGCGACACAGGTAATTGGGTTGGGCGGTGGTGCACTTGGGCCAAACGCGATCGCGGTAGAATCGCCAGCAGTGGCGAAAGTGGCGGCAAGCCGTGGTGGCCGGGCAGCACTGACGCCGGCGCAGATGGAAGCGAGGGCGCAGCAGCGCCTGGAAGACGATGAGCTGATCCGCGAGGCGCAGCGCGGGCAGCGGGAGAGTTTTGACCAGTTGGTGCGGCGCTATGACGGAGCGGTGCTGCGTCTGGCGCTGCATATGCTCGGCAATGAGCAGGATGCGCAGGATGTGCACCAGGAAGCCTTTCTGAAGGCTTACCGGCACCTTTCGAACTTCCGTTTCGAGTGCTCCTTTTATACGTGGCTGTACCGGATTGTGACGAACCTGTGCCTGGACGCGCTGCGCCGGCGGAAGAGCCGCCGCGAGGATCCGGCGACAATGGTCGACTCCGGCGGGGAGACGGTGGATTTGCTGAGCAAGATTAGCGATATCCGGTCGGGAGCGAATCCGGACCAGGAACTGCACCGGAAGGTGCTGAGCGAGCGCATTGCCGCCGCCCTGGACAAGCTGACGCCGCGGGAGCGGACGGTGTTTGAACTGAAGCATTACCAGGGCCTGAAGCTGCGCGCGATCGGCGAGATGCTGCAGACTACGGAAGAGACGGCGAAGAATACGCTGTTTCGCGCGACGCGAAAGCTGCGCGCAAACCTTACGGGCGTTTAGACCCGGCAGGCGATGTGAGCGGTCAGGAATAAAACAAGCGAGGCGGACAGAGATCCGCTCGCGGGCAGTAGGGCAGTCATTTCAGGAAGGCCACAAAGGAAGACGTTATGAAGTGCGGAGATGTGAACGAACAACTCGTGCTGATCGGCTACGGTGAGCTGTCGGCTGAGAGGCAGGCGGAGCTGGATCTGCATCTGCACAGCTGCCCGGAGTGTGAGGAGGAGCTGAGACGGCTTCAGGTGTTCCGCGGGGTGATGGCGCAGGAGCAGCTGCCCGAGGTGTCACCGAATCTGCTGGCGCGCAGCCGCATGCGGCTGGACGAGTTGCTGGACGAGATGCCGGCGGAGCCGCTGCTGTCCCGGTGCAGGCGTGCGC
>CAXTSF010000193.1:2492-5739 GCA_964246865.1 uncultured Terriglobus sp.
GTGCGCTGGCCGGCGCGTGGCATCACCTGCAGGGCGCTCCCGCACTGGCGACCCTGCTGCTTGGAGTTGGGTTTGTTTCCGGCAATGCGCTGCACCGCTACCAGACGGCGCACCAACCGCAGCCGCAGGCTCCGGTGGTGCTCTCCAACAGCACGCAAGGCGTGATTGCGAATGTAAGCGGGATCGCGCAGACCCCGGATCCGCAGGTGGTGGAGGTACGGTACAACCGTGTGGTTCCCGAGGTGATGCAGGGGAGGCTGGATGATCCGGCGATCCGCAAGCTACTGATGACCGGTGCGGAGCGGGGAACGGCGAACGAGGTGCGTGCGGAGAGCGTGAGCCTGCTTGCGTCCGAGTGCCGCGCGGGGCATAAGTGTGACGATGCCGGCGACGGCAAAGGGTTCCGTGACGCGCTACTGGTGAGCCTGCGGTACGACAAAAGTCCGGCGGTACGATTGAAGGCGCTGGAGGGTTTGCAGCCCTATATCGGCCGGGATAGCCGTGTGCGTGATGCCATTCTGGAAAGCCTGATGCGGGACAGCAGTGCCGACGTGCGAAAGCATGCGATCGGGATGCTGGAGCCGGTGCAGGGTGATTCGAGTGTGCGCGAGGTGTTGCACACGGTGTCCACACAGGATGAGAATCCATACATTCGCAACGTCTCGATGCAGGCGCTTGAGGGTGTCGATGGTATCCAGTAGCGGCAGAGCTCTCCGAACTACCTTCCTGGCGGTCGGCCTTGGCTGCACAGTCCTGGGATCGACATGGCTCGTGGCGCAGCCTCATCTGCTGGCGGTTGCGGGCCGCGGCGGTGGCAGCCATGTTCCCGGACAGGGTTACCTGGGCGTCGATCTGCGGGATGTGTCTTTGGATCCGGCTGCCGGTCAGCGTGCCCGGGATGTCCGCGGGGCAGAAATTGTCCGGGTGGACCACGATGGACCCGCCGGCAAGGCCGGCCTGCGTGAGCACGACCTGATCCTGAGCGTGAACAGCACATCGGTGGAGAGTGAGCAGCAGCTGCGCAAGCTGCTGCGGGAGATGCAGCCAGGGCGCAGCGTTTCCCTGCTGGTGAGCCGCGACGGCGTGCAACAGACCATCAACACGACCCTGGGAGACCGGGAAGAGGTGGCGCGGCGGGCGTGGGAGCAGCACTGGGTGGTGCCCGAGCCGCAGGATGCTACGTTGGCGGAGAGCGTGGTCCCGCGGGAGTTGCCGAGCACGCCACCCCGCGGCTTTGCGCACGGCTTTGTCAGCGGACATCTGTTGCCCGGGCCAGCGTATACGGGCTTGACCGTGGATGCTATCGGTCCGCAGCTGGCAGACTTCTTTGGCATGAAGGACGGCAGGGGCCTGCTGGTCCATGCAGTGGATGCGAACAGCCCTGCCGCAAACGCGGGACTGCACGCCGGCGATGTGATCACGCACGTGAACGGGAAGGTGATGGGCACCCGTGCCGATTGGACACGCGCGGTGCATGACAGCAAGGGGCACAGCGTAAGCGTGACGGTGATGCGCGAACACCGCGAGCAGACATTCGTGGTGGTTCCGGATGGGAAGCACCGCAGCTGTTTGGAGCAACCGGGGACGGAGCGGCATTCGCTGCTGGCGATGCTCTTCCCGTGGCAGTCACGGCCATAGTTGAACGTCCGGCACTGCGGTGGACGGTGCGAAGGGGATTGGCGGATTCCGTCTGTTGGAGTTCTTCGCTGCGCTCAGGATGACGGGTAGACAGCATAATTCTTTGGGGATTGGGTGAGCCTCTATACTGAGGCCACCGATGCAGACAACCGAGGCGGCGCAGCGCTCCCTGAGCAAGTACTTTCTGGATGGGGCTTACGACGAAATGTTTGTGGAGCCGGGTGTGCTTCACGAGCACTACCGCCCGCTTATGGAGCATTTCGGGACGTTGCCGCATGAGGATCTGCTGCGGAAGAAGCAGGCGGCGGACCTCTCCTTTTTAAACCAGGGCATCACCTTCACCGTGTACGGCCGGGATGAGGGAACGGAACGGATTTTTCCCTACGACCTGCTGCCGCGGATCGTGACCGCTGCGGAGTGGGCGGTGGTGGAGAAGGGTCTGACGCAACGGATCACGGCGCTGAACCTGTTTCTGAAGGATATCTACAACGACGGCCGCATTCTGGCGGATGGCGTGGTGCCGCGGGAGATTGTGTACAGCTGCAGGCATTTCCGCCGGCACATGATTGGCCTGAACGTGCCGCGAAACGTCTATATCGCAGTCGTTGGCAGCGATCTGATCCGTTTGAAGAATGGCGCGTTTGTGGTGCTGGAGGATAACCTGCGCGTGCCGAGCGGGGTGAGCTATATGCTCACGAACCGGCGGGTGATGAAGCGCACTTTTCCGCAGCTGTTTCGCGGCTACAACGTGCGGCCGATCGAGCAGTACACGCAGCTGCTGCTGGCGACGCTGCGCTCGCTGGCACCGGAGGGCCGGCCGGAGCCCAATATTGTGCTGCTGAGCCCGGGTGTCTTCAACTCCGCATACTTCGAGCACGCCTATCTGGCACGGCAGATGGGGATTGAGCTGGTCGAAGGTCGCGACCTGGTAGTGCACGACAATGTGGTCTACATGCGCGTGACGAGCGGACTGCGGCGTGTGGACGTGATCTACCGGCGGGTGGACGACGACTTTATCGACCCGCTCAGCTTCCGCGCGGACTCGATGCTGGGCGTGGCTGGGCTGTTCAACGCATACCGTGCCGGGAACGTGACGCTGAGCAACGCGTTCGGGACGGGCGTGGCGGACGACAAAGCGCTGTACGCGTTTGTGCCGGCGATTATCCGGTACTACCTGTCGGAGGAAGCAATCCTCAAGAATGTGGAGACGTTCCTGTGCGCGCGCGATACAGAGCGGCAGCACGTTCTGAACAATCTCGATTCGATGGTGGTGAAGGCGGTGGGAGAGAGCGGCGGCTACGGCATGCTGATCGGGCCGCAATCGACGGCGGCGGAGCGGGAGGAGTTTGCAAGGAAGATCGGGGCGGACCCGCGCAACTACATTGCGCAGCCGACGATCGGGTTCTCCCGCGCGCCCTGTCTGGTGGAGGATGGCTTCGAGCCGCGGCATGTGGACCTGCGGCCGTTTGTGCTGTACGGCGATAGGGTGTCGATTGTGCCGGGCGGGCTGACGCGGGTGGCGCTGCAGCGGGGATCGCTGGTCGTGAACAGCTCGCAGGGCGGCGGCAGCAAGGATACCTGGGTGCTGAGCCAGTGCGCGAGGCTATAC
>CAXTSF010000194.1:0-5738 GCA_964246865.1 uncultured Terriglobus sp.
GCACACCTCCCGTTTCGGCCAGACTCGTCCTCACACTCAGCCATCCGAGTGCCGCGTTCCAATGCCGACCTGCAAGGGTGTACTTGAGCCGGATGTTCCGATTGTTTGATAGAAGAGATCGGCAAACTTCGCATCCTGCTTCTTGTATGCTGTTGAGTTGAGGTTTGCGAGATTGTTGCCGATCGTGTTGAGCGCGACCGAATCTGCCTGCAACCCGGTCAGGGCGATAGAAAATGAGGGCATGGCTTTCTCCTAGGGTATTCGGTTTAATTTGTGGATGTGGGGCTGTTCTTCGCAACCACGCTGGCGATGCCGGAATTGATACTGATCAGCTGCTCCAGGCTGTTTACGCTGACCAACTGCTGCACATACTGCGTCGGGTCGGAAGGCTGTGTCGGATCTTGATTCTTCATCTCTGCCACGAGCAAGGTCATGAAGTCCTTGGCCGTGATCGTGTTGCCTGGGGAGCTCTTGCTACCGCTGCTTGACGGCACCGTTCCGACCGGTTGTGCTCCTCCGGCAGTAAGCGCGTTGATTGTTGGCATACTCTGCATCGTTTCCCTTTCCTGGTTCAAATGCGTACGTCGATGTTGGAGCCCTGTGCTGTTGCTGATAAGGCGCGGACTGTGGGGGAGGTCTTATCAGGGCCCGACGAGCGGTCACGCTGCGTCTCCTCCCTGGCCGTATGCTGTTCCGCCTGTGGTCGCTTTGAAGGCGAGTCTCCCTGCGCTGTATCAGCCGCCGTGGGCGAACCGGACGAACTGCTCGCAGAAGCGCGTACCTGTGCTACGTCATGCGCTGGTGCGGTCGGCGCGTCCTTGCTCAGCAGCGATACAGAAGCGAGATCCACGGAATGCTGGCGCAGGTAGCGCTCCAGCCCCGGCAGCATCTCACCGAGCGCGCCGTTTGCACTGTGCGAACTACCGGACAGGCTGGCGTGCACACCTCCCGTTTCGGCCAGACTCGTCCTCACACTCAGCCATCCGAGTGCCGCATCGTGAAAGCCCACCTCGAGCTGATTTGGACGCATCTGCAGCTCACCTGTCCGGTCGTGCAGCGGGCCGGTGCCACCGGCGAGCGAAGCATGGAAAGGAGCTTGAATCTGCTGGGCGCTGGACGAAACCGAACGGGCAAGCTCAGCGGGAGCGGGCATGACGGTGCTGATGGTGGTGGTACCGTGGTTCGCGGTAGCCATCACGATCTCGTGTGAGCCGGTGTATGCGGGTCTGCCGGAACTGGAGGATCGCGAATCCGGTCCAGATGTCTCTCCTGCTCCAGAGCTAGCCGAACCACCGGCCGCGGCTTCTTTCTCAGGGGAAGGTCGTGCTCCTTGGTTGTCCAGTGGCATAGCAGCAGGATGTCTGCTGGCGTGCAGGTTTTCATTTCGGCCCGGGCCGGTAACGCGTTCTGGGTTTACAACCCACAATGGGTTGTCGGAGGCTTGCACGTGCACTTCTTGAGGAGCGGCAGGATCCGGTGCCTGAAGACAGGCCGTCTGCCTCAAAGCCTGTTCCTGTGGATCCGAGGTCATCATCGTTGGCGTGGAGCCCTCCCCCGGGCCCTTCAATGGCGGCTCGGCTTCCGGCATCTGCCGCGTCGCCTGCGCCGCTCCGGAGGCGATGCCAGGCCTGTGCTTCGCCTCGCCTGTCGTTTTCTTGCAGTGGGGACCGGAGAGGGCCTTTATCCCGTCCTCCCCACTATTCACATCGCCGCCCGGCTCAGCCTGGCAAGCGGTTGCCTCTGCTACTCCGGGCGAAGTTCCAGCTTCATGTTCCAGCGCCGTTTTACCAGACGCCGGCTTTTGCGTTTGCACGACGGACCAGGAATCTCCCAGTGCCGCGCCTGCCTCGTCGGGGCCCGCCCCTTCCATGAAGCGGGATAAATGGGCGGCAGTGCTTCTTCCTGCAACAAGTTCGATTCCTGGTGTAGAGCCTGATTCGTTCTCATCGGTTTGCATCGGGGAGACGTTCGCGCTTTCACTTTTAGCTGTCCCGGTCAGAAGAGGGTGTGACGCAATCCCGGCAAGCGTCAGCGCTTCGCTAAAACCAAACTCTTGGCCACTGCCGGCGTGCTTCTGGGCTCGGTCGCTCGCCGGCATCGCTGCGGATCCGCCAACTGCTCCTTCAACCTGTATCGAGGTGATCACAGCGAAACATGAAGCAGGACAACGGCCAAAGTAGCTCGTGCTTGCTTAGAGATTTCTGTTGCCGGTCGCATGTCCCTGTTGCCACAGGCGTAGCGCTAGAAACTGATCTCCGAGCCGCTTCTCCTCGGCACGGTCAGCGGCGGCCCGCCCCGCCTTCGCGACACCGTCTAACAATGAGCTGATCTGCTTCTGTTCCAGGCGGCGCCGCTTCTCCTCCTGAGCCATGCTGTGCACTTGTGCCTGTAACGCAGGGACTCTGCTTCGGAGAGCCGTCTCACGTCCCTCCAGCAAAGCCGCCTGTGACAAACCGAAGAGCCAAGCCTCGTGATCGCTTCCAAGTAATCTCCTTTCCTGCTCGTCACGTTCGTCTGCCCGCAGATCCTGCAAGCGTGCAACGTCCGACTCGACCTCGCGAAGGTCCGTTCTCGCCTGAACCAGCTCTGCGGCGGCTATGCCGGCCTGCAGAGCGCGCAGGCGAAGGAGCCGGTCAAGCCGCTTCTCTGAGGTCATCCCGGTATCTCGTCCAAAAACGCGAAGCTTTCGAGCCGCGAATCGAAGGAAATACAGTCTTCCGCATTCTGCCGGAAGATCTGCTGAAGCCTGGGCCGAAGCCGGATCGCTGCATCCAGTTCGGTGTCTGAACCCGGCTTGTAAGCTCCCACCCGCAGCAGATCCTCGGACCGTTGATAGCTGGCCAGCAGCTTGCGCGCTTTACGGGCGCGGGCCTGGTGTTCCGGCGTCACCAGAGCTGGCATGAGCCGGCTCAACGACCGAAGCACATCGATCGGCGGATAGATCCCCTCGGATGTCAGATCGCGCGAGAGCAGAATGTGCCCGTCGAGGATCGATCGTGCGCTATCCACGATGGGATCTTGTTCATCATCGCCTTCCATCAGAACGGTATAGAAAGCCGTGATACTGCCCCGGGAGAAGCTTCCCGCGCGCTCCAGCAGCCGGGCCATGCGGGCGAACACGGATGGGGGGTATCCCTTGCTCGCCGGAGGCTCGCCGGCAGCCAGACCGACCTCCCGTGCTGCCATCGCGAAGCGTGTGAGCGAATCGAGAATCAGCAGCACATGCTTGCCCTGTGCAGCAAAGTGCTCCGCCGCTGCCGTCGCAGCTAGGGCTGCCCGCATGCGCATGAGCGGTGTCACATCGGATGTGGATGCGATCACCACAGAGCGTCGCCGGCCCTCCTCACCGAGGCTGTGGGTCAGGAACTCACCGACCTCTCTACCGCGCTCGCCGACCAGACCGATAATCACAATGTCTGCTTCCGAGTTGCGCGTCATCATGCCGATGAGCGTGCTTTTGCCGACGCCTGAACCGCCGAAGATGCCGATGCGCTGCCCTCGGCCTGTGGTCATCATGGCATCGATCGCACGAACGCCGGTCGCAAGAGGCTGCTCCACGGGAGATCGCGTCAGCGGCGTCGGTGGCGACGCGTCGAGGGGAGCGCTGTGAGTGCAGACCGGGATTGCTCCAGAATCGATGACCGAGCCTGCGCCGTCGAAGACTCTTCCCAGCATCGCGCGGCCAACGGCGATCTGCGCCGGTAGTCCTGTCGACGTGATGCGATCGCCGTACCGGATCCCGGCACTTCCACGCAACGGCATCGTGAGTACGCGCCTCTCGCGAAAGCCGATCACCTCCGCCGCATGCCTCTCGCCGGACGCCGTCACAATCTCGCAGCACTCCCCCACTGAGCAGGGCGGACCCAGCGACTCAATCAGTCCGTTGTTGGCTTCGATCACCTGACCCGCGAATGCCACAGATGGCCGGGCACTCAGCTGATGGAGAAACGGCGAAAGGTAGGTCACGACGCAGGCAGCTCCCGTACTGGCCTTCGCTGCAGCAACTCGAAGAAGCCGCGTTCAATCTCTTCCAGCTGTGCCCGAACGCCGAGACGCACCGTCCCGCTCGAAGTTTCCAGAAAACAATCTCCCGCTTCGAGCGCCCCGTCCGCAACAATTTCTATCTGATCGGTCCTTCTGCGGAAGAGGTCACGCCACATGGGCATATCATTCGCAGATGTGCGCAGCACCGTGCGGCTACTATTGCCGGCCTGCTGCAGCGCAACCCGTACCGCGGCCGCGAGAAAGGTAGGATCCATGTTGGCCTCCCTATGCAGGATCCGTTCGGCGATGGCGAGAGAAAGTCGAACCACCTCACCCTCGATTTCGCTGAAGTAGCGCTGTTTTTCTTCTGTGAACTGTTCCAGCCAATGTTGGATGGTATTCCGTTCCTGCTCGAGCTGCTGACCATACACTTCGCTGGCTCGTTGCAAACCCTCACGTTCGCCCTCGGCCCTCCCCTGTCGCCGCATTTCCTCAGGATCCACGGGGGCGATCGCGAACGCCTCCGGGTAGGGTGTAGCGGCGGTCTCCTCCTCCACACCCTCTCCCGGCACCACCATACGAGCTCCGGACACGACGACTCGAAAGGGAAAGGGCTGTACCTCTTGTGAGGTTCTGCGCATCAGCGGCTCACAGGTCATGATCGGCCTCTACTTTCAGCATCATCTTGCCCTCGGCCTCCAATTTGCGCGCCAGCGACAGCAGCTCCTGCTGGGCCTGCGCAATATCCCGGCCGCGCACCGGACCGAGCACCTCCATGTCCTCCTGGAGCATCTCGATCGCGCGCGAACTCATCGCGCGGAAGATGTGCGCTCGAAGATTCTCTTCGGCATTCTTGAGAGCCAAGGCCAGCGTCTTCTTGTCTGCCGCGCTCACGAGCTCACGAATGCTCTGGGGCGGAACAGTCAACAGGTCGTCAAAGGTAAACATCAGATTGCGGATGCCGATGGCCAGTTTTGGCTCGTGCTGTTCGATCTGTTCCAGAATGCTTTTGCTCGCGCTCTGCTCCAGGCGGTTAAGCAGATCCGCCACTGCCTTGAAGCCCGCGTAAGCCTGTCTTCCATTTGATCCGAGCGCGTGCACGCGCTTGTACAGGATGAGCGCCACTTTTTGCGCCATCTCCGGAGAGAACTGGCGCATCTCGGCAAGCCTGCGTACCGCCTCGATTCGGAGATCCTCGCGCAGTTGCATCAACACAGCCGAGCCGCGCTTTGGGTTCAGGTACGCAAGCACCAGAGCCACCGTCTGGGGGTGCTCTCCGTCCAGAAATTTGCTGAGCTGTGCCGGATCCATCTTTGAGAGCGCGAGCAGATCGCCCTTTGGACCATCCTGCAACTGCGATACTTCGCGCATGTACTCTTCAGCTCGCTGTCTGCCGAATGCCTCCGTCAACAACCGCGACGCATACTCCGGGCCGCCATTCAGCATGTACTGCTGCGTCTGCTGCAGGCCATAGAACTCGCAAAGCACCTGCGTCTGCTCATCCGGCGAGATCGTGCTCATCTTCGAGATCTCCTGCGTAAGCCGCTGGACATCTCGCTCGCTCAAACCACGCAGAAGTGCCTTGGACTCCTCATCCCCAAGGGTCAGCATGAGGATAGCGGCCTTGCGAGGACCGGAAAGCGTCATTGGGGTTAGAGAGGCGGGAAGGAACGGAATGACGCTCGCAACGGTGTTCGGCGGCGTAGGTTGTAGGGCTGTACTCATCCGTCAACATCCTCCACGGGGGCGGACAG
>CAXTSF010000195.1:0-5736 GCA_964246865.1 uncultured Terriglobus sp.
CCTGAGGAGGAAGCAAAATCACGGGTGGGAAGGGCGGAGGTCTCCGGGGTCTTTGTTAAAGAACTCATCCGGCTAATGCTAGAGGATGGAGCACCGTTTCGTGAAGATTTGTCGCAAAGAAGGCGGATCCTGGTGAAGAAACGTGCCTCGCTGTGCACTTTTGTAGCGAGAAGGCCGGTATGGCGGGACCGCGTTAGCGCTGCACCGCGGCCATCCACCGGCCAAGCGCAAGGCCGGCTCGGGTGGAAACGACCGCATATGCGCACGCGATGAAAAGGCCAAGCAGCAGTGCGGAGCCGTGGTCCACGCTGGAGAAATGGCGCATGCGGTCGGGGATCCAGGCGGGTTCGGCATAAGCGAAGTACATGGAGCCGAAGAAGCGGTTGTCTGCCGCGGAAGACATAAGGAAGTCCGCAAATGGCCACTGCACCGCAAACCATGACGTGACAAAGACAATGCCGGAGGCGAGCGAGACCAGCCAGAGGCTCCGGTTGCTCTGACGGTGTCCGGCTGTTTCGTCAAGGCGGAGGGTACGCTGCCACAACAGGTCCAGCAGCACCGCCGGAACCAGCAGCAGCAGCGGAAACTTCGGCGGGACAAAATGCGTGACCGGGAAGAAGACCGGGCCCAGCTTCGGCTCCGCGGGAAAGAGCGGCAGCACAAGAATGAGGCCGATGAGGGAAGCGGTGTACATGCCGACGGTGACGGTGCCTGTCCAGCGGTGGCGGATGGCGCGGTAGAGGACCGCCATGGCCGTCGGGAAACCGAGCGCCACGGCACGGTAGCAGGTGGCCCGGTGCTGCCCTGCCTCGCTGGTCAGCTCCATGCGGAAGAAGAGCTGCAGAATGATGACGCAGCCGCCGGTCAGGAGCAGCAGCCACTGCAACCGGCTGAAGTTCCGGCCCGCGGCGGATGCCTCTGAAGCACCCGCACTGTGCCCTTCTACCGTGTCCGCGCGGTTCATCGCGGCGAGCACCAGCAGCATGGTCCCGATGCAGACGGCAGAGACGCCGATCATCAGCAGCACGTGCGGCGGCGACAGGATCTTCACATCCAGGCCGTATGCGCTGTGCCACCAGTTGTCGAAAGGCGCGGAAACGATCATGGCCACGCCGCCCCAGGCCTGCAGAAACGCACCGGTCGGCCCGCGCAGACCGAAGACAGAGACGGCGTGATCGCGCAGGTCGCTGCGGCGCGAAAAGGTGGTCTTCAGAATCAGAAAGGCGCTCGAGATGCCGGCGAGCACACCGCAGAGATAGATGGCCACATGAGCCGGTGTCCAGAAGCTGTCCCGGCCGATGGAGCGGTGCCAGGAGACGTCCCAGTGCGCGCCAAAGGTGACCGAGGCCACGGCGATGGCGGAGGTCCACAGATACCAGGGCAGGCCACCCTGCGGCGTGCCGGACTCGGGGCCATCCGAAGTGCCGGGCCGCGGTGCAGCAGTGCCGGGCCGCGGTGCAGCAGTGCCGGGCCGTGGTGCAGCACTGCCGGGCCGTAGTGCAGCAGTGCCGGGCCTTAGTGCGGCAGTGCCGGGCCGCGGTGCAGCCGGCCCTGTGGACGGGAGCGCGGGAGCGGACGAGATGCCGACGGTGGCCATAGCGGCATTGTAGTGCGCGTCCGTACAAGGGCTTTCACGATGTGTCCTGTGAACATGCGCTGCAAAGTCGGCTGACGGGAGGCTCCCGGCGGGGCTACACTTCGTGGCACACCAGCAAAGCAGCCGATCCCGGAGTGTGCCCCATGCGTCTCACCGGTCCGCAATGCCTTCCGTTTGCCGTTGCTGCCCTCTTCGCCTTCAGCGGCGTGAGGGCGCAGACGATCCTTCCGAAGCCGACGGCGGGCGCGTCTCCGGCAGCCCCATCCGCTCGCGTAACGCCAGTCGCTGCTTCCGCGCCGGCGGCTGCCTTGGGAGCCGTATCCCCGGTATCCGGCACAGGTGCTTCCGCGTCTGCTGCTAACCGGCAGCGGCCCGTGTACCCGCTGGAGGTGGAGCTTCTGCACGGGCTGAACGCGCGCAATCTGCGCCCGGAGGCTCCGGTGGAGGTGCGGCTGGAGACGGACTGGAACGACGGCGTCTGTACCGTGCCGAAGAAGACCGTGCTGCCAGGACGAGTGGTGCAGCGCGAGGAAAAGGACGGCCGCTTTGGAAGTGTCGCGATCCGCTTTGAGTACCAGTGCGAAGCGTGGAAGACACCGCAGCGGCTCCTCTGGATGGCCGTGCTGGCACCGGAGATGTACGACATCCTGGATACGCACGGAAAGACGGTGACCAAGCAGACCTTCCGGTCATCGAGCTTCGGCGAGGGTGACCTGTCACGTGACTCGGGAGTGAAGTCCGGTGATATGTCGGGCCGGTCCAACCCGTCCCTGCCGCTCTTCATCGACAACATCTCCGACCGGCACGGCCTGCGACCCACCTCGATCGAGCTGGGCGAGGTTTGGCATCTGCCCAGGCTGGAGCTGTCGGCGGGTACCGGGCCCGAGGGCAGCAGCGTACTCTCCAGCCCGGAGAAGCAGGTAAAGCTACCCGGGCATGCCGTGCTGGTCCTCATGCCGGAGCGGCTCATCCGCAAGCAGGCAGCAGCGCCCAGGGCAGTCGAGCAGGCAAAGACGGCCGTGGCACCGCTCCCGTAGGTGCACCGGCCTGCTCGCTAGATGGCCGTCATCTGCAACGGTGCCACTGCGCGCGACCCAGCCCGGTCCCGTTCCATCCACACCCCGATCAGGGCGGCCATGCCCAGGCCGGCGTAGAGGTGGTAACTCAGCAGCGGGTTCCAGGATGTGTTTGCCAGGCGGTTCAGGAGCGGCCAGGCGTTAGAAAGCACCAGGAAGCAGATCGCGAACAGGGCCGGGATGCCTCGTCTTCGGCCACGTGCCGCCGCCAGGTAGTACATGCTTGCCGCAAAGAAGTAGCTGTAATGGTGCTCCCATGCAATAGGCGAGGCCACAGTCGCAAGGAGGCCGAAGAGGATGTAGTCCGCGGAGGAGTCGCCCCACCGGCGAACAACCGGGAGCAGCAGGCCGACCAGCAGCAGAACAGCGGTGGAGAGGAGCGTGCCCAAGTACACCAGCCGGTTGTATGGCGGGTAGATCGTGTCGCTCCATTGGGTCATGTCGCCGTTCCGCATCCAGCGCTCCAGAAAGCCGTTGGCCGTCTGGTTGGGGATAAAGACCTCGCCGTGATGGCTCAGGAAATTCAGCACGCGGAGGTAGTCCACCTCATTCTGCCAGCCAAACAGAGCGATCGCGATTGTCTGGATCATGCAGAACGCGGCGACGAAGGTACCAAGAAACCGCCACTGCCTGCGCAGAACCGCCCACACCACGAAGATGGCAAGTGCCGGCTTAAAGATGCAGATCAGGGCAACGGTAAGACCCGCAAGCGCCGTGCGGTGCCGCATCCAGAGCCAGATGGAGAGCGTCCAGAGACAGGTAAGCAGGGTCTGGATCTGGCCCAGGAACACAACATAGATCAACGGATAGAAGAGAAGCCCCAGAAGCGCGACCAGGAGGCGAATACGCAGGCGCTCCCCGGCGTCGAGCGGGCCGGCCTCCGAGGCTTTGAGGATGACAATCTCTCCAACAATTAGAAGCGTTGCGGGAAGGCTCAGGAGAATGATTGCGCGGACCACCACGCTGCCCTGGAGGTGCAGCATGGCGGCGAGCCAATAGAGCAGCAGCGACGATGTGGGATAGATGAACTTGACGTGCTGCCCGAAAAACAGGGTGCCGTAGAGTGCGTGTCCGGAGGTGATGGTTTGCCAGGCCTGGTCCATGAAGCGGGAAGAGTCCGTGCCCATCTGCAAGCGCAAGACGGTGTAGAGATAGCGCAGTTCACTGCCGCGGGGATGCAGCGCGGACAGCAGGACGGAGAGAGAGGCTGTCAGAAGGCTCAACAGCAGCAGCTTGCGCCGGAGAAACGAGCGAATCGGCGCTTGTGAAGGGTGCATGTCGCTAGAGTGCATCCCGGCTGGCCAAAACCTTGTAGGCGTTTACCGGAGCAACACCGCCTATAGACGATATCTGTGCCCGAGCGGCGGTCCGGATCGCGCTGCCCACCCTTCGTCACCGCAAGCATGTCCGGTAGGGTCTACGGGCAGCCTTCTCTTGCAGGCCAGCCTGCGCCTGGACTCGTATCTGCCGATTCTCCTCCCCGTCAGCGATGCGAATTCAGCAATGCGAATTCTATTGACAGTCTCGAGAGGCTGCGCGTAGACACATCCCATACACGACGATCCGGTCTGGCGCTGCTACAGCGTGCCGCTCTCTTGTGTTTGTCTCCTGCTTCACCGAGGTTTCGCAATGAAGCTCCACCTCTGCCTCGTTCTGCTGGTTCTAAGCGGCGCTTTCCGCCTGATCGGTCAAGTGGTTCCATCGCCGAAGCGTCAGACGCCCACGCTGCCGGTTCAGATTGCGGAAAGTGAAGCGGCACGGCAGGGCGACTTCCGCCTGTCGCCGGACAATCCCGCCTGCATCGGTTCGGGATGCGCCACGCTCGGGGCAGCGATCGCCGGTACCGGCGCGAACACGCCTGTTGCGGCCGCGGGAAGGGAGAAGGCAAAGAACACGCCGCCGATCTCGCTGGAGCTGGTGCGCTCCCTGAACTCATCCGCCTCGAAGGTCGGCGATGAGGTTGTTGCCAAGGTGCAAGTTGACTGGACCGACGGCATCTGCCGCTTTCCTGCCGCTTCGGTGCTGCACGGTGTTGTGATGGACACAGCGGAGCCGGGCAGCAGGCGAGGCAGGCTCGCGCTGGAGTTCCGCTACCGCTGCAAGGGAGCTGACCCGCAGAAGCTGGTGTGGCTGGCAATGCTTGCGCCGGACCCGGGTGCTCTGGACGCCAGTGATCACCGGGTGATGCGGCAAGGCTTTCATTCGGCCAGCTTCGGTGAGGGTGGAGGGCTTGGGCATGCGGGAAACGACATGGCGAGCTTTAAGGCGGGTGTCCTCGACATGTCTGGCCGGCAAAACGCCACCATGCCGGTGTCCTTTCCTGACAGTGATGACGAACGGAAAGCCAAGCGACCGGACGCTGTGAAGACCGGCCAGGTGTGGAAGATGCCACGGCTGAAGCTGGATGTGGGTGGCGGGCCGGAGGGCAGCACGGTTGTCTCCTCGCTGGACAGGCAGGTGAAGCTGCCCATGGGCACGGTGCTAATCCTGTTGCCGGAATCGGTGGCCGTGGTCCAGCCCGCGCCCACCGGTCCGGAGCTTAAGGGCCGCGCTCCCGCCCCGCCGAAGCGCGTGGCGGTGCCGCTGCCGCCGGAGCTCCCCGGGTGCGTGGAGCCGGCGTGCGCGGCGTTCGGCTCCTCCGCGGCTGCCACTGCACAGACGGTGCCGCTGCGGACGATCTCGCTCGAGAAGACCGGCTACCATCGGCTGAAGTCGGCGGAGATGCAGGACCTGGAGTTTGGCGCGGCCAGCGCATTCCTGGGCGAGGACCACCTCGTCTTCGCCTTCGATCCGCACAGCCTGGTGGCGCGCGAGAAGGGCGACCGGCCGGAGGACCGTCCGCACATGGTGCGCGCCGTGCTGTTCAACCTGAAGACGGGCAAGCAGGAGCGGAGCCTGGAGTGGCGCGTCCACCACAGCGAACAATATCTCTGGGTGGTGGATGGCGGCCACGTGGTGGTGCACGATGGCGACCGGCTGCGCTGGCTTGGCAACGGCCTGCATGAGGAGCGCTCCTTCAAGCTGGACGGGCCGCTGGCGTGGTTTCGCATGTCGCCGGACCGG
>CAXTSF010000196.1:0-5607 GCA_964246865.1 uncultured Terriglobus sp.
ATCCAGCATCATCTGCTCGCAGTAGTGCGCCCAGCCCTCCACGTTCGTGCTCGCCGGCAGCAGCTTGCGGATCTTCGACGGAAACTGCCCCTGCCACAGGAACTGCGTGTAGTGCCCCGGGTACGCCTCATGAATGCTCGTCGACACGATTGTGCCCACGTTGAACGCCGCCATGTGCTCCGCCACATGCTCCGCCGTCCAGCCCTTCTCCGGCAGCGTCACATTGAAGTACGCCTTCGTCGAGTTCCGCTCAAACGGCCCCGGTGGATCCATGCTCGCCTGCGTCGTCGCCCGCTCAAACGGCGGCGTCTCCTCCAGCACCGGCCGCACCTCGCTTGGGATGGTGATGATCCGGTGCGCCTGGATAAACGCAATCTCCGCGGAAAAGCTGTCGCGAAACGTATCCAGCAGCCTGTCGGGCGCGGGATGGATCGTGGCCAGCTGCGCCAGCACCTCCGCGGGCGTCTTCTTGGGGTCCAGCTCATGCGCAATGCGCGCAAACTCCTGCTGGTTCGTCTTCATGTTCGCCGCATTCAACGCCAGCAGCCGGTCCAGCGGCGTGTCCACCATCTCGTCATACAGCAGCCTCCTGCGATAGATCTCCGCACCCCAACGGAAATCCCCATTCGACCGCGGCAAGAGGTCCGCCTTCATCCACGCGCCGTAGCTCCGCAGCGCCGCCACCACCGCACCGTTTGTCCGCGCGAACTCCGCCTTCAGGGGCGCATCCGTCGCATCGGCAAACGCCGACGGCACATCCTTCTCGAAGAAGCTCACCAGACCGTCGATCTGCTCGAGCGCGATCTCGGTATAGATCTTCGGCGGGTTCTTCAGGTTTCGCCGCGCCTCCTCAAACACCCGCGGCATCTGCCTCTCCCGTGCCACCGCCGCGCGCAGCCGCGTGTTCACCGGCGCATACGGCCGCTCCATAATCGTGAACACCGCCGCCGTCACGCCACTCGAATACGTGTCCGGATTCTTCTCCCAGTCCCGGATCACCTCCAGCTGCAGCAGCGTGGACCGGATCGAGTTCAGCAGGATCTCGCGGTCCGCCGCCACGGACGCATCCAGCCCGCTCGCAGGCACCGCCTCAATCTTCGTGAGCGACGCATGCAGAGCCGCCACCTCCTTCGCAATCCCCGCCGCCGAATACTCCTCCAGCTGCGCGTCATACCCGTGCAGTCCCGCCGACGTTCCCTGCGTCGGCGCATACCGGAAATACACCTCATCGAAATACTGGTTTGAGAGCGTATCGAAGGTCTGCATCGCCCCATCCGCAGAGACATGCTGCGCAGAAGCAACAGAGACAAAAGGAGGGGTCGCGGAGAGGAGGCTGGAGACAAGACCGAGGACGGCAACAAAGGGTCGCATGTAGCGCCAATCTTACCTTCGTTCGCGCCCAGCTTTGATCTTTCCCACTGGCGTCGTCATCTGAGCGCAGCGAAGGATCCCCACCAATCATCTCCCCGCCGTGAGCAAGCCGTCTGGTTCCACCAGCTGCACAGCCTACAACTTTCGCACTATTCCGCCCAGCCAGGCCAAAGCCTAACCTCGGAGGTAGGAGTCCCTCGCCCTTCGTGACCCGGTCCAGCAAATTCCCCCACCTGACCGCGCTGGATGGCCTGCGGGGACTCGCCGCATTGGGTGTGCTCTTCCACCACACCTTCTCTGCCGGCCTCGATCCAGCGGCACCGCAGCCCTGGCATCTCCGCATCCTGGCCTTCGGGTCGTTCTACGGTTACACCGGCGTCACGCTCTTCTTTGTGCTCTCCGGCTATCTCATCACGTCGCTCTTGCTAAAAGACCGCAACCGGCCGGCGTACTTTCGCGACTTCTACTGGAAACGTGTCTTCCGTATCCTTCCGGCGCTCCTGCTCGTTCTCGGGATCACCTATCTGCTGGGCTACACCAGCGTGACCACTATCGTGCTGGCCCTTCTCTTTGTGCAATGCTTCGATCACCTCCTGCATCTGCAGACCACCGGCCCATTCTGGTCGCTCTCGATCGAAGAACAGTTCTACTTTCTGTGGCCGGCTGTGGTCCGTAAGCTTTCCGCCCGGCGCATGCACCTGCTTCTGGTGCTCATCTGTATCGCCGAACCTCTGCTGCGGTTCGCCTCCGTCGCAACCGGCCATGGCCGGACACATTACACCTTCGTCAACTGCGACGGGCTCGCCTGGGGGGCCATGCTGGCGCTTCAAGCGGCACGCCTCCGCTTGCCTTATCGCGACACGCACGGGCAGGCTCTATGGCGACGCTTTGGTCTACCGCTCCTCACAGTTGGGGCAGTTGTCGTGGTCGTCTCTGAAGCCCTGCGCGCGAAGGACGTCGAGGCGTATCAGATGGTCATCAGCGGTACCGTCTGGATGTTCACCGGCATCCTGTGCTGGTGCATTACGCACGGCAAGCACTGGGCGTCACGTCTGCTCTCGGTACGGCCGCTGCGCTTTCTTGGGGACATCAGCTACATGCTCTACCTGAGTCACCTCTACGTCATCTCGCTCTTTGATGACACGATCATGCCGCATCTCAACCTGCCGCCCGGCAGCTATCTCTACGTTCGCTTCCTTTTCACGCTTACCATCATGCTCGCCCTTTGCACGCTCTCCCTGCGCTACTTCGAGCGGCCTGTAGGTGCCCTGCGGCGTTACTTTTTGCGCGACCGCCACGGCACCGTCCCAGCACTTCGCCCTGCCCCGGCGCGGCAATCCCAGGAGGTCGCGCCCCTCGCCATCTCCGCGACACAAGTCTGAACCGCTGCAACAAGCTGAGAGGCTGCTGAATCAAAACTGTCTCGATTGGGTGCGGCTTTCGCCGCGCCAAAAATGCCTCAATTGAACCGTGGCTTCAGCCGCTGAGGGTGGCATCTGCTCCACCGCCATCTCCAGCACCTCCAAGGCTTGTCCCGCTGCACGAGAAGAACCGCTCCTACGCAGCCACCGGTGCCATGTCCAGCTGCTCCAGCAGCGACTTCGTCTCCGCAATCACGTCCGCGGCATTACTGGACGAGAGCGGCCACCGCAGCACACCCTGTGGCGTAAACTGCGCCCCCCGCTTCGTATTGCGCGAGACCAGCTTCATCAGCATCCCGGCGTCGATCTTCGCCTTCGGGTCGAAGCGCAGATGCAGCATCTCCCGGAAGACCTTGGTCCGGTTCTCCTCGAGCTGCACCCGCTTGCGATCCACCTGCGCCAGGGAGATCCGCTCGCACTGCAGCCGCACCTCCGCCGCCCCCAAGAGGTTGATCACCGACTCCGGCAGCTCGCCGTACCGGTCCAGCATCTCCGCCCGTACATCCGCCAGCACACCCGTGTCCGCCGCGCCCGCAATGCGCTTGTACATGCGCAGCCGCTGGTTCTCTTCCGCGATATAGTCCGCATCGATGCGCAGAGAGATGCCCAAGTTCAGCTGCACCGTTGGCCGCTCCTCCTGCGCCTCTCCCTTGATCTTGCTCACCGCCTCCTGCAGCATGCTCGTGTACATCTCGAAGCCGATTGCCTCAATGTGACCGCTCTGCTCGCCGCCCAGCATGTTGCCCGCACCGCGCAGCTCCAGGTCCAGCGCCGCAATTTTGAAGCCCGCACCCAGGTCGCTGAACTCCTTCAGCGCCGCCAGCCGCCGCCGGGCGATCTCCGTCAGCTCGTTCTCCGGCGGGATCAGCAGATAGGCATACGCCCGGCGGTCCGACCGGCCCACCCGCCCGCGTAGCTGGTACAACTCGCTCAGTCCATGGCGGTCCGCGCGGTTGATGATCATCGTGTTCGCCTTCGAAATGTCGAGCCCATTCTCGATAATGCTCGTCGCTACCAGCACGTCGTACTCGCCATCCATAAAGCTCAGCATCACCCGTTCAAGCTCGCTTTCCGGCAGCTGCCCATGCCCTACGATCACGCGCGCATGCGGCACCAGCTCGCGGATCTTTGACGCGATCTCATAGATCGTCTCCACCCGGTTGTGTACGAAGTAACACTGCCCCCCGCGCTCCAGCTCCATCTCAAGCGCGGTGCGCACCAGCTTCTCATCAAACTTCGCCACGATCGTCTGGATCGCCATGCGGTCCTTCGGCGGCGTTTCGATCACGCTCATATCCCGCAGCCCGAGCAGGCTCATGTGCAGCGTCCGCGGGATCGGCGTCGCGCTCATCGCCAGCACGTCGATGTGCGCCCGCATCTGCTTCAGCCGCTCCTTGTGCCGCACACCGAATCTCTGCTCCTCATCGACGATGAGCAGCCCGAGATCCTGAAATGCAATGTCCTTCGATAAAATCCGGTGCGTGCCGATCAGGATGTCCACCTTGCCCGCAGCCGCATCTTCAAGGATCTTCTTCTGCTCCTTCGCCGTCCGAAAGCGCGAGATCATCTCGATCGTCACCGGGAACCGGGCAAACCGCTTCTTGAACGACTGGAAGTGTTGAAAGGTCAGCACCGTCGTCGGCGTCAGCACCGCCACCTGCTTCGAGTCCTGCACCGCCTTGAACGCCGCACGCATCGCGACCTCAGTCTTGCCGTACCCCACATCGCCGCACAAGAGCCGATCCATCGGCTGCGTCGATTCCATATCCCGCTTAATGTCCGCAATCGCGGCCATCTGATCGTCCGTCTCGTTGAAGTCGAACGCGTCCTCAAACTCTCCCATCATCTGCGAGTCCGGCGTGTACGCATGGCCCTGCGCCGCCTGCCGCTGCGCATACAGCTTCAGCAGCTCGGCCGTCATGTCCTGCATGGCCTTCTTGACACGCGCCTTCGTCTTCGCCCAGGCTTGCCCGCCCAGCTTGTTCAGCTCCGGTGCTGGCCCTGCCTCGCTCGACCGGTACTTCTGGATCAGGTCCAGCCGCGTTAGCGGCACGTACAGCTTCGCCGCCTCCGCAAACTCCAGGATCATCAGCTCAAGCGGCGTGCCCTCCTGCTCGATCGTGCGCAGCCCCATGTACTTTGCGATGCCATGCTCCACATGCACCACATAGTCGCCCACCGCGAGGTCACGAAAATCCGAGATGAACGCCGCCGTCTTCGCCTTCCGCTGCACCGGCCGCGCATGCACATCGGCATCGTCGTTCAGGTCCTGCGCGCCGAAGATGAGCAGCATGCGCGCCGTCGCCTTCTCCAGATCGAGAAACTGCACGCCGTTTGCGATCGCGCTTTTCACAATCACTGGCGTGCGAATATCTCCTGTCAGATAGCTTGACTCGTCATACACCGTCGCCGATCCGCCCGCCTGCTGCACCCGGCTCCCCAGCCGGTATGGCACCCCGTACTCCTGCAGCAGTGTCGCCAGCCGCTCCACCTCGCCCTGGTTCGGTGCCGTAATCAGCACCCGCGCATCCTGCTGCGTCAGCGACCGCAGCGTCTCCACCATTGCCGGTATCGACCCATGAAAGCGCGGCGTCGGCCTCGACGCAAACTCAATCTCGCTCAGCTGGTTCGTATCCGCCTCCAGCACATCCACCGCTCCCAGCTGATCCAGGTCCACCCCAGGCAGCCCGCGCAGCCGGTCATCGAGATCGAACGGCGACATATAAATGTCCTCCGGCCGCACCAGCGATCCGATACCCGACCGCTCATGCCTTTGTTCGATCTTGTTCCACCACCGCTCGCCGCCGTTGCGCAC
>CAXTSF010000197.1:0-5551 GCA_964246865.1 uncultured Terriglobus sp.
CCGACACCGTCAAGAACATCTTTCGCAGCGCGCGCAAACGCACCGATGACACGAGTCTCGCGCCGATCGGCACCCTCGCCGACTTCCTTGAGGTCGAGGGCCAGCATGGCGCGGCCGTCGACGAGCTGCTCCGCGAAGAGCTCAACTACATCGTTGTCAAGAACTGGGACGCCGCCGGCGAGGGTATGCGTATGCTTCGCGGCAACGTGGATGGCCGTGCCACGTTTCTCGTGCACCCCAGTGATTCGGAGGCGCGCTTTTCTTTCAGCGAGGGTATGGCCAGCCGCGCCACCAATACCGGCGGCGTGCAGCCGCTGCGGGACTGCATCAAGGTCGTGAATGGCTTTGGCCGTTCCCTTGAGGTTCTCCTTCCCAAACTGCGCGAAGGCTTTATCGCACCGGACAGCGAAACAGCCCGCTCGCTCGCACTTGAGAATCCGGAGGCCTTCTTCCTTGCGCCCTCCGGTGAGACCTTTCACAACCTGACCGTCACGGGAGGAAAGGCGCGCAGCGAGGGTCCGCTCGCCCTCAAGCGTGAGCTCCGCGATGCGCAGCAGAAACTGACCGCCATGCAGGCCGAGATAGCGCACTCTGAACTGGACGTGGCGTCGCTCAGCAGGAGCATCGCCGAGATGCAGCACACCTTGGAAGGAAAAAGCAACGAACGCCGCGACGCCGAGCGTGAGGCCGCCAACAGCGGTGCGGCTTTGCGGCAGATGGAATCCGAGGCCGCCCGGATCGAAAAACGATTGGCTGAGTGGTCGCTGCAAAGCGAGCGCAATCGCGACGGCCGGGCCGGCCGGCAGGACTTCATTGAAAAGAAGCAGAAAGAGGCGAAGCGGCTGACCGCCGAGCGTGAGGCCATCGATGCCCGCGTCTCCGCCGCCACCCTGCGCATCGAGGATCTTCGCCGGGAGCGAGAGGAGGTCCAGGCTGCCGCCGCGGCCGCGTCCGCAGCGCTCGCCGGCCTGGAGGAGCGCCGCCGCAGCGCGTCCGCCAGCTTTGAACAGAACGAGCGGATGCACAATACCCAGGCGGCGCGAGCCGTTCAGGTCGAGGCACAGCTCGCCGCGGCGCGCGATGAGCAGGCGAGACGCGAAGAGGAAAACGTCAGCCTCGCCGCTCAGCATGCCGAACTCACCACACGCCGGGAGCAACTCACCGCAGACGCCGCGCGAGTGTCCGCGGAGGCCGTCGCGCTGCGGGCGGCGCTGACCGGCAAGAACACACATCTGCGCGCGCTCCGCTCAGAAACCGAGACGCTTCGTGAGCAGCGCGGCCAGCTTATCGCCCACATCGCCCGCCTCTCCAGCCAGATCGAGCACCTCGAAGCGCAGTCGCTGCAGGATCTGAACCTGCCCGCAGCCGACCTTCGCGCCGACAGCTCCATCACTCGCATTGAGTCGGACGCCCTGGCTACCGCGGAAGAAGAGGCTCGCTCTCTGAAGTCAAAGCTGGAGGCCATGGGACCGGTCAACATGATGGCGCTCGAAGAGTTCAGCGAAGCCGCAGAGCGTCATGGCTTCCTCGAAACGCAGCGAAAGGATCTGCTCGACTCCATCCGCAACACGGAAAGCTCTATCCGTGAGATCGACGAGATCTCTCGCACAAAATTTGACGAGGCCTTTGTCATCATCAATCGCAACTTCGCGGATACCTTCACCAAGCTCTTCGGCGGCGGCCAAGCTTTTATGAAGCTCACAGATGAGCAGAACTCCGCCGAAAGCGGCATCGACCTTGTGGCCTCGCCTCCGGGCAAAAAGCTGCAGAACGTGCTCCTGCTCTCCGGTGGCGAAAAAGCGCTCACCGCACTCTCTTTGCTCGTTGGAATCTTTCATTTCCAGCCGAGTCCTTTTTGCATCCTCGACGAGGTCGACGCTCCACTCGACGAAACCAATGTCGGCCGCTTCGCACGTCTGATCCATGAGATGAGCCGCGATACACAATTCGTCATCATCACCCACCACAAGCGCACCATGAGCGAGGCCGACGTCATCTACGGCGTCACGATGCAGGAACCCGGCATTAGCAAAATCGTCTCCGTCAATCTGAACAAACCCGAAAACCGCCGTGTCGCCTGAGGCCATACTAGCGGTATGAGCGAAAGCCACACATCCAAACTCGCCGGTCGTACTCCCATCCTCTCCGGCAAAGTCCGCGATCTCTACGCGATCGGCGACGACCGCCTCCTCTTCGTCGCCTCTGACCGCATCTCCGCTTTCGACCACGTGCTCGGCAGTACCATTCCAGACAAGGGCAAGGTGCTCACGCAGCTCTCCCTTTTCTGGTTCGACCATCTGCGTGACCTGGTGCCAAACCACCTCATCACCGCCAATCCCGCCGAGTTCCCTGCCGATCTGCAGCCCTTTGCCCGCGAGCTCCGCGGACGCAGCATGATCGTTCAGCGGGCGCAGATGTTTCCCGTCGAATGCGTCGCCCGCGGCTATCTCTCCGGCTCCGGATGGAAGGACTACCAGGCAACCGGTTCCCTCTGCGGCATTCCCCTGCCGGCAGGCCTCCGCGAGGGCGACCGCCTCCCCGGACCGCTCTTCACGCCCGCGGCGAAGAACCACACCGGCCACGACGAGAACATCCCCTTCGACGAGGTTGTCCGCGAGCTTGGTGCGAACGTCGCAGAGCGTCTCCGGGATCTCACCCTCGCGATCTATGCGCGAGCCTCCGCGCATGCCGAGAGCAAAGGCCTTCTCCTCGCCGATACCAAGTTCGAGTTCGGCTACGTTCGTACACCGGACGGACGGGACAACCGCATCGTCCTCGCCGACGAGGTCCTGACGCCGGATTCGTCCCGCTACTGGCTGGCGAGCGGCTATGCTCCCGGCGGTGCGCAACCCTCCTTTGACAAGCAGTTTGTGCGCGACTATCTCCAGCGTATCGATTGGAACAAACAGCCGCCAGCGCCCGCTCTGCCCGAAGACATCATTGCTGAGACTCGCGCAAAGTACCTTGAGGCCTTCACCCGCCTCACAGGCGCCGCCAATCTGCCCGCATGACGTTGCTGCCAGCGCTGCCTGAAGGCAAGATGACGGTTTCGCTTTCCGGCCTGAACCTGCTGGATTGGGTCATCGGCATGACCGTCGCGCTCTCCGTGGTGTCGGCCTTTATGCGCGGCCTCATCCGGTCGGTACTCTCCCTTGCCGGCCTAGTGCTCAGCGTGGTGCTCGCAGCGATGTACGCCGGCGGCTTTGCCGCGTATCTCGTGCGCTGGGTCCACACGCCCGTGGTCGCGGAGTTCATTGCGTTCACCGGTATCGTGCTCATCACGTTTCTTACACTCTCGCTGCTCGGCCATCTTGTCCGGCAAATGGCTGAGGCTGTGGGCCTTGGCTTTTTTGACCGGCTTGGCGGCGCGGTCTTCGGTGCGCTTCGGGCAATCCTGCTATTGGCGGCGCTTGCATTACCACTCGCGCCCTTTGTTCCACGATTCGCGGTTACCCGGGAATCAGTACTTCTTCCCTATTTGCTTCAGGCAGCGCATGGGATATCCTTCGTCTTGCCGCGCAGCTTATAGGCGTCGCCAAGAGGGTGGCCACTTCTGCGTGGCGGCTCCATAGGGCGATGCACGTAGATCCAGCAGCGCTTGACTGAGGTGGACTGAGTGAGGCGTGAGCTCGATATTCTCGTGGCACAGATGCACGAGCAAGGCATCAACTACGAGGAGGCAGTCCGTGAGTTCAAGCGGCGCTATCTGGTCCACGTACTCGCAAAGCATCGCGGCAACCAGTGCAAGAGCGCGATCGAGCTCGGGATGCATCGCAACACCCTCAGCCGCACGCTCGCGGAGCTGGATATGGACACGACGCAAATCAAGAACGGCTTGAAACGGCCGCCCCGCAGCGAACGCCCGCTGGCACGCGTACAGTCGATCAGCAGCGCGCGGTAGGGTGGGCCAGCAAACGTCTAACGGCTTAGCTATGCTCTTCGCCACCCGCCGATTGCCGTCGAGCGCCCTCCGCACGCGCCTGCTTTGTGCAGGATGGCTGCTCGCGGCTGCAGGGAGTGCCTTTCCACAAACCGACCGCATGCCCTCAGCGGCAGCGACCGTGCCGGCAGCGATGGAGGCTTCGACAGGGCCCTCCGCGCCCTCGCCAAATAGAGCAGCCCATGCCGCGGACGCGGTCAAGGCAGAGCGGGCCTACCTCCAAGGTGCGAAAGGACTCCGCGCCCAGCAGTACGGAAAGGCAGAGGAACAGTTCACACTTGCTGTGACCCTGAATCCCGCACGTGTGGAATATGCCGAGGCGCTCGCGGTATCGCGCGAGCACCGCATTACGGAGCTGATCCAGCAGGCAGCCAGGGTGCGCGACAAGGATCCTGCTCGGGCGGATACCCTGCTGGCGCAGGCCCGAGGTATTGATCCAGAAAACCCGCGGCTAACACAGCGGGAGCAGGTACCGGAGAGCCGGCCTGCGAGCAGCCGCGATAACCCCGTGCAGAAGCAGGCTACGCTCCAGGGATTGCAGGTGCAGACGGAGATCGCCTCCCCGATACTTCTTCTTCCCACGGAAGGCAAACAGACCATCCATCAGCGTGGCGACGTACGCACAGTCGCCTCGGCGGTCGCACAGACCTACGGCATCCACCTGATCGCCGATGAGAAGCTTCCGGCGAAGCAGTTGAAGTTCGATCTGGACGATGTCGATTTTGAGACGGCTTCGCGTGTGCTCCAGACCATGTCCGGAACACTGATCGTGCCGCTGGACGCGCATTCTGCCATCATCGCTGAAGATAATGCGGCGAACCGAACCCGGCTGGAACGGATCACAGAAGAGTCATTTACTCTGCCGGGGTTCACGACCGAGCAGATCAACGACATCGCCAATGTAGCGCGCACAGTCTTTGATATCCGTCAGGTGAGTGTTCAGCCCACGGGAAACACCATCGTGCTACGAGCGCCGCAAGACACGCTCGCCGCGGTGGATCAGATCTTTCGGGATCTGATTGACACGGGCCCCGAGGTGCTGCTCGACCTCAAGCTGTACACCGTGGATCGCGTGCGCAACCACAATACGGGCGTGATCCTGCCGCAGCAGATCAACGGCTATAACGTCGCTTCCGAAGCTGCCAGCCTCCTCGCGCAGAACGCTTCCCTGGTGCAGCAGCTGATTGCGAATGGCGTTCTGCCGGCAACCGCGACGCCACAGCAGATTGCGGTGTACCTCATTGCCGCCGGCCTTGGAAACAGTTCTCTCTTCAACAACACTTTTCTGGTCTTCGGTGGTGGTCTGACCTTTACCGCACTCTCCTCAACGAACGTGCCTACACTGAACCTGGCACTATCGCAAAGTGACGCACGAACGCTGGATGATGTGCAGCTTCGCGTCGGCGACCGGCAGACGGCAACCTTCAAAAGCGGCACGCGTTACCCGATTCAAACTTCGCTCTACACCGATGTGGCGAGCCCCACCTCTACGGGTTCGCTGGCCGGTATCCAGGTCAATGGTGTCTCCCTTGCATCGCTGCTGGCACAGTACACGGGAGCAGCAGCGGCATCTCGGCAAACAATGTCCTGCCGCAGGTGCAGTATGAGGAT
>CAXTSF010000198.1:0-5535 GCA_964246865.1 uncultured Terriglobus sp.
ATCCGGAGGCGGCGGGGGTGCTGTCAGCATGGCCGTCATGGCCGTCTTCGGCAGCGCCTCCGGATTGATCAGCGGATAGATGATCATGAACGCGAGGATAAGCACGTTGAATCCGAAGGTTGCGATCATCCAGTACTTGGACTTTGTCTTCAGCTTGCCCGTGGACTCCACCAATGAATCTTCAAACATATAGACCCCATTCTGCGAGAGGTGTGGCTGTGATGTGGTAGACACCAGCACTTTTCAATTTGTTCCCGGACGGCTCCACTCTCTTGTCGCCTTTGCCCGGCACGAAATCAAAGAGACGCCGATACTAACGCTCCGCCCGCATGGCTGGCAAACGCTCCGAACGGGCCGCTACGCGTCACATACCTCGCCCGCTTCGGTCCTAGGTGCTCCTAGGCTGGGCTGGGGACGCCCGCCAGCCACGTGCGCCAGGCGTTCAGGGCTCGTTCACACTGCAGCCGATGCCGCTCCTTTTTGTCTCGAATGCGCCGCCGCAGATCCTCCTCCAACGGCAGGAGCAGATCGAAGGTGATATTTGCGGGCTGGAAGTGTTTGCTCTCCGCATGCGTGATGTAGTGCACCAGGGCGCCGTTGGCTGACAGCCTGGGGGCGGGTTCCGGCTTGTCGCCACATGCAAGCGCCGCGGCAAACTTGCCGGCCAGCATGCCTGCCGCAATCGATTCGGTATA
The DNA here is from genome assembly GCA_964246865.1 of uncultured Terriglobus sp. Classification (GTDB taxonomy): domain Bacteria; phylum Acidobacteriota; class Terriglobia; order Terriglobales; family Acidobacteriaceae; genus Terriglobus. The sequence continues at coordinate 696 of CAXTSF010000198.1, forward strand.
GCCCTCCACGCCTGACAGCTGGCCCGCGATCAGCACAGAAGGATAGGCACGCAACTGCAACGTCTCCATGAGCAGCGAAGGAGAGTCGATATAGGTGTTTCTGTGTATCTGGCCGTAGCGTAGAAAGCTGGCCTGTTCCAGCCCGGGGATCAGCCTCAAAATGCGCGCCTGGTCGCCGTAGCGAAGGTGATTCTGAAAGCCGACCAGATTGTATGAATCAGCCCGCAGGTTCTCGCAACGGAGCTGCACCACGGCGTAGGGCGTCTGTCCCGTACGCGGATTGCGCAAGCCTACCGGCTTCATGCACCCAAAGCGGAGGGTGTCCCTGCCCCGACGCGCCAGCTCCTCAATTGGCAGACAGCCCTCAAAGTAGTCGAGCCGCTCCCAATCCTTGGCCTCGGCAGCATGTGCCGCCAGAAGTGCATCCAGAAAAACGTCGTACTCCTCCTTCGTGAACGGGCAGTTGATATAGTCGGCCGTGCCCTTGTCCCAACGCGCGGCGAAGTAGACCTTGCTCATGTCGATGGTCGTTGCATCGACCACCGGAGCGATCGAATCGTAAAAACTCAGGTGCTCCGCACCGGTCAGCCGCCGCAACTCCTCCGTGAGACCCGGAGAGGTCAGCGGCCCGCTCGCAATCACGGTGATGGCTTCACCTGCCTCATCGATCCGCACTACCTCTTCGCGAACAATCCGGACGTGGGGGTGCTGCTCCAGAAGGTGCGCTACGCGGCGGGAGAACTCCACCCGGTCCACCGCAAGCGCATGCCCGGCGGGAACGGCACACGCATCAGCTTCACGCAACAGGAAGCAGCCCGCTTCGCGCATCTCCTGCTTCAGCAACCACGGCGCACTATTTTCTGACTCGCTCTTGAGCGAATTGGAGCAGACCAGCTCCGCAAAATCCGATGTCTGATGCGCCTCGGTGGAGCGCACGGGCCGCATCTCATAGAGCGTCACCGCGCAGCCAGCTTCAGCCGCCTGCAAGGCTGCCTCCGGCCCTGCAAGGCCCCCGCCGATCACGTGGACCGCACGACGCGGCTGTTTCTTCATCACAAGCTTCTCCTGAAATGCTTCTTAGAACGTAGGAATCGGCGATCGGCTCACTTTGCCCCACAGCGCGTTCCGGTTATACCCAGTCTGCACTAGTGGGCGTGCTCGTCCTTACTCTTGCCGTCCGCATCCGCGCCACCAGAGGCTGCCGCCGGAGTGTCTCTTTTCACGGGCTGGTTCGCCGCCAGATACTTATCGAAGGGCAGCGTAAACGCAAACAGTTCCGTTCGCTTTCCGTCATTCATGCGCATCTGCTTCACGTAAAGCTCCGCGTGCCGCAGCGGTGGGTCGTCGAGATCTTTCACGTCGTAGAAAAGGAATCCGGAGGCGGTGCTGTGCGCGGGCACCGTCGCCTGTGAGAACCCGAAATCCTTGTCATCGTCAAGAATCTTCTTATCGACCGGCGTGGAATGATAGGTAATGGGAGTGCCTGGCAGGTGCTTCGGCTGGATGTCCTTGAAGCGGAAAAGGCGGCGGTTCATCTCATCGGGATTGGCTGCCGGAAGCTTCGTTCCATCAGCGGCAACGAACTGCATGCGCACATCGTTCAGGTCCACACTTTCGTCCCCGTCGTTCCGGATCACCACACGCACCGGCAGCAAACTGTGCCCGGGATAATCGAGCCGGAAGAAGTCAGCTTTGCTCCTGGTTTCAAAAGGTTCGGCGGCTACCGTGACGCGCTCCTTGGCATGCGTGTCCCTGGCCGGATACGCGGTCACGTCCGCCAGGGGCGGCGCCTTTCGGCTCGCACCGGCCGCGGCGATGGGCAGCAGTCCCACCGGGAGCAGGGATGTCAGCAGGATAAGCTGTCGAAGACAAACACTCATGATGGTTGGACGAATCTACAAGGACGCGGGAAGACTGCCTGCACCCTGCGATCATAAATAAGCAGACTCTCTGTCGTGTCGCGGAGGCTACCAGGTAAGGTGCACGGTAGTCCCGCCGGCGAAGAGCAGACCGGAAGGCGTACAACAATGATGCTCCTTTACAGCGCCGCACTCGGAGTGGCGCTGGCGGCTGGCTCGCCTTTCTGGCTTTGGCGCATGATGAGGCACAAGCACTACCGCCATGGACTGCCGGAACGGCTTGGACGTGTGCCATTGCGCCTGAGGGCAGTGCTGGGGCATGCCCCCGTCCTATGGGTGCACGCCGTATCCGTGGGTGAGGTTGCAGCCGCCACTCACCTTGTTCACCGGCTGTCGCACGAACTTCCGGATCATCGCATCGTCGTCTCCACCACCACGCCCACCGGCCAGCAGGTCGCACGCGAGCGCTTCGGTTCCAGCCGCGTCTTCTTCTATCCGCTGGATTTCGCCTCGGCCGTGCGCGCCTATTTGGACGCCCTGCAGCCACGCATGCTGATCCTTCTGGAAAGCGAACTGTGGCCGCGCATGCTGAGCGAGTGCCAACAGCGAGCGATCCCTGTTGTTGTCGTCAATGCGCGCGTCAGCGATCGCTCCTGGCCGCGCTATCTGCGGCTTCGCCGGCTGTGGATCCCCCTCTTACAAACGCTGGCGCTCCTGCTCGCGCAGAGTGAGGAGGACGCGCGGCGCTGGCGAGCCATCGGCGGTTCTCAGTGCAGGGTCAGCGTATCGGGCAACTTGAAATACGACGCGCCCCTTCCATCCGGCTCACCCGCGGCACTTCTTCTTCGCGATCACCTCGTCTCCGGAGCTCGCGTTTTCGTATGCGGGAGCACGCATAGCGGAGAGGAGACCCAGTTGCTTCGGTGCTGGGCAATGCTGGCGCCAGGTCCGCCTCGATGCATGATCCTTGCGCCAAGGCATCCAGAGCGTTGCGACGCCGTAGCCGCCGAGATCGAAAGCAGTGGTGTACCCTTCGTGCGGCTCAGCCGATGGATGAGTGCTCCACATACTCTCCCTGCCAACTCCGTTGTGCTCGTGGACAGCGTGGGCGAACTCGCCTCGCTTTATTCCCTCGCCCATCTCGCGTTTGTAGGAGGCAGCCTCGTCTCTGCCGGAGGTCACAATCCGTTGGAGCCGGCGCAGCTGGGCGTTCCGGTGCTGATGGGTCCGCACTTCCAGAACTTCCGTGAGATCGTCCTGGCCATGCTGCAGGCCGATGCCATACGTATCGTCACAGCCTCAGAGATGGGCACCTTTGTGTGCAATCTGTTGACCGCGAATGACGACGCGGCAGCCGAGATGGGCAGACGCGCGCGCGCCTTCGCGGAGGCGCAACGTGGTGCCACGCAGCGAACGCTCGATGCAGTTCTGAAGATCCTCGCAATACAAAGCCCGGCACCGGTGGGATCGCGATGAGCCGCGCCCGTGCTGCTGGCATCCGGCGTCCGTGGCTCCTTCCGCTCACACCGCTGTATGCCCTCGCAAACTCTCTCTGCAGGCGTCACTTTGCCCGGCATCCCGAGCTCATCCATCATCTCCATCGGCCCGTCGTCAGTATCGGCAGCCTGTCCTCCGGTGGGGCCGGCAAGACACCCTTTTTGATGACTCTCGCGCGTCTGCTGACAGGCCGTGGCTTGTCTATCGACGTTCTGTCCCGCGGCTACGGCAGGCGCGGCACCGCTGTCACCCGGGTCGACCCAAACGGATCGGCCGACAGCTTCGGTGATGAGCCGCTGCTGATTGCACGATCGACGGGGTGCCCTGTTTATGTCGGTGCCCAGCGCATCCACGCTGGGCGCTTAGCCGAGAAAGACTCCCCATCCAGCCTGCACCTGCTGGACGACGGCTTCCAGCACCGCCGGCTGGCACGGGCGATCGACATCGTGCTAGTCACGGAGCAGGATCTGCGTGACAGGCTCCTGCCGGCCGGCGATCTTCGAGAAGGCCTGTCTGCTCTGACGCGCGCCCAGATCCTGGTCCTCCGCGCGGATGAGGCTGCCGGGGTCAGGGCATCTCTCGCTCATCGCTTCAGAATCCTGCCACGAATCTGGATCATAGAGCGGACGCTCGCGCTGCCAGAGGCCCCAACGCAACCCATGGTCTTCTGCGGTATAGCTCGGCCGTACAGTTTGCTGCAAATGCTCTCCCGGCAGGGTGTTGCGCCCATCGCGACAGCCTTCTTTCGCGATCACCATGCCTATCGTGAGCGAGACATCATCAGGCTCCTAGAAAAGGCGAAGGCCGCCGGCGCGCAGAGCCTGATCACGACCGGGAAAGACGCCGTAAAGCTGACCCGCACCATGCGAGAGATACTTGCTCCGGTCGGGCCACTCATCACCGCCGAGCTTCGGACTGATCTACGCAATCCCGAAGCATGCCTGAACGATCTTGAGCTCCTGCTGGCAACTCCGGTCCGGAGCTCACCGTGAGTGCAGTCGCTGGCCACGGCTCCACGCCAACGCGCATCCTGATTGTGCGTGTAGGCGCGATGGGCGATGTGCTGCACGCGATGCCCGCGGTCGCAGCCCTAAGAGTCGCGCTTCCAAGCGCGACTCTTGGCTGGGCGATCGAGCCGCGCTGGGAGGCTCTGCTCCGTGTCGATCCACACTCGCACCCATCCCCGAATCATCTGGCCATGCCGCTGGTAGACAAAGTGCATCCTGTCCACGCGCGGCAGTGGACCCGGGCACCATGGTCGCCGGCAACCTGGCGCAGCTTACTCAACTTGCGCCAGGAACTGCATCGCGAACGCTACGACCTTGCCATCGACCTCCAGGGCTCGATACGCTCCTCCGTCATCGCACGCCTGAGCGGTGCGGATCAGGTTTGGGGTTCAGCCGCTCCAAGGGAGTCTCCTGCTCGCTGGCTCTACCGTCACCAGGTGTCCACCAGCGCTGCTCATGTCATCGAGCAGGCAGTGG
>CAXTSF010000199.1:0-5528 GCA_964246865.1 uncultured Terriglobus sp.
TTGCCGTAGTCCGCCCGCGGATTCAGCGGGTCGAATACATCATTCGTGTCCGTGAACGTCGAGTTGTTCACGCCGTAGTCCAGCGCATGCGACCAGGTGTAGTTCGCGTCAAAGCTCAGGCGGTTCGTCAGCTTGTGGCTGATCTCCCCCACCAGCGCGTGATAGTTGGAGTTCACATTGCTGACAATCGCCGTTACCGAGCCATACCCGCAATTAGGGCGCTGACTCAGGCACGCATTCGCCGGATTCGGTTTGGCCGGTGTCGGCGACGTGCCGCGGCGATCGTAGAACCGCGTCGTATACGCACTGCCAGGCCGCAACGGACCCGCACCCGACGGGTCGACTACCGTGTACGTGATGGTGTTCAGACCCGTCGTTGGCAGGTTTGTGTCCACAAAATTCGTCAACTCCCGGCCAAGCGCGCCGAGGTAGCTCACCGAGACCACGGTGTTGTACCCGATATCCTGCTGCACCGCCATGTCCATCTGGTACACGTACGGGCTCTGGAAGTTTTTCGCGAAGTATACGGCCGTCGGCTGACTGAACGTCGCCGCAGGTGCCGTACCCGTAATCTGCGGGAAGTTGGGTGCGCCCGCCGTGTTGTTCTGATACGTAAAGTTCAGCTGGCTTACCGGCGTCACTTTATCGGCGCCGCTATTCTTGTTTCCCGTCGCGATCAGGGCGTTGTAAATCGTCGAGTTGATGGTTCGCCCGTAAAACACACCAAAGCCGCCGCGCACCGACGTCCTCCCATTGCCATAAACGTCATACGCAAATCCCGCGCGCGGTCCAATGTTGTTCTTGTCGCTCGGTATATTTGCTGTCCCCGCAATATCCGGGTTTACGATGGACGCAAATGCCGACGGCAGCTTCTGGTAGTCATACCGCGCCCCCAGCGTCAGCGTCAGCCGCGGCGTCGCCTTCCATTCATCCTGCAGAAAGAAACCGTAATCCTGCGTCTGGAACTCGATCCCCGGCAAGCCGAACGTCTGCTGGAAGCTCGTGTAGTTGCGCGCATTGGCAGACTGCGCTGCCGTACCCTGCGAACGGTACAAATCCGTGAAGTACGTCAACAGGCTCGGGTAGCTGTACGACCCATACTGCAGCCGCAGATTCGAACTGAGCTCGTTTGTGTGCAGATAGTCGAGACCGAACTTAATACTGTGCTTCCCCCGCGTGTAGTTCATGGTGTCCGCAACCTGCCAGCGGCGCTCATCTGGATAGGCCGCACGCTGTAGGAACGTCGGCGTGCCAAAGGAGAAGCCATTCGTGATCGAGACGGACGGTGCCAGCGTGAATGGGCTCGTATACCCGGTCGCCTTCAGCAGGCTCGCCTGTTCATAGGCCGTCGGCTGCTGCGCAAACTCGAACTCGAAGTCCCGCCCATACTGGTAACGCACCTGGTTCACCAGGCTATTGGTGATGGTCGTATCCAGCTTCGCCACGCCAAACGTCAGCTTGACGTAGTCGTTGCCATAAGAGGCCCTGCCATTCGTCGACGTCGCATTCGTCTGGATACCCGCGGGTGAGGCCCAGTTCAACCGGTTTACCTCAAACGACGCATGGTTGCGGCCGTTGATCTGCACATCCACCTTAGGGAAGTAGATTGTCTGGTCGCCCGTCCGGGGCACCGGCCCAAGCATGGTGTTCAGACCACTCAACCCATTTGTGTAGTTCGCCGCTGCCGCCGCATACGTCACATCCAGATTTGTCGCGAGCGTGCAGGCCGTCGCGTCGATCGTGGAGGGGGCGGCAGCTCCGGTGCTGCCGCATACCTTGCCCGCCGGCAACGTCGCATCCGGCGTTGCAAAGAAGTTGCCAGGGTTGCTCGCTACCGAAGTTCCCGGAAAGTTGCGGTGATAGCGATCTCCCGCGAAGAAGAAGAACGCCTTGTCCCGAAAGATCGGTCCGCCGACGCTGCCGCCCCATTGCTGCCGCTTGTCCTTCGGCTTGAATACATTATTTGTAAACAGCTTTGTCGCCGGATCCTGCGTGGCGATTCGTGTAAAAGGATTCTTCGTTCCCCAGCCCGCATCCCGGTCCCGGAAATATAAGTCGCCATGGAAGCTGTTTGTTCCGCTTTGCGTGATCGCGTTGACCACACCGCCCGCCGCGCGGCCGTACTCCACCGTGTAATTCGACGTGTTCACCTGGAACTCCTGGATCGAGCTCTCCGCCGTCGAATACCCTGCGCGCGTCCGCCCACGCTCCTCCGCAAAGAAGCCCTGGTTGTTATCCGCACCGTCGTAGCTCACGTTGTTCTGCAGCGAGCTCTGCCCGCGAAAGCTCAACAGGCCGAATACACCCGTCTCCACCACGCCCGGTGTCAGCAACGCATAACTGGACCAGCGATAGTTGTTGACCGGAAGATTTCCCAGAATGTTCAAGTCGATCACACCTGCAAAATCAGGCGAAGTGGTGTTGATCGCCGGTGTGTCTGTGCTCACCTGCACCGTCTCAACGCTGCCCGCCGGTGCCAGTGTCGCATCCACATTCGTCGATTCACCGACCTGCACCGTGACGGACTCATTCTTGAATCCGCTGAAACTGGTTCCGCTGATCTCCACCGTGTACGTGCCGGGCTGCAGATGGATCGCACGGAAGAAGCCCTGATCATCGCTCGTTACCGTTTGTTCCGCACCGGTGTTGTTGTTCAGCACCCGCACTGTGGCCCCGCTGACCAGCGCACCCGAAGGATCGTGGACAGTGCCGCCAACTGCTCCGTCTACCGCGGACTGCGCCAGCGCTGCACCCATACCGCCACAAAACACACACGCGAGCGCAAGCGCACGCGACTCAAACTTCCGCATCTCTAGTCTCCTCAAGGAAAGGCCGTCTCAATGCGCTTGCAAACCTTCGCCGCCTTCCAGCTCCGCGAAACTGTCTCTCGCTCGCTCAGGTCAACGAAAGTACCGCGCTGCCAAACCGTCTCACAGCATCGTGAATGAGAAGTCAATGCCCCGGAAGACGCACCGCAACATCCATGTCATGCATAGGAACGCAGAATCTTGAACAGGGAAAATGCAGACGGTTGCTGACGGCTTCGGCGGCTGCTGACGCCGGACACGGCACCTCCTCAGGAACGTGTCTGATCCCGTTCACAGAGATCGGCCGACGTCACTCCAGGTCGAGCGCCTTGTAGTTGCCCGTGCGTTCCAGCTGGGTGGCCCATATCCGGTGAGACGCCTGATGCTCCGACGGCCCGAACGACACCGGCGTCCCCAGGCCCAGCTCCAACCCCTGCATCTTCTCGAGTGTGTTCACCAGCGACTCCGTCGAGAGGTCATGGCCAACGCGACGCAACCCCTCCACCAGCAGCCTTCCGTCCACGAATCCCTCAAAGCTGACATAGTCGGGGGCTTCACCCGGAAAGTACCGTTGCAAGGCCGCCCTGTACTCCATCGCAACGGTCGAATATCCACTGACCGCCGGCACCGTCTGCGTCACGATCACGTTATCCATGTAAGTGGGTCCCAGCAGCCTTAGTTCGTCTGCCAGGGCGGTACTTCCTACAAAGGAAACATTGGTGAAAATAAGGTCTGGATTTTCGGGCCTGACCTTTTCAATGAACTTCGCCGCAGGCCGGTATGAGGCGACCATCACCACCGCCCTTATCTTTCTCTGGCGCGCATGCAACGTTCGCAACGCGTCTGTCAGGTCCAGGCTGTTACGTACATAGTTCATCCGCAAGGTACTCTTCGCGGATGGCGCGCCAAGCGCACGCATCGCCTTCACAACGCCGTTGTAACCGGAGTCACCAAATCCATCTGCCTGCGCAAAGACGGCAATCGCCTGCGGCGGGATTCCCCGTACCTTCACCAGGTATTGCACCACCGCCGCTGTCTCCTCCGCGTAACTTGGCCGGTAGTTGAATACATAGCGGTCGGGTGGAGTCGTGCGCAAGGATTCCGCGCCCGTAAATGCCCCAAAGAACAGCATATGGTTCTGCAATGCATACGGCAGCGCCACAGCCGCGGTCGGCGTACCCACGTTACCCACATAGCCCATCACATCGCTCGACAGGTGAAGCTGCTCCACAGCGTTCGCCGTCCGCGTCGGCTCGTATCCATCGTCCGCCGTCATCAACTTGATGCGGCGTCCAGCGACACCGCCCGTGTCATTCACCTGGTCAAATGCGGCATTCAGGCCCAATGCCATCTCGCGGCCCAGTTCCTTCGACGGTCCGGTGAACGGGCCGACGATCCCCAGCCGCATCTCGCCGTCCGAAACGCCCGGGACCGGCCTGCCTGCCGGACCGGCAACCAGAGCCGCCGATGTTGCCTCGCCACCCTTCTGCGACCGGGAAACCTGGCTCTTCGGTATTTCTGCATCCGGGTCGCCGCTGCGTACATAGTAGATCGCCACCGTCAAGGCAACGGCGACTCCAACAAAGATCAGCAGGTTCCGCGTCTCTTTCTTCTGAAGCAATCCCCGCTTCGTTTTTACACACTCCGGATTAGCCGGGTTTCTATCCATCCCCGCCGGCTTCGACGACGGCGGCAGCACCTCCGGAGGCTGTTCCGATTCCATAAACACAGTCCGTTCACTTCTCATAGATAGGCTTTCCCGATTCGCCCGGGAACATGCCGTATCTCTGCTCCAGCAAGCAGCAGACGCATGACCCGGCGGATCTACGAAGAAATAACTTACTTTGTGTCAGACAAGCAGACCGTAGCAGAGCCTCGGTAACCTGTCGACAGGAAATTAACTCCGTCCGGAGCAGGATGACTCACTGACCTATGAACAGCACGTGAATCCATGCGAGGACACAGCGAAGGCAGAAAAGGCGGTCCACCCGCAGAACCTTTGTGATCGTGACTGTTAGTTGCACTGCCGGTGTGCACGCCTGCTTACACTCTGATGTATTGCTGCTTTGAGACTTCCATGGGGCCCAGTAATCTTCTTCCCTTATCCCTGTCATCCCTTACGCAGTAAGTTGCCCGTCTGCCCCGCCCCGTGGATACACCTAGCCGATCGCCCGGTGAAACGGAGACGATGCGTGCAGACGCTAAACTCATAACAGCAATGTTTATCGACGAAGCAAAGATTCGGGTCAGGGCCGGCGACGGTGGAAACGGCTGCATGGCCTTCCGCCGGGAAAAGTTTGTCCCCCGTGGCGGACCCTCCGGCGGGGATGGCGGCCATGGCGGCGACATCCTTATGCGCTCCTCCCTCGCCCACAACACCCTTGTCCACTTCCGGTTCAATCCGGAGTACAAGGGCGAGCGCGGCATCCACGGCGAGGGCTCCAACATGTCCGGTGCCTCGGGCGAGCACCTCGTCCTCAATGTCCCCGTGGGCACCGTGCTCTACGACGACGACACCGGCGACCTCATCTACGACTTCCATCACCCGGATGAACAGATCGTCATTGCTCGCGGCGGCCGGGGCGGCCGGGGCAACCAGCACTTCGCCACGCCAACCCATCAGGCCCCCCGCGAGCACGAACTCGGCCCTCCCCGCGCGGGGCCCCGCGTGCGCCGCGCACTCAACCGCCACGCCGCTGGCCGGCGAGGGGGGGGTGCCCA
>CAXTSF010000200.1:0-5523 GCA_964246865.1 uncultured Terriglobus sp.
GTTTCTGCTTCACGGCGGGTCGGCGTGGAAGGCGATGCTGATCCTGTTCCTGGCGCATGTGCTGTCCTCGTGCCTGGTGCTCCTGACGCTGCAGCAGAGGGACCACGTGCCTTCGGGCATGGTCGCGGTCTTTCTGACAGGAACGGTGTCTGTGGCGGTTCTGGCAACGCTGGCGTTTGTGCGCGCGGCACATCCCGAGTACCTCTTCCCCCTAACCGGAGCGATGACCGTGCTCCTGCTGGTGGCTGCGGCGCTGCTCTATCTGCTGGGCCGGCGCTACCGCTGGCTGCCCTCCGAGGCAATGGTGCGCGGTCTGGTGAAGCGGGTTGCGGGTCTGCTGCTGCGGCGGCGTCCCGCTGCGGAGCCTCGCCATGTTTGAGCTTCTTCTTGCGGCGGGTGCGTTGCTGGCGGTAGGCGCGGCGGTCTTTGCTTTCGATGGCAGCCGCGACATCTTTCATCCGCTCTTGTTTATCGGACCGATGTTTCTCTTTCTGTACGGCTGGATGCCCTACCAGCTGCGAAGCTCAGGCGGCCTCGCGATGTTCTTCGATGACGACCAGCTGATTTTTGTACACACGCTCAACCTCTTGGGCATGCTTGCGTTTATTGCGGCGTGCCTGCTGGTAGGGCTGCGGCTGCAGGCGCCGGCGCAGAGAGCGCGGTTGACGGCGCGGGGATGCCGGAGGCTGTTGATTGGCGGAGCTTTGGCGGGATCGCTGGGGCTGATGTGCTGGACGATCACGATTGTGAACGTGGGCGGTTTTGTGAATGCATTCTCCAACTCCTACGCGGGCGGATGGGATGACAGCGGGTACGTCCGGGACGGGAGCCTGCTGCTGCTGGTGGGTGTGCTGCTGTCGGTGACGTCGCTTTCGTCCGGCGGCCCGCGTCTCTGGGCTCTGGTGCAGATGGCGGTCTTTGGTCTGCCCTGGTCGGCGAGCGCCCTTCTGATGGGCCGCCGCGGGCCGACCTTTGCGCTGTTTGTGGTGCTGCTGATGGGATGGTTTCTATCGCGCGGCAAACGGCCGCCGGTGGCGGCGATGGGTGCGGTGGCGGTGTGCATGGGATGGCTGGTGCTGTTTCTGGTGACCAACCGGCAGAACATCTATATCGGCTCGGACAAGGCGATGACGACCGATGTGAGCGAGATCGTGGACAAGCCGCAGACGGGCAATGAATACATCTATGGGTCGGGCACGGTGCTGAGTTCGAAGCGCCGTGACCATTATTTCTGGATGCGGCGCTATCTCGCGCAGATCCTGGTCCGTCCGATTCCGTCGGCGGTGTGGCCGACCAAGTACGAGGACTTCGGTGTGCCGGAGTTGCTGCAGAATGCGGGCACGGGCGAGGGCTTTGGCGACACGCTGGGATGGGTGGGCGCGCCGGGCTCGGCTCCGGGAATCGTGGCGGACCTGTGGGTGGAGGTGTGGTGGCTGGCGGTGGGCCTGATGGCCGTGCTGGGATGGATCTACGGCACCGTGTGGAAGCGGGCGATGCTGCTGGGCGGTCCCTGGACGAGCCAATATGTTGTGCTTTCGGCGTTGTCGATCTATCTGGTGATGCAAACGATGGAAGCGGTAATCTTCCGCACCATTCTGCTCTCGGTGCCGTGCTGGCTGACATGGCGATGGGCGCTCCGGGAGGAGAAACCCCGGGCCGACCGTGCTGTGCGGCCACGGCGGTATCTGTGGACACGCGAACGCACCGCCGTGGGCGTGGAAGACGGGGTGGCCGAGCATGCCTGAGCAGAGGGGAGGTATTGCCGTGGAGGAGCCGGGGATGGCGCCGGGAATGGCGCTGGGAACGGCCCTCGAACTGGAGCTGGGAGCGCCGGTCTCAACCGGGATGCAGGCTATGCCGCAGGGTATGCAACGCCGGGGAGCGAAGCCCCTGCCGCCCGCAGTGGTTGTGATCTGGATCGATTGGTACGCCTACCACGTGGGCAGGTTTATGGGTCTGGACGCAGCTCCGGCCCTGCGCGGACGTGTGGCCGGCATTGAGATGGTGGGCGGTGTGGGTGTGCACGCCGGGCTCAAGTTCCGCGAGGCGTTGCCGGAGTCTCTCGCGATCGAGACGCTGATGCCGGATAGTGACTGGCGTTCAGCAAACAAATGGCAGCTGTCGGTGGAGCTGTGGAAGCGGCTCTCGCGGCTCGATCCCGAGGTGGTCCTGGTCCCGGGCTACTACACCCTGCCTGCGGTAGCGGCAGCGTTGTGGGCGCGGCTGCACGGGCGGGCAAGCGTCCTTATGACAGAGAGCACGGCCTACGATCACGTCCGTGTGCCGTGGAAGGAGACGCTGAAGAGTGTGGCAGTCCGGCTGCTGTTTGGATGGGCGGTCTCCGGCGGAAAGGATCATGTCGCCTACCTGCGGCAGCTCCGGTTCCCGGAGAACCGTGTGGTGGGCTTTTATGACGTGGTGAACAACGGCCTGTTCCGGGAGGGGACCTCCGCTGTCCGTGCAGGAACGCGCCGTGAAGATCACGGTCTGCCGAAGGAGAGGTACTTCCTGTATGTGGGCAGGCTGGCGGAAGAGAAAAACATTGCGGGTCTCCTGCAGAGCTGGATCACCTATCGCGAGTCTGGCGGTCTGTGGCCGCTGGTGCTGGTGGGCGATGGTCCGGAGAGAGCGGCACTCGAGGCAGCGGCGGGAAGGACGCCATATGCGCATGAGGTGTATTTTCCGGGGCTCCGGAGCTCACGGGAGCTGCTGCCGTTCTATGCGTTTGCGGGGTGCTTTGTGCTGCCGAGCACGCGGGAGCCATGGGGTCTGGTGGTGAATGAGGCAATGGCATCGGGCCTGCCGGTGATCGTGTCCGGCCGCTGCGGGTGCGCGCGAGATCTGGTCCGGCCAGGGGTGAACGGGTTCGTCTTTCATCCCGAACGGCCTGAGGAGTTGACTGCGGCGCTGCACACAATCAGCGCGGCGGGTGCAGAAAAGCTGCAAGGAATGGGTGAGAGTTCGGCGGAGCAGATCCGGGAATACTCACCGGAGAGCTTTGGCCTCGAGATTGCGCGGATTGTGGCAGAGCGGGAACGCACGGCGAAGGCCGGGGCAGTCTGGGGAGGTCCGCGATGATTGCAGCGTCGCCTGGGGTGAATGGGGGCGTGATCGCCGCGCAGCCGGTGGCGAGACCGGTGTGGACGGAGGTACTGTCGCATGTGGACCCCCGGTATGGCGGCCTGAGCGCGGCGGTGCCGGCGCTGACGGCGGCGATCGAGGCGGAGGGACGGTACGCCACCCGCGTGGCGGCGTTCTGCCTTCCGGAAGAGCAGCGGGTTCCTGACAGGATGGGCGCAGAGCGGATCTCCTTCTGGCCGGTAAGCCGGATGGTATGGCTGCGGGATCGCGGGTTGCGCACGCGCTGGGAGGCGCTGGTGGCGGCCTCGGATGGCGTGCACATCCATGGGCTTTGGGAGCAAAGTTCGGCGTCCGCGGCGGCGGCCGCCCGGCGCGAAGGGAAACCCTATGTGGTGTCCGCGCACGGCATGCTGGAGCCGTGGGCGCTGCGGAATAAGCGCTGGAAGAAGCGGGTCTACTCGGCACTGGTGGAGCGTTCGGTGGTGCAGGGTGCCGCATGCCTGCATGCGCTGACACGGGCGGAGGCGGTGAACTATCGCGAGTACGGCGCAAAGGGGGCAATCGCAATCATTCCCAATGGTGTGCGCATTCCGGGGGAGGTGTCGCCGGAGATCTTCCTGGCCGCGCATCCGCAGTTACGGGGCAAGCGACTGGTGCTGTTCCTGGGCAGGCTTCATCCCAAGAAGGGTGTTGATCTGCTGGTGGATGCGTGGGGTGAACTCGCGGGCTCCTGGCCGGAGGCACATCTGGTGCTGGCCGGACCGGATGAGGACGGGACGCGGGCAAAGCTGGAAGAGCAGATCGCGACGCGCGGGCTTCGGGAAAGTGTGTCCTTCACCGGGATGCTGAGCGGAGCCATCAAATGGTCGGCGCTGGCGGCCGCGTCCTGTTTCACGCTGCCCTCGCACTCGGAGGGGCTGAGCATGGGCGTGCTCGAGGCGATGGGCATGGGGTTGCCCGTGCTCGTGACCGAGGGATGCCACATGCCGGAGGTGCTGGAGACCGGTGCGGGATGGCAGACAAGGCCGATGGCAGGTGAGCTGGCGACGGCGCTTGGAACATTTCTCTGTAACAGCGATGGAGTAAACAGGGCCATGGGAGAGCGCGGCCGCCGGCTGGTGGAGGAGCGCTACAGCTGGGAGAGCGTCGGTGCACGCATGGCCGACCTGTACAGCTGGCTGCTCGGAGCGCCCCGGCCCGAGAGTCTGGAGGTGGTGCTGCCATGATGCCCAGAACAACGGTCCAGCTGCGCACCTACGACAACTCCTGGTACTACCCCGGCGCATCGCTGTTGAAGCGTTCGCTGTGGTTTTTTCTGGGCCAGCCGCTGCTGCGGAGCGCATGGATCCCGTCTTCGCGGATGCGGGTGAGTCTCCTACGCATCTTTGGCTCGCGGATTGGGCGGCGGGTGGTGATCAAGCCGTCGGTAGAGGTGAAGTATCCGTGGCACCTTTCCGTGGGCGATGACTGCTGGATTGGGGAACGGGTGTGGATCGACAATCTGACGGCGGTGCGGCTGGGCAGCAATGTGTGCGTGTCGCAGGGCGCCTACTTCTGCACGGGCAACCATAACTGGAGTGATCCGTCGTTTGGCCTGATGATTGCGCCGGTGGAGCTGTGCGACGGCGCCTGGGCGGGTGCCATGTGTGTGCTGACGCCGGGAACAGTCTTGGGCGAGGGTGCTGTGGCGGCAGCCGGTGCCGTGGTGCATGGAAAGGTGCCGGACTACGAGATCTTCGCGGGGAATCCGGCGCGTTTCGTTAAAGGGAGAGTGATTCAGCCCTCCTCAGGACAGATGGAAGAGGTACTGCCGTGAAGATCCTGTTTATCAACCAGTTCTTCTGGCCGGACTCGTCGGCGACCAGCCAACAGCTAACCGACCTGGCGACGGGGCTGGCAGGCCGCGGGCATGAGGTGCACGTGCTGTGCGGTGAGGGCGGTTATGCGGCCGCGGCTGCGGACACACCGCCGCCGGTGACCATCCACCGGGTGCGGAGTCTGCCGTTCGTGCGGGGCAAGCTGGGCCGCGTGCTGTCGTACCTGTCGTTTTATCTTTCCGCGGCGGCGCGAGGCCTCTTCATGCCGCACATGGACACGGTGGTTTCGCTGACGACACCGCCGTTGATCTCGCTGATCGGTACGGCGATCCAACTGGTTCGCGGATCGCAGCACTTCATCTGGGAGCAGGATATCTATCCGGACGTTGCGGTAGACCTCAACTATTTTGAGCGGGACGGTTTCGCAGCACGGTCCGTGGGCTATGCCGCGGACCTTTCGAGAAACCGGGCGGACGGCATTCTGGCTCTGGGCGAGTGTATGAAGCAGCGCCTGTTGCGGCGCGGTGTGCCGGAGCGGCTGATCTTCATCACGGAGAACTGGGCCAATGGGAAACTGATTCAGCCGATGGACCGGCCGGGCGATCCGAAGGAGCTGGTGCTGCTG
>CAXTSF010000201.1:0-979 GCA_964246865.1 uncultured Terriglobus sp.
TGCGCATGATGCTCCCTCCGTTGATGCTCTGGCGCGTGATGGCCTGGGTGGTACTTTCCCGCGTGATGCCCTGGCCCGTGATGCTCTTCCGCGGCGGCAAATGCACCGGGCGTGCGTTGACGATCTGTGTGTCTGCTTAAGTGGAGAACCTCTCCGCTTATAGATATGTGGAGAGGCTCTCCGGTTGCACATCTTTCTGCGAGACTGGCGTATGCGGAAAAAGCAGGCCCTGCGATCGCGGGCAGTTCGCAAACCACGCGCGGATGCGCAGCGCAATCGCCAGCGCATTCTGGAGGTGGCGCGCGAAGCGTTTACCCGGCATGGAACGGATGCCACGCTGGACGACATCGCCCGCCGCGCAGAGATCGGTCCCGGAACCCTTTACCGTCACTTTGCCACGCGGGACGCGCTGATTGAGGCGGTGTATCGCAGTGAGGTGGAGAAGCTGACCGCGGCGGGGGAGCGTTACAGCGTGGCCCTGCCGCCGGTGGAGGCGCTGCGAGCCTGGATGCTTGAGCTGATCGACCATGTGGCGAACAAGCTGCTGATTCTGCCGGCGATGGAGACGGTGCCCGGAGGCTCGCGACGCCTGATCGAGGGCGCGCATGGCCCCATTCACGGCACCTTCCGCGCCTTGGTGGAGCGTGCCGTGGCCAGCGGCGATCTTCGCGCGAGCACAAACGCGGACGACATGATTCGCGCCCTCATCGGCGTGTTTCACACGACGGCGATGCCGGGCTGGGAGCCGAGCGCCCGCAGGATTGTCGAGATTCTGATTGCGGGTTCACGCACGAGGATCGATGGAACTCGAAGAACACGGTGAGTCCACCGGGCAGGTTGGTGCCATGACGGGGCGGAGCGGCTTCGCCGGTGCCATGGAGGTCGATGCCCTGGAGAGAAGCGTCCGTATGGTTGCGAGAGATCGGTGAGGGACTTTGCGGGACGATCGCCGGGTGTGACCCCTGACGGGAATGCAACG
>CAXTSF010000201.1:989-5519 GCA_964246865.1 uncultured Terriglobus sp.
GGTTGGTGCCATGACGGGGCGGAGCGGCTTCGCCGATGTCATGAAGGTCGATGCCCTGGAGGAAGGAGCGGTCCGTATGGTTGCGAGAGATCGGTGAGGGAGCCTTCACGGAAGGATTGCTGAGTGTGACCCCTGACGGGTGTGCGATTTGTCGGGACTCATCCGGCAACGATCAGTGACTCGGCGATTCCCACTCGTCGAGAGTGATTACTGATGAGAACGGCGTTTATGAGGACTGATCGCCGCCCTCAAGCGGAACGGATTCATTGGGCCGCCACCGAATCAGTACTTCAAACCCCAACTCGCAATAGGGCAAAGAGTGACGACAGAATCAAAACCCGTGGCAGATGAGCATTATGGTCGGCTGATCACATCCAGGTATGCCTTAGAACTAACCCTCGCTTAGCGCATGGATTCCAAAATGCCTCAAAGCCAGTTCAGCGGTGCGCTTGAGCTGGGCTCTCGTGGAGCCGTTCGCGGCTTGAACTGCGAGACCACTGAGGAGTGATGAAAGATAGCGGGTGTAGTCGTCGATGTTCTCTTCTTTGGAGAACTCTCCGGCCTTTCTGGCCTTGAGAAGACGGGCTTTTAGGACGGCTTCATTTCGAAGGCGTATATCAAGCATCACAGCCTTCGCAGGTTCAGTGTCCACACCACAGGACAATGAGCCAGTCAACGTGAAGCAGCTAGCGGGGTGTTCCTTCGAGCCCAGGAACTCCACCGTGTTGTAGAACGCAGCCTGTATGAAGGCTCCAAACGTCGGCTCTGCAAGAGCTCGCTCCATGTACTGCCCCGGTACCTCCATATAGCGTTTCGCCGCAAGCGCGAACAGTGCCTGCTTATCGCCGAACGCTGCATAGATGCTGGATGGGTGAATCCCCATCGCGTGCGACAGATCCGCCATGGACGTGCCTTCGTAACCCCGTTCCCAGAACAGACGCATCGCGGCATCGAGGGCGGCTTCTTTATCGAAGGCAGCAGGTCTTCCGAGCTTGTTCGAGGTCCTCATGAACGTTTTAGACGCAGAATCTCTGAATCCGATGCAAGGTCGCGGACATCTGTAACGATCGTACGACATTATTAAGGAGCGAACGTTCGATAATAAGTTGCACTTCACATCTGCCACGAAATAGGCAGTAACCAAAAAGATTGGAGACTATATGGGGGCACTTGAGGGAAAAGTTGCAATTGTGACGGGCGGAAACAGTGGAATCGGTCTCGCGACTGCTAAGCGATTCGTGGAGGAAGGCGCGTATGTCTTCATCACAGCCCGGCGGCAGAGCGAACTGGATAAGGCAGTCGCGGAGATCGCTCGAAACGTCACTGCGATCGCCGGAGATCTTGCGAAGCTCGAGGACATCGGCAAAATCGCCGAGACGGTTAAGGCCGAAAAAGGCGTGGTGGATATCATCGTCTCCAACGCCGGGTTCACGGAACGGTCTGCGATTGAGGACATCACACCCGAGCACTTCGACAAGAGCTTCAACCTGATGGCACGTGCGCCGGTGTTCCTGGTGCAGAAACTGTTGCCGTTGATGACTCGAAAAGGTTCCACCATCCTGGTCAGTTCCGCGATGCACCAGATGGGCTTCGCCGGTCACACTGCTTATGCCGCAGTGAAAGCTACGAACCGATCCTATGCCCGTACCTGGGCTGCGGAGTTCAAGGATCGCGGCATTCGCGCCAACACGCTTAGCCCTGGGCTGACCGACACTCCCATCCTTGATAGCCAGGCCGAGGGGCTCGACCGTCAAGAAGTCATCAACGGTTATGTCGGCGCAATTCCGCTCGGCAGGGCAGCCGACGCTGTAGAGATTGCGAATGCAGCCGTCTTCCTCGGCTCTGATCAGAGTTCGTACTTCACTGGTGCCGATCTGATGGTGGACGGTGGGATTGGGCAGGTTTAGGTCCGGCTACTAAGAAATCTCCGTATTCAGGGCATGATTCTCCATGCGCAGCAAGACAAACAATTCGCTAAGCAGGTCCGGACCCACACTAGAACACATCGGTCCCAACGCAGACAAAAAAGGAAGTTCATCGTGAACAACTCTGAAGAGAAACACGGAACGCTGCTCTCACGTCGAAGGCTGCTCATCAATGGTGCGATTGCAACCGCAGGCTTGGGCCTCATCGGAGAGGCGGGAGCGCAGGAAGCGACAGGCGGAACGCAGCCTGGGGAGGCATTCGACTACAGCATCACTCTCCAGATCTACAAAGGCTTCTCGCAAAATCGGCTCGATCTTTGGGACGTAGTGATTCATCCTGACGTCAAGTCCAACAGCCCTGCAGGACGCAACATCGACGGGATAGCCGCGCTCAAGCGATGGAACCAGTCGTTCATTGACGCTTTCCGACCGCGGACCGATCTCGTCGATCATTTCGTCTCTGGGGATCGTGGCCTTGTTACGATCAACCTCCACTGGAAGCACGATCGTCCCTTCACGGCCTCGCTCCGACTGGAAAGACCGGAACGTCGGTAGAAAATTTTATTCTACGGATCGAAAATGGCCTGGTCACCCGATGGGACGTCGCCGACGGTTCGCTTGATCTTGCCATTTACCTCCACGACGGGGGCTTGAAGATGCCCACGTTTGTCGAGCCGCCGGCGCTCATCAGAGGCGTAGCTCTGCCTTCCTAGAAGCTGACGGTCATCGCTACAGAAGTCTCAGGCTCTGCTGTGTCGGCAAGAGGGCTGCTCCGAACGGCCCGTTGCGGTGGCCTTGCTGTCGCAACGGCCTGCCATCGAAATGGATTAGTACCGACAAGTCGCATTGTAGGAAGTAATCCGGGCGGAACCGCCTTCAGGGCCGGGTTGCCAGCTCAAGTTCCCACAACGGCGTTGTAGGTAGTAGTGCTCAGATATTGCAAACATAATAGTGCTTGACCAGGCGTCGGACCTTTCCTGCACATTCTTCCCCAACACCTTTTTCGCTTGAAGGGCGCGTGTGCTGAGCCAGCGGCAAGGCAATCTTGTCAGTGACGTCGTGAATGAGAAACGTGTTTGCCCCAGCGAGTCCTACCGACCAGTCATAAACCGCAAAACGGTCGTCTCCAGACTTTGATGAAGAGCCAAGCTGGCCGACCCCAAAGTGAAGTGTTAGCGCAAGGTGCGTCACATCGTCCGCCCAACTCAATGGCCGCCACAACAACACAGGAAGTAGAAGTACGAATAAGACTGAAGCTGCCCTTCGTGGACGTTTCTTGATTCCACAATAAAGGGCTATCGCCAAGATGACGGCAGCTGCAATCCCGTAACCGAGCATCGTGAGCGGAATCAGCAGGAAGCTGACAGAACCCGGGAGCCGACAGACGAGTCCGAGTACGGCGACCACCATCAGTGCCATAAACGCGGGTTTGAGCGACGCGCGATCCGTCTCCGTGAGGATGCCTCTCAGCTTCATAGGCCCAATGTAGGCAACGAGGCGACCGTCCGACAAGGGATAAGTAACGCGAAGTCGCATTCTCGGAAATCAATCCGCCGAGGCGTTCTCAACTGACGAGAACAGGCCAATGTGCTCGTTGAGCACTCGCTCAAGCGGAGTGGGCGGGAACTGACATGCAGAAACGCAGTTGGCCGAGGTTTAGGACCGGTGATAGGTCCGGGAGGCGATCACCGGCCCTAAATGCTACTCGTGCATGACGGCGAACATGTCGAGGAACTGCTGATACTTTCCATCTTTTTCCGCAGTGCGCAGAGGTTTCACTCGTTCGACGAGGATCTCTCCCTTTTCGATGTTGTTGTTCTCGAGAATCTCCATGACCTCCTGGATGTACGCGTCGAGGGGCATGGCGCGCGGATCGCTGGCCTGCTGCGGACCGCCGAGCTCTGTTTGCACGTAGGGCGGTGCGAGCTCCAGCACTTCCACACTGGTCTTTCGCAACTGCACACGGAGCGCATCCAGCCAGTTGTGCATGAAGGCCTTGGTCGCGCCATACACCGGCCCTGGGGGATAGGGAACGAACGCGAGCCCGGAGGTGGTGACGACGAGCGTGGACGCCGGCTGAGCGCGCAGCACGGGAAGCAGCGCCGCCGACAATTGCACCACACCGGTGACGTTGATCTGAATGGTGCTGTAGGCGTGTGTCAGATCGATGGAATCCGCCGTGTAGTCCTCCAGACCCGCAATCCCTGCGTTGTTGACGAGGACGTTCAAGCCGAGAAACCGGCTCTTTACGGAGTTGGCGAAGTTTGCGATGGCCGCACTGTCGCTGAGGTCCACGGCAATGCCGACCATGCCGGGGTTGCGGCCCGTGACCTCATCCAGCAACGACTGCCGCCGTCCAGCGATGATGACCTTGTTTCCCTTGCCGTGAAGCGCTTCAGCAAGAGCGCGGCCGATGCCACTCGTGCCTCCGGTGACGAGGATGGTGTTGCCTGAGATGTTCATGGTCACTCCTTGCCGTACTAGATGCCGGCAAGCCCGGAAGGCACCACCCTTGTTTGCTGGAAGCGATTGGTCCCGGGAAACGGGGTGGTGTTGCCCCATGGGCGAAGGCGTTGCATCCGTGCTGGTCGCAGCAGCTGGCGAC
>CAXTSF010000202.1:0-5510 GCA_964246865.1 uncultured Terriglobus sp.
CACGGGCAGCTCCTTGCCAAGTTCGACCAGCACGAAGTCCGCCTGCGCTCCGCGGCGATGGATCGAGCCCGGCTTGACATTGCCGGCCACCCGAAGGCTGCGCGTGTATGCCTTGTTGCCCATGCCCTGCATTTCGCCGATGGTGCAGTAGTAGCTGCGGTTGGAGCGCGCTCCCGTAATCGCGAGATACAGCACGGCAGCAACGATCACGATCGAGGCAGCGGCAATCCGGATAGCAGAACCCTTGATTTGCATACAAGGTCAGCCTACCAGCCGCACCGGAAAAGGGCCTCCACCGTGAGTACGACGGGACCCGGCTTGGCCAGTCTGTCATCGCTTACCGCACAGCTCTGCGACAGACCCGGCGCGTATACTTCAGGGCAAGCAGATGAGCAGGAGTTGACCTGAGTATGAGCCAGAACGCGAGCATGAACGACAGCGCGAACACGTCCCAACACAATCACTATCCCGTGCCGCAGCCGCGCGCCGAATGGGTCGTGAGACGCCGCGAAGAGGCAGCACGCAGTGGCGACACGAACATGAGCCAGATGCACTTCGCGCGCCAAGGCATGGTCACCGAGGAGATGGCTTTTGTCGCGCACAAGGAGAAGCTGCAGGGCAGCTTTGTCCGCGACGAGATTGCCGCCGGCCGCATGATCATCCCGGCCAACATCAATCATCCGGAGCTGGAACCGATGGCAATCGGCGTGGGCTCACTGTGCAAGATCAACGCCAACATCGGCAACTCCGCGATTACCTCCAACGTCGATGAGGAGCTGCGCAAGCTGCACACGGCCGTGCACTACGGTGCGGATACGGTGATGGATCTATCGACAGGCGGAGACATCCCCATGATCCGCGAGGCAATCCTGCGGCATTCGCCGGTACCCATCGGTACGGTGCCGCTTTATGAGGCGCTCTCGCGCGTGAAGCGTGTGGAGGATCTAAACATCGATCTCTACCTCGAGGTGATCGAGGAGCAGGCACAGCAGGGTGTGGACTACTTCACCATCCATGCGGGTGTGCTGATCCAGTACGTGCCGATGGTGGCCAAGCGCATCACCGGCATCGTTTCGCGGGGCGGCGCGATTCTGGCGCAGTGGATGACGGCCAACCACAAACAGAACTTCCTGTACGAGAACTTTGACCGCATCACGAAGGTACTTGCGAAGTATGACGTTAGCTACTCGCTGGGCGACGGTCTTCGGCCGGGCTGCCTGGCGGACGCCTCGGATGAGGCGCAGTTTGCCGAGCTGAAGACGCTTGGCGAGCTGACACGCGAGGCGTGGAAGAGCGATGTGCAGGTGAAGATCTAGGTTCACGCCCAAAAAAAAATGGACCAGATCAAGCTGCAGGTCGACAAGGAGGTTGAGCTGTGCGATGGGGCTCCGTTTTACGTGCTCGGGCCGCTGGTGACGGACATCGCACCGGGCTATGACCACATCACGAGCGCGATTGGCGCAGCCATGATCGGCTGGCACGGCGCGGCGATGCTCTGCTACGTGACGCCCAAGGAGCACCTGGGTCTGCCGAACGAGAAGGATGTCAAAGACGGCATCATCGCGTACAAGATTGCGGCGCACGCGGCGGATGTGGCCCGGCACCGGCCGGGTGCGCGGGACAGGGATGATGCCATCTCGCATGCGCGCTACACGTTCGATTGGGACAAGCAGTTTGCCCTGTCGCTCGATCCAGAGACGGCGCGCGGGATGCACGATGAGACGCTGCCGGACGACTACTACAAGGAAGCGGCGTTTTGCTCCATGTGCGGTCCGAAGTTCTGCTCCATGAACTGGTCGAGCAAGGTCGACAAGTACAACGAAGAGGTTCATGGTTTGAAGAAGCAGGACCTGACCCAGATCGTCACGGAACAGATGGCGCTGCGATAGGCACCTGCTGACGACGTGCGAACGCAACGGACGCATGGCTCTGCAACGAGGTCTCATTTCCGGGCTGGTTGTTCCGGCACGGACGGCACCGTCGCGATCACGGATGAGCATGGCAGGAAACAAAAAAGGGCTGTCCACCATCGTGGGCGGCCCTTTATCGTTGCCGGTAGAGCTAGGCTGCTGGTAACGGTTCGGTGCAGAACTTGCAGCGTGTCGCGGCGATCGGGACGTCGCTTAGGCATTGCGGGCATGGTTTCGTCGCAACAAAAAGCGTTGGAGCGAAGCGGTTCAGGAGCGCCTGCATGGGCTTGACGATGAAGAAGTAAACGACCGCTGCGTTGATGAGGAAATTGATGAGCGCGTTGAGAAACTTGCCGATGTGGAGCTCGCCCGGTGGAATATAGTTTGCGGGCAGCGGGCTGGGCGGAACCACGGTGTGCAGCACCGGAATGTGAATGACGAGACTGGAGAAGTCCGGGGCCCCGACCAGCGCCGCAATGAGTGGAGTGAAGACGTCCGCGGTAAGCGACGCCGTGATCGCTGCAAACGATGCACCGATGATGACGGCGACGGCAAGATCCACGACATTACCGCGCAGAATAAAGTCCCGAAAACCTTTGAGCACGTTGCCTCCTGTGTGTGCAGACAATACTACGTTGCCCGGTGCGCACGGCAGAAAACAGAGTGTCATGGCGATTCGAGGATCGAGAGAGGCTGTACGCCGGTGCCGAAACAGATCAGTCTCTGGTCTAGAGCCAAACGGGGTACAGGAGAAAAAAGAGGATAAGGCACACCGCCATCAGATCGGTGTAAATGCAGAGCACGACGCCGCCGTGGTACCAACTCCAGCGGCGCTGCATGCACCGGATGGAGTCGGCAGTGCCTAAAATGGCGAGGGCAAGGGGCAGGCCGAGCCAGAGGGAAAAGTGGTTTTGCGGGAAATGGGAGATGCGGAACGCGGCAATCAGCGCGAGGATCACCAGCAGATTGCCACGGATCAGAGAACGCCGGCGCAGGTCCAGGAGGCCAGCGCCGCTCGACACCGGCGCGAGGCTGCCGAAGCTAAACCGCGACGGCATGCTTCTGCTCGGACATGGATCGCATGCTGTCCCTGTAGGGGGCGCGCAGGATGCCATGCTCCGTAATGATGGCGGTGATGTATTTGGCCGGCGTGACGTCAAAGGCGGGATTCTCAATGCCGCAGCCGTCGGGGGTCATCTGACGGCCGTTGGAGTGAGTGACCTCGCGGCTGTCCCGCTGTTCGATCGGGATCTGTTCACCGGTGGCCGTGTGAAGATCGATGGTGGACCAGGGCGCGGCGACGAAGAAAGGGATACCGTGGTCTTTGGCCAGGACGGCGACGGTGTAGGTACCGATCTTGTTCGCAACGTCGCCGTTGGCAGCGATGCGGTCGGCACCCACGACGACGGCCTGAATGCGGCCCTGGCGCATGAGGCTGCCGCTCATGCTGTCACAGAGGACCGAAGTAGGGATGCCGTCTTTCAGAAGCTCCCACGCGGTGAGGCGGGCACCCTGCAGATAGGGCCGTGTCTCGTCGGCGAGAACGTCGATGCGGGCACCTTTCTCGATGGCGGCACGGATGACGCCGAGGGCGGTACCGTAGCCGCAGGTGGCGAGTGCGCCGGCGTTGCAATGGGTGAGGACGGTGCCTTCGCGGGGCAGGAGCCCGGCACCGAACTGACCCATGGCGCGGCACGCGGCGATGTCCTCGTCGTACATGCGGCGGGCTTCGGCGACGGAGGCAGATTTCAGCTCGGCAATGCGCTGCGGCTCCGGCATGCTGCTGGGCTGTTGCGCGGCCGTTCTCAAAACGAGCGAGCGAATGCGGTCAATGCCCCAGAAGAGATTGACGGCGGTAGGACGGGTACTGGCGAGAGTGCCGGCAATGGCGTCGAGCTCGGAGGAGAGTGCGTCGACTGTTGTCGCCTCCGAGTGGAGGACGCCGAGCGCGACGCCCATCGCGCCCGACACGCCAATGGCGGGCGCGCCCCGGACGATCATGTCACGGATGACTACCGCGACCTCTTCGTACGTGTGCGCGGTGACGTAGATCTCTTCCGTTGGCAGTTTCGTCTGATCGAGGAAGCGAACGCCGTGATCGGTCCATTCGAGCGTAGGAATCATCGCCTTCAAGTCTACCTGCCGCCGGGAAGACGGCCGGCATCCCGGCAGGTCAGCAGTCTCGCTTTCGCTCGGAATTCTTCATGCGAGGAAAGTTTGGCGGCGGCTGTGATGGGATCGCAGAAGTCGCGCGCGGGCGCTAGCCCATGATGCCGTATTTGGTGGAAAGAAAAGTCTGGAGAGGACGGGGCAGACAGACGGCAATCTCCTGCCAGGTAACGAGAAGAAGCCGGCTGCGAAGGCCGGCAGAGCGGACCGCCCGAAGGACAGAGAACCAGTCCTCGACCAGGTCGGGGCGGCGCTGGTCGCAGAAGAGAGCGAATCGGCAGCCATGGTGCGCGGCGGCAAGGATGTTGCGCAGGAGCTGATAGCCGCGGAAGAGATTGCCAGTGCGAGGGAGTTCTTCGAGACTGAAGATGTGTTCGAAATGGGGATAGCGCGCCAGCAGGGCCGGACGGGCAGTGCCGAAGCCGCTCTCCGTGAGCTTGGCTTCGACGAGCAGGTCGCCGATCCGCATGTCGGCCTCGGTGCGGTCAAGGAGGTTGCGCTGAAGCGGCACCTCCGTACGGACGCCGAAGTCCGGCGTGCATGGTCCGTCCATCTGGAGTAGAGCGCGAAGCCTTGGGGAACGGAGGGTGGGCGCGTGGCAGAAGACGCTCATAAGCAGGGCGTCCGAGCTGGTGGCGCAGTCAAGCTCATGGCGCGTGCAGGATTGGCTGTGCGGCAGGCGACGAGAGCCGGTGTAACTCTTATCGAGGCGCTGCGACCACTGTGGGCGCGCAAGGATGCGGCGATAGCTGGGCGGGAAGAAGTTGCCGTGCAGATCATCCTCTTCGCGATAGACGACAGACGGGAAGGCAGCTGGGGAGAGTTCGTGTGGATGGTCCGCAGCCCAGAGGAGGTTGCGTACGCTGAGTTCGCGGCGAACGACGGAGGCACGGCGCGGGTGAGCGCGCAGGTGTTCCGCCGGTAGAGCCGTACAGTTCTCCGGGATACTGTCGGCTGGCCTTCGGGCTGAGCCGTCCTCGTAGTCAATCCAATATTCGTGGCATGGGGAGACGTCGGGCACAGCTTCATCATAGGCGATGAAAGGGCGAAGAAGGCCAGGGAGCGTTGAGGCGCGAGGTTTTACGATCGGCTCATGCGCTTTCTGGATAAAAGCAGCCTAGGGCTGGACGAGGACTGGTATGGGAACACAGCGGCGGTGCGTTGCTTTCTTTGCGGCAAGGTGTTTGTGACGTCGAGCGTGCTGCACCGCAAGGGACGTGCTTGTCCGCAGTGCGGCTCGTGCAGGGTGGTCTTTACGAAGGAGGGTGTCAGGGTCAGTGAGGCGGGAGATACGGGAACGGACTAGTCACCCTGCAGCTTGCGGGCGCGGATGTCCGCCGCGGTGTAGAGGGCGTGGAAAGGCGCGGGATCGATGGCGGCCTGGATGTTTTCACGACCGCCAGATTCGCGGTCGACGAGACAAAGCACGGC
>CAXTSF010000203.1:0-5483 GCA_964246865.1 uncultured Terriglobus sp.
TTTCATTGCTGGCTTTTCGCTGTTAGCTGCTAAGTCGCTGTTAGCTCTCAGCTGCCAAGTCTTAGCTGTCAGGTTTAGGTTAGCTCACGGTTTCGCTCAGATCTTCAGGCCGCCAAGTATGCGGTTCTTTTACTAAAACCTAATAGCTAGAAGCTAGCAGCTCACCCTGAAAGAGTTCCCTATGACTCCTGTACTTGCTCCCGAGCTTGAGATTCCCGGTGTAGAGGATGTGGTCGCGGGTGCGAAGCGACACTCGGCCAATCCGAATGGCGATCAGACGATGGTGCTCAACATGGGGCCGCAGCACCCGTCGACCCATGGGGTTTTGCGGCTGGTGCTGGAGATCGATGGCGAGACAGTCGTGTCGCTGGCACCGGACATTGGCTACCTGCACACCGGCATTGAGAAGACGGCAGAGGCGAAGTTTTATCAGCAGGTGGTGCCGCTGACCGACCGCATCGACTATCTGTCGCCGATGACCAACAACCTCTGCTACTGCCTGGCCGTGGAGAAGCTGTTGCAGTTGGAGATCCCGGAGCGGGCGCAAACCTTGCGCGTTCTGCTGAACGAGCTGACGCGCATTCAGAGCCACCTGGTGTGGCTCGGTACGCACGCCATGGATATCGGCGCGCTGACGGTCTTCCTGTACTGCTTTCGTGAGCGTGAGGAGATCCTGCGGATCTTTGAGGCAGTAGCCGGCCAGCGCATGATGACGAGCTACTTCCGCATTGGCGGCGTAAGCCTGGAGCCGCCGATGGACTTCTGGGACCGGGTCAAAAAATTCCTGAAGAGGATGCCGGAAAAGATTGCAGAGTATGACGCACTGCTGGGCGGAAATCCTATCTGGCAGTCGCGGCTGAAGGGTGTGGGGCACCTGTCGGCGACGGACGCTGTGGCGCTTGGCGTTACAGGGCCGCCTCTGCGGGCGAGCGGCGTGGACTGGGATCTGCGGCGCGACATGCCGTACTCCGGTTATGAGAAGTATCAGTTCAAGGTGCCGGTCTCGCAGGTTGGCGACACCTGGGCGCGGTTCACGGTGCGTATCGAGGAGATGTACGAGTCGGTGAAGATCGCGCAGCAGGCGTTTGACCGCATGCCCGAGGGCCGCATCGTCGCCGATGCGCCAAAGATCGTGCTGCCGGACCGCGAGCAGATGAAGACGCAGATGGAGTCGCTGATCCATCACTTCAAGATTGTGACGGAGGGCTTTGCCGTACCCGCGGGCGAGGTCTTCCAGGCGGTAGAGTCGCCTCGGGGCGTGATGGGGTACTACGTGGTGAGCGACGGCACGGCGAAGCCGCTGCGGGTGCACATGCGGAATCCTTCGTTCGCCACGCTGCAGGCCCTGGAGACAATGTGCAAGGGCAAGCTGCTGGGCGATGTGGTGGCCGTGATCGGCTCGATCGATATTGTGCTGGGGGAGATTGACCGG
The DNA here is from genome assembly GCA_964246865.1 of uncultured Terriglobus sp. Classification (GTDB taxonomy): domain Bacteria; phylum Acidobacteriota; class Terriglobia; order Terriglobales; family Acidobacteriaceae; genus Terriglobus. Next base: position 1,433 of record CAXTSF010000203.1, read on the forward strand.
TAGAGACGGCAAGTCGGCCAGGGCTGCCTTTTGGATTCCTGGCTGCCGATACTTCCGAGCCGTTCAGCGACTAGGCAGGTCGTCTTCTTAAGCGGGTCGTCCTTACAAGACGTTTTCCGGTACCTAAACCATTGCAGGGAGTGATCTAGGGCTGCGCCCTTGAGCGAAGAGTCACCTCGCCGATGTTCACACCGTCAGGCTGTTCAAGAATATAGGCGACAGCGCGTGCCACGGCTTCAGGAGACATGGCAAACTTCTCCCCGGCATTCCGAAGTTGTTCTTTCAGTTGTGGATTTTTCACATGGTCGCTGAACGCAGTATCTGTGAAGCCTGGCAGGAGAGTACTCACACGAATGTGACCGGCAAGCTCTTGTCTTAGACCATCCGAGATGGCCAGAACGGCCGCCTTCGTCGCTGAGTACACCACTTGGTTGGGCACCGTCTTGCGAGCTGCAGTAGAAGCTGTGTGGATGAAGTGACCTGAGCCCTGTTGGCGGAAAACAGGCAGGGCTGCGGCAATACCGAATAAGACACCCTTGATGTTCACGTCGACCATCGCTTCCCAATCGTCGACTGCGAGATCGTCGAATGGGCCGATCGGCATTGCACCGGCATTACTGAACAGAACATCGAGGCGACCGTAACTCTGCTGAGCAAGAGCCACGAGGCTGTAAAGGTCTGCGCGCTTGCTCACATCCGTCACTCGGTATAGGGCTTGGCCTCCCGCAGAGGTAATTTCTTCTGTCAGTTGCGACAGCCTGTCTTCATGCCGCGCGCCTAGCACGACCTTTGCACGCCGTTGGGCCAAATACAAGGCTGTCGCCCGTCCTATGCCGCTGCTCGCACCCGTAATTGCAATAACTTGACCATCGATCATATTCAACTTGATGTGTTCTGGAACCCGAAGGTCTTATTGTTGATCCTCGCAAGTCACATTAAGGGACCTTACCCCGCTCGGTCTCCTGCATCTGTTTGCTCCACCTGACAAAGGAAGGAGTCGAGACACTGATCCTTCAATAAAGATTTCCTCCTTGACCGGGTGGAGGTTATGAGAGCTTCCGATCCTGGGAGGAGATGCATGGGTTTTCTCACGCAGTCCGACACATCAGGCGGCATACTGTAGGCATGGCGACGGCGGTGCACATTCCGGTCAGTGAGTATCTGCACTCCATCTACCATCCGGATTGCGATTATGTGGATGGCGAGGTGCGGGAGAGGAACTTAGGCGAGCAGACGCACGGTTTAGTGCAGAAGACGATTGCGGCAATCTTTACGGCGAACCGAAAAGTGTGGGGTCTGCGCGCGATCACGGAGCAGCGGGTGCAGGTGTCGCCGACACGGTTCCGCATTCCGGATGTGTGTGCGGTTTCCTCGTCGGATCCGATTCAGCCGATCCTCATGACGCCGCCGCTGGTGTGTGTAGAGGTGCTTTCCCCAGAGGACCGGCTGCAGCGCATTGTGGTACGGGCGCAGGAGTTTCAGCGGATGGGCGTGCCGCACATCTGGATCGTTGATCCGGAGACGCGCGAGGCGTGGACGATGGATACCGCGGGGGGGTGCGGTGCCGATGACGGAGGATGCGTTTGTTCTGCCTGGGACGCCGGTCCGGGTGGCGCTTGCGGAGATCTTTGAGGAGATCGACAGCGCGCCCAAGGGCTGATCGGGCCAGCGCGGCAGAAGAGCCTCTGCCCCGCCGTTCCGGCTCTGAAGCTGGTGGATACGTATCCGACGCCGGCCTGGCTGCATCAGAGTGAGGGGCTAAAAGGAGAACGCATGGCTGGAGAGCTGGGCAGGGATGTGGCGGAGGAGTTGAAGCCGCGGCTGGATGCGGATGAACAGCGCAAGCTGCAGACAGAGCCGGACGAAGTGTACGACGAGCGCGTGCTGACGGCGTTGGAGACGCGGCTGCAGCCGGAGATCGAGGCCTTCAACCAGGTGGCGCCTGAGGCGGATCAGATCGCGCTGAAGAAGAGCGGCGGCATGCTGAAGATATCCGTGGATGAGAAGCCGTCACTGGGGGTGATCCCGAAGAACCGGCAGCTGCTGCTGGTGAAGCCGTCGGATACGGCACCGTCGTACCATTTTCATGTGTCGGGCGGACCGGAGGAGTTCAGCTACACGGGCGTGGTCGATGGCCGCATCTCGCCGAATCCAGCAGTGAAGCAGGATGAGTTGCTGAAGGGAATCTTTCGGCTGGCGACGGGCAAGCCGTTTGAAGCGGAGCGGACGGGCGACGCTGCAAATACGGGTACGTCCGCAGCGAGTTCGACGGGCTTCTATCGCTAGCAGAGTTTTGGAGCCTGTATGAGCGGAGTGCCGGGATCGAAGGCCGCAACGGACAATCTGGACTCGCAAGTGCGCTGGAACTCCGAGCAGATGCAGGCGCTGGTGGAGCGCGACTTCAACACGGAGCAGACGCGTGGGCTGGCGCTGCGGTTCGCGTCCGCGGATGAGATCTCTGCGCGCGCGATCGGGCAGGCGATGTTTGCCAAGGGGATGCGGCTGCTGACGGCTGATCCGGTGAAGGAGGCCGACGGCCGGTGGATCGTAGCGCTGGCGGTGAAGCACAGCCTGCGTGAGATCACGGACCTGGAGCTGACAGCGGACCTGGTAGGCGTGGCGGCGGCGATGGGCGGCACGTATGTGGGCTGGGAGTTGATGAGCGAGGAGACGGCGGAGCAGTCGCAACGGCATGACGAAGCCGCGGGAGAGACGCCCTGAGCTTCCAGGCGGAGCGGGGGCAGGTGGAGCGGGAGATCTGGACATCGTGGGCATCGCTGCTGCGGTCGTATGCGGCGGCGCACTCGCTTGGCCGGCCGATGCATGCGGTGGTGGAGGTAGGTGAGGGCGAAATCCTCTTGCGCTGCGGGAGCCGGTGGATGCGGTGCACGCCGGAAAGGCTGACGGACAGCGCCGGTGCGTCGGCAAGCTTCCACCTGACGGTAAACGGCCATGCGGTCCTCGGTAACACGGAAGAGGCAATGGACCTTGTCGCGGAGCGGCTTGCGCGAGAGATAATGACTGTGTGAGCACCGTTACGGAAAGCATCTTCTCGCCGGCGACTGCCGCGCGGTTCGACAAACTTGTGACGCTGTACCCGGTGAAGCGCTCGGCGCTGGTGCCGATGCTGCTGTATGCGCAGGATGAGGTGGGCTACGTCTCGGATGCGGTGGTGACGGAGATTGCGAAGCGGCTGGATCTGCTGGAGCTGGATGTGCGCGGCGTGCTGAGCTACTACTCCATGCTGCGGACGGAACCGGCGGGCAGGTTCAACATCCAGGTTTGCACCAATATCTCCTGCATGCTGGTGGGCGGCTACGAGGTGCTGGACCACTGCAAGCAGCGGCTGGGCATTGGGCACAAGGAGACGACGCGCGACGGCATGTTTTCTCTGGAAGAGGTGGAGTGCATCGGCGCGTGCTGCTGGGCGCCGGCGATCCAGGTGAACTACGACTTTCATGACAATCTGACGCCTGCGAAGGTGGACGCGCTCCTGGACGAGTATGCGGCTGGACGCGGAAAGGATGTGAAGTAATGCCGAACCTGGTGTCTCATCCGGATGAGGTGAAGGTGATTTCGCGGCGGTTTGGGCAGGGTGCCGCGGAGATTGAGAGATATATGGAGCTGGACGGCTACAAGGCTGCCCGTATGGCTGCCGAGAAGGGGCCGGACTGGGTCGTTACGGAGATGAAGGCCAGTGGGCTGCGGGGGCGCGGCGGTGCTGGTTTCCCGACCGGGATGAAGTGGGGCTTTGTGCCGAAGACCTCCGAGAAGCCGAAATATGTGTTGGTGAACGGCGATGAGTCGGAGCCGGGCACCTGCAAGGACCATGTGATCTTCCTGCATGACCCGCATGCAGTGATTGAGGGCACGATGATTGCCGGCCTTGCGATCGGCGCGAAGATGGGCTTCATTTACCTGCGCGGTGAATACCGCTACCTGTTGAAGATCGTGGAGAAGGCGGTCGCCGACGCGTATGCCAAGGGCGTGCTGGGCAAAAATATCTTCGGGATGGAAGGTGTGGACTTCGACATCGTGCCGCAGACGGGCG
>CAXTSF010000204.1:0-4806 GCA_964246865.1 uncultured Terriglobus sp.
GATATGCCGGGACGGCGATGACGATGGCGAGCCAGATCGGGCGTCTTGCCGGGTCCGTGAAGCCATGCATGCAGGCGCGCACCATCACATAGAAGAGGACAGAGGCAAGCAGCGCGTTTGCGATGAGCAGGCATAGGAAGGCGGACCTGCCCAGCAGAGCTACTGCAAGGGAGTGCTGGCCGGCATCGACCGGGTTAACGAGGCCGAAGGACTTCAGGTAGCTGTTGCCTTTGTAAAGAAGAAAGGCGGGCGAACCATACCGCAGGGTGCCAGGCAGCACGGCAGCAGAGTCCGGATCACCCGCGTGGAAGCGTCCAAAGGCATAAAGCGCAAGGCAAATCGCTGACGGGAGAAGCGCGAGCGACAACCATGGGCGGCGTAGCTGCCAGGCAGAGGTGCACAGCAGCAGACAGGCGAACGAAAACGGAACCATGTGGGTGAAGAAGAGCAGCAGGAGCAGGGGCGCGAGTCGACTGTGCCGGAGCGGCTTGCCGCTGAGCAGCATGGCCGTGAAGAGCATCAGCAGCGCGAGCCCGAGTTGAAAGGCCGCGAAGCCAAACCAGAGATTGACGCCCATGAAGACGGTACCTGGTGCGAGTACGTAGATCCAGGCAGGAGCCCGGGAAACCTGAGCGAGACGATGGACGGCAAGCAGCGCAAGGCAAAGCTGGAAAGCGACAAAGACCTTGACAGCCGCACTCCAGGGTAAAGCCAGCATCAACAGGCCGAGCAGCAGGGTGGCCGTTGTATTCGGCACGGGATAGTGCTTGAGAGCGTGGAAGGAATCGGGCAGGCCATGCATATGGCGTGCCAGCAGTGCGCCCTGCGCCGCCCAGTCGCCAAGATCGCCCAGTAAAGGCGGCTGCCGGTGCACAAAGATGAGAAGGAGGTAGACGGCCAGCAGGCCTGCCGCGTAGAGCCTGGGCCACAAGGGCCCTTGCGCTGGTCGCGTGGCGTTCGTCCTGGCTGTTTCGCGCACCTTTCTGACTGTATCGCGACCTGTGGCTAGACGATATTGAGGAGAGAGCTGGTGCGCGCCGTGACCTCCGCCAGCAGCTTCGTGTCATTCGCGAGCGACCGGCCGTAGCTCGGAACCAGGGAACGGAGCCGGTCAGGACTGTGCTGCTCCGCCTGCAGCACAGGCAGGCCGCGCGCAACGAGATCGAGCATGATGGCGACCGCAGTGGAGGCGCCGGGCGATGCGCCCAGCAGGGCGGCCAGGGAACGGTCAGAGGAGTGGATAATCTCCGTCCCGAACTCGAGCACACCCCCCTTTTTCGGATCGCTCTTGATAATCTGCACGCGCTGCCCTGCAATCTCCAGCTGCCAGTCTTCATCACGTGCCGAGGGCACAAAGCTGCGAAGCTCCTGCACGCGGTCCTTTTGCGAGAGCATGACCTGGCCGATGAGATATCTCGTGAGATCGACGTTGTGCAGACCCGCACCGAGCATCGACACGAGATTGCCCGGCCCAATCGATCGCGGCAGGTCGGCATAGGAACCCTGTTTGAGAAACTTGGTGGAGAAGCCCGCGAAGGGACCGAAGAGCAGCTCACGTTTGCCATTGATCCAGCGGGTGTCCAGGTGGGGGACGGACATGGGCGGCGCGCCTAGGGCGGGCTTTCCGTAAACTTTCGCGGCGTGCTGCTCGATGACGTCGGGATTGTGGCAGCGCAGCCACTGGCCGCTCACGGGGAATCCGCCGTAGCCGCGTCCCTCAGGTATGCCGGAACGTTGCAGGAGCGGCAAGGCACCACCGCCCGCGCCCAGGAAGACAAAACGTGCCGTCATGCGGAAACGATGCTTGGCTTCAATATCTTCCAGCTCCACGTACCAGCGGCCATCGGGCAGGTGGGTGAGTGAGCGGACACGCTGACGCATGTGCACAGTGATGCCGGCACCGCGCAGGGTGGCAAAGAGCATGCGCGAGAGTGCGCCGAAGTCGAGGTCAGTGCCAGAGTCGGCTCGCGTTGCGGCCACGGGTGTGCTGCCTTCGCGGCTGTCCATCATGAGCGGCATCCACTCCTGCAGGCAGCCACGATCTTCCGTGAAGCGCATGCCGGCGAAGAGCGGACAAGCCGCAAGGGCCGCGTGACGGCGCCGAAGATACTGAGTCGCGTCAGCGCCGGAGACGAAACTCATATGCGGCACTGTGTTGAGGAAGCGCTGCGGCTCCTGGAGCAGACGGAGCTCTACCAGGGAGGCCCAGAACTGCCTCGATTGCTGAAACTGCTCGTTTATTTTGACCGCCCGGTCGACAGCAATCGTCCCGTCAGGACGCTCCGGGGTGTAGTTCAGTTCGCAAAGTGCGGCGTGGCCGGTACATGCGTTATTCCAGGCGTCCGAGCTCTCCGTCGCTGCACTTGCAAGCGCGTCCACGACGGTAATCCGCAGACCCGGGGCGAGCAGGTGCAGCAGCATGCCCAGTGTGGCAGACATAATGCCGGCACCGACGAGAAGGACGTCTGTCTGTGCGGGCAGCGGCAATGAGACTTCATCAGGCATATCGGCTACCGGGAATCTGCCATGTTCTCCACGATCCGTTGCGCGAACTGGCTGGTAGTGGCCAGCGTTGCGCCCGGCATGGATTTCTGAAAGTCGAGCGTAACGTACTTCTGGCGAATGGTCTCTTCCATGGCCCTCTCAATGGCGTCGCCGGCCTCGTGCCAGCCGAGGAAATGAAAGAGCAGGACACCGCAGAGAATGACGGAGCCGGGATTGACCACGTCCCTATCGGCGAGGCGAGGGGCGGTGCCATGCGTCGCCTCGAAAACAGCAAAGCCATCGCCAATGTTGACGCCAGGGGCGATGCCGAGGCCGCCTACCTGCGCCGCCGCGGCATCGGAAAGATAGTCTCCGTTCAGATTCGTTGTGGCAAGTACGCTGTACTCTTCCGGCTTGAGAAGCAGGTCCTGAAAGATGGCATCGGCGATGCGATCGTTGATGAGAAGCATGGAACGCCACTTGCCCGCACCGTGCGATTCACCGAGTGTGGCGAGAACCGACCGGACCTCTCCGATCACCTGAGCCGTAAAGGTGGGTGGCGCAAAGCTGATGCCCGGCTCGACAACCGCCGCAATCTCCTCTGCTGTCGCACTCCCGTCCTTCTCGATTGCACCAAGAATCCAGCTCTCGCGCTCGGTGATAACGCGGTCACGAAATTCGGAGACGGCAACCTCATAGCCCCACTCGCGAAAAGCACCCTCCGTGAACTTCTGGATATTCCCCTTGTGCACGAGCGTGACGACTTTGCGGCCACTGTCGAGGGCATACCGGATGGCCGCTCTGACGAGGCGCTTGGATGCATGCGCGGAGATCGGCTTTAGACCGATACCGGCATCGGATCGCAACTGCTTCTTGCCGCCGCCCAGCATCTCCGTATTAACAAAGCGCGTGAACTTTTCTGCCTCGGGAGAGCCGGCCTTGAACTCGATGCCCGCGTAGATGTCTTCTGTGTTCTCGCGAAAGATGACGATATCCACTCGCTCGGGGTGCAGCATCGGGCTCGGGACGCCCTCATAGTGGCGCACCGGGCGGACGCATTGATACAGATCCATGGTCTGGCGGAGCGTCACATTGAGCGAACGGATGCCGCCGCCCACCGGTGTGGTGAGCGGGCCCTTGATGGAGACACGAAAATCGATGGCAGCCTGCACAGTGTCCTGAGGCAGCCAGTCTCCCGTCAGGCGGTAGGCTTTCTCACCCGCCAGCACTTCATACCAGGCCGCGCGGCGACGGCCGCCGTAGCACTGTTCTACAGCGGCATCAAAGACCGTTCTGGCTGCCTTCCAGATGTCCCGGCCAGAACCGTCACCTTCGATGTAGGGGATGAGAGGGTGATCCGGAACCTGGTAGGAGCCGTTCTCGTACTGGATGGGTGTGGCATCGGCAGGCAGGGCTCTGCCGTTATAAGCGTCTTGCATCGTGTAGAAAAGCGTAGCAGCCGGAGAAGCCGGGCCGCAATGCGCATATCGCACGAAATACTCGATAAACGTCCTGACCGCGAAGACAGGAACACTAGACGGCGATGGTGAAGGTGTCTTCCGAGCGCGTCACCGCGTGGTAGAGGGTGTCTCGCTCAAATGGCTCACGGCCCGCCTCACGGATGAGCCGTTCCAGTTCCGAGCGACGCATCCCCTGAGGTGTAGTCGCACCCGCGTCATGGTAAATCTTCTCTTCCACAACCGTGCCGTCGATGTCGTCGGCACCGAAGCGTAAGGAGATCTGCGCCATCTTTGGCGTCACCATCTGCCAGTAGCTCTTGATGTGCGAGAAGTTATCCAAAATGAGACGGCCCACGGCGATCTGGCGCATATCGTCAAAGCCGGTCGTTCGCGGCAGGTGACCAAGGGGCGTGTTCTCCGGATGAAAGGCCAGCGGAATGAACGTCTGAAAACCGCCGGTCTCGTCCTGCACGGCGCGAAGCTTGACGAGATGATCTACGCGATCCTCTTCGTTTTCAATATGGCCGTAGAGCATCGTTGCATTGGAGCGAAGCCCGGCCCGATGGACCATCTTTGCCGTATCGAGCCATTCACCTCCGTCAATCTTGTGATCGCAGATGATGTGGCGGACACGGTCGGCGAAGATCTCGGCACCGCCTCCGGGGCAGGAGTCGACACCGGCTACCCTCATCCGCTCGAGTGTCTCTGGAATCGTAAGCCTGGCTCGCTTTGCGAGAAAGGCGATCTCCACCATCGTGAACGCCTTGATGTGAACGCCAGGAAAGCGCACCTTCAGGCCGGTTACCAGATCAAGAAAGTACTCCAAAGGCAGGTCAGGGTGAAGGCCGCCGACGATATGGAA
>CAXTSF010000204.1:4816-5472 GCA_964246865.1 uncultured Terriglobus sp.
CGCTGTAGCCGGACGCCGCCGATGACCAGGCCTCTTCGAGAGCCATGGTGTATGTGCCTTCCGTCCCCTTTTTGCGGCCAAACGCGCAGAGACGGCAGGACGCGACGCACACGTTGGTCGGATTTATGTGCCGGTTTACGTTGAAATAGGCAGTGTTGCCATGCAGGCGTTCACGAACAAAGTTGGCAAGCCAGCCGACGGCAAGGATGTCCGGCGACCGGTATAGTGCGAGTCCGTCGACAAAAGAGAGGCGCTCCTGAGCAAGCACCTTTTCCGCAATGGGTTCCAGTGAGCGATCGTCTGTCTGAAAGCTGTGTCGCGGCCGGATTGTTATCGGGAGCATCATGGTGTCTCAGTTTAGACTCGATCCAGTCACCGCCGGATTCGCCGCGGCCCCGGCACTTTCTTCGGAGTTGACCATCCGGGGCTGGAGCACGACACCATCAAAGGCTGTCACGCCCAGCAGGTGATCGCCCACGGGGCGCAGCATCCGCAGCGGCCAGCCAGTATCCCAGTAGTGCACCTGGAGGTCGGGAAGGGTGACGCTGTAGGCGAAGGTTCTGCTCCCGGTAGAGGTGACCAACAGCCGCTTTGCCTGGCGATCGTAGTAGATGCCGCTGGTATCGGGAACAAAGAGATCTTTGACGGTGTGCCAC
>CAXTSF010000205.1:0-745 GCA_964246865.1 uncultured Terriglobus sp.
ACCTCCTTCAGTTCTACCGCGACAATCCAGCCCACCCCTTCTTCACCATGACGCCGTCGAGCATTCCCGCCGGTACCCAATGAGTCTACAACCAGCCTTTCTTTCTGCTGCTCAATTTCGCCATCGGCAGTGGAGGCTTCCCGGGGCCGACGGACAGCTCCACTCCAGGCTCCGGCAACGTGCTGGTCGACTACGTGCGTGTCTACCAGAACTCCACCACCATCAACGCGGGCAGCTGGTACTCCGTGAACAATGCCAACAGCGGCCTGTGCCTCGACGACGCCAACTCCGGCACGGGCAACGGCACCCCGGTGCAGCAGAACACCTGCAGCAACGGCCAGTACCACCAGGAGTGGCAGTTCATTCCAACCGACAGCGGCTACTACCGGGTCACCAGCCGGAATGCGGCCATCTCGTGGGATGTCACCGGCGGTCCAGGCGCTACCGGCAACAGTGTTCCTATCCAGCTATGGGGCTACGGCGGCGGCACCAACCAGCAGTGGAAGCCTGTCGCGCTGGGGAATGGCACGTACCAGTTCGTCGCGCGGAACAGCGGGCTGTGCCTCGACGTTCCAGCTGCCTCCGCATCGGGAGGAGTACAGCTGCAGCAGTACACCTGCAACAACACGGGCGCGCAATCCTTCATTCTCAGCCAGCAGAACTAGGCGCAACGGCGATGTCCGCCATCCCGGAGCACAAGAACCGAGAGCCCTTCAGCCGCAGCGAAGGGCCTCGGTTGCGCGCA
>CAXTSF010000205.1:755-5453 GCA_964246865.1 uncultured Terriglobus sp.
GGAATCCGGATCAGAACCGCGGCCTGGCGCCCCGCGACCCCGTCTTCTGCCCCGGCTGCTTCAGCTTCGCCGGATCCGGCAGCTTATGCCGGCGCTCGACCTTTTTGCCTGCGGCGGCGCGGCCAAGCGCCATCACCTCACCCGGCTTGAGCTCGCGGAAGTCGCCGGGCGGCACATCCAGCACGAGTGCGCCGTAGCCGATGCGGCGGATCTTCTCCACGTGGTGGCCGATCTCCTCGAACATTTTGCGCAGCTGGCGGTTGCGGCCCTCCGTCAGGGTGAGCTCATACCAGGGGTTCTCTCCGCGACGTACCAACTCCACTTTGGCGGGCTGGGTCAGGACACGGTCGCGGCGTGCTCCGGTTGCCTCCTGCAGCCGGCCACGCTCAATCATGACGCCGGTGCGCAGCTGCTGGATGGCCTCCTCGCTGGGCTGTCCGGCGACCTTAACCAGATACGTCTTTTCTACGGAGTTTGCTGCTTTGGAGAGCGAGTTTGCGAGGTCACCGTCATTGGTCATCAGCAGCAGGCCCTCGCTGTTGTAGTCGAGCCGACCCACCGGATACAGCCGCACATCCATGCGCTTGCCTGCCTTGCGCGCGCTCTCGCGCAGGAGGTCCACCACGGTCGGCCTGCGCTCCGGGTCATTGAGCGTGGTCACGTAACCGCGCGGCTTATTGACGAGGTAGTAGCGGTGCTCTTCCGGCCCCTGCAGCAGCTTGCCATCGACCCGGATATGATCCCGTGATGAATCGGCCCGCGTGCCCAGTTCCGTGACGATCGCACCATTCACCTGGACGCGGCCCTCCTGAATGAGCATCTCCGCCTTGCGCCGGGAGGTCACGCCGGCGTCGGCCAGGATTTTCTGCAACCGGACGCCTTCGGGGGCGTTCGGTTCCTCAGGAGGGTTTGCTTTGACGCGGGTCTTTGTCACGCTTCATTATCGCGCGACAGGACTTCACTCCGTGGATCCTCGCGGATTTCCGGCGCGGAAAGCTCAGCTTTGGCTTCGCGCATGTACTCCGCATCGCCACGCGCGTTTGCCTGCTCGATGATTTCGCCGGTGTGCTTCATCGGGAGGTCCTCCTGCTCGTTCAGTTCGCCGGCCATCTTCTCAAACTCTTCCATGGAAGGCAGCTCGTGAATGTCTTTCAAGCCGAACCGCATGAGAAAGTCCTTGGTCGTCCGGTAGAGCATGGGGCGCCCGATCACCTGCTTGCGGCCTGCGGTCGCAATCAGCTTGCGCGTCATCAGGCCTCCCAGCACACCGGCCGAGTCGACGCCACGGATCTCGGAGATCTCCGCCGCCGTTACCGGCTGCTTGTAGGCCACCACAGCCAGGGTCTCGAGCGCCTGCAGTGTCAGCTTCATCGCCGGCTTCAGGCTCCTGGCAAAGCCGCGCACGGCGTCGTGATACTCGGGCTTGGTGCCCATACGGTAGCCACCCGCCACCTCGCGTATCTCGATGCCGCGGTCACTCTCGGCGTAGTCACGCATCAGCGCCTCCGCGGCGCGTTGCAGATACTCGCGCACGGCACGCTCGCGTTCGCGCTGCTGCCGCCGTTCTGCCACGGCTTCCGCCGATGGTACTCCGGGATCCAACGCCTGCTGCGCTTCATCGATGGCGAGCAAGTCCGGAGAGCCTTCCGGTGCCGAGGCTTCAGTGCCAGCCGGCTCGGAAGAGACGCCGGGATCATGCGACAGATCCTGGTGGCCTCCAACGACCATTCCAGCGAGCGTCTGCGACGCTGCGACTTCCGTGTCGCCGGCAGAGAGATTCTGCTCTGCCGTGGACGCGAGCATGCTCGCAGGTCCCGTCGCGAGCGGAGGCTCCATTGCGAGCGGCAGCTCTGCCTGAAGCGTGGCCAGTGCCTGCAACTCTGCCTCAACCTCCTCCCCCAGCAGGGCGGCAAGCTGCTGCAGCATTACTGGCTCTTCCGCGGCGTAGATGACGGCTTCGATTTTGGATCTGAGGCTCATGGGTTCTTGCGTTCACGGTCCATGGTGGGCTGGAGGGAGCGCGCCAAATCGCGACGCACATGCCTCACAAGAGTGTACCCGCTCAGCCGCATCTCACAGTGCGGAGGAAGGGAGTATGGGAGCGCTGGAGGTTGTGCGGGCTGACATTACGACGCTCGAGGTGGATGCGATTGTGAATGCCGCAAACACGTCGCTGCTGGGCGGCGGCGGCGTGGATGGTGCCATTCACCGGGCTGCCGGACCAGAGTTGCTGGCGGCCTGCCGGCTGCTGGGTGGATGCGCCACCGGAGACGCAAAGGCTACGCCTGGATTTCGCCTGCCGGCACGCTGGATCTTTCATGCGGTCGGCCCCGTTTGGCAGGGTGGCGATCGGGGTGAGGATGAGCAGCTTGCTGGTTGCTATCGCCGTTCCATCGAGCTCGCCCGTGAACACGGCTGCCGCTCCATTGCCTTTCCTGCCATCTCCACGGGGGTGTATCGCTTTCCGCTGGAGCACGCTTCGGAGATTGCGGTGCGAACTGTTCGCGCATGGCTAGAGGGCAGCGAAATCGAACGGGTTATCTTCTGCTGCTTCAGCGGAACCGCGGAGCAGGTTTACGCTTCGTTGTTGGCCGTCCGATAGCAGCTTCGATCCGAAGTCCAGCTCAGCGCCAGTCATCCCGCATGCGCTCCTGATGCGCGAGCACCTCGTCGAAGTCATTCGTCTTCTTGATCAGGATGTCGGTACCGTCGGGCCCACCCTGACGCAGCAGGATGGCCTGCACGCGGACCAGTTCAAGCAGGGCGAGAAACATGCAGATCAGTGCTCCCTGCGAGCGCATGTTCAGCAAGAGCTTGCGCAGGGAGGTCGGCCTGTCCTCAAGCATGAGCCGTTGCCGGGTGTACTGCAGCATCTGCGCCACGGTGACCGTGTCCTCGTCCACGTTCAGCACCGGCCGTGACCGCACGCGCTCCAGGATGTCGCGGAAGACTCGCGCAAGATCGGTCGTATCCGCGGCGATCTCCCGCTCCGCGGATGCCGCTTGCTTGAACTCGCCCATACCCGGGTTGGTCCAGATGGCCTCCTCTACCTGCTGCTTGGAGAGCAGCATCTGGGCGGCGGCCTTGAAGCGTTCATGCTCCAGGAGGCGCTCCACAAGTTCACGACGAGGATCGTCGATCTCGCCGATGGCGATCTGCGATGCCTCGCGTGGCAATAGCATCTTGCTCTTAATGTGAATCAGCAGAGAGGCTGTGTAGATGAAGTCGCCGGCCGAGTCCACATCTGTCTGCCGCAGCTGCTCGCAATAGGCAAGGAACTGCTCCGTAATGCGCGCAATGGGAATGTCATAGATGTCAATGTCCTGCCTGCGGATCAGGTCCAGCAGCAGATCCAAAGGGCCGTCGTACACCTTTCCGACGAGCACCGAAAAGGGAGACTGTGAGGCCTCGTCCCTTGAGGAACCCTGCTTTTTGGCGAGAGGCGCTTTCGGTGGCGCGGGCGCAAGGGGATGCTGCAGAATGAGAGGCTCGGGCGATGCGGGTTCAGAGCCGGTCGTACCTTCTGAGGTCGGGTTCGCCATCCCTCAAGTATCGCAGGGGCAACCCTGAGAATGCCGTCTCGCTCGGCTATGCCTGGCCCACCGGGTCTGTGGCCGATGGCGGGATGTTCGGGGAAGGCTCCTGGTCGCCCTCGGGCGTGAACTTGCTTCCCGGACGTGCGTCGGGGTGGATCTCGCCCTGGGGTGCCAGGTTCGCATCGGAGGTTCGCGTGTGATCCATGGCCGGCATCGGATCCGGCTCATTCGGCACGGGCTTTTCTTCGTTGAACTTTGTCTCGCTCATGCCGGGTAGGATGCGCCTTGCAGACACCGGGCGGAGAAGGCCGTGCGAACACCGCCAGTCCGATCACTGGTGGCATTCCCTCACGAGCGAGACTAAATCCCGATCGCCTCACGCACCTCGCGCATGGTCTCGCCTGCGCGCGCACGCGCCTTGATCGCTCCCTCCATCAGAATGGTCCTGATCCTCTCCGGGTCTGCCTCCAGAGCGCGCCTCCGCTCGGCGATGGGAGCGGTCTCGCGCACGATGGAATCCGCGGCCCAGCCCTTGCACTCAATGCAGCCGATGCCGGCGCTGCGGCAGCCCGCGTATACGTCTGCCAGCGTTTCCGGACCCGAGAAGACCTTGTGAAGATCACCCACCGGACATACGTCTGGGTCGCCGGCATCGGTCCGGCGTATGCGCGCCGGATCGGTCACCATCGTCTTCAGCTTCTTTCGAATTTCTTCCGGGGCCTCCGTCATGCCAAGTGTGTTTCCGTAGCTCTTGGACATCTTTCGTCCATCGAGTCCGGGCAGCTTGGGCGACGGAGTCAGCAGCGCTTTGGGTTGCGGCAGAAGCTCGCGCTCCAGCAGATTCTCGCTCACCTCGGCCTTCAGCTTTTCCTTGTCGCTCCACGCGGCCACCACCGGTCCGCTCGGTGCGGAGGCGTAAAGCTGGTTGAAGCGCCGCGCCACTTCGCGCGTGAGTTCCACGTGCGCCACCTGGTCCTGGCCGACAGGCACAAAGTCCGGTTTGTAGAGGAGAATATCCGCTGCCTGCAGGAGGGGATAGCCGAGGAAGCCGTGGGTGTTCAGCTCCTTCTCGCGAAGCTGCTCCTGCTGGTCCTTGTAGGTCGGCACGCGCTCCAGCCAGCCGAGCGGCGTAAACATGCCGAACAGCGTGTAGAGCTCGCTG
>CAXTSF010000206.1:0-3327 GCA_964246865.1 uncultured Terriglobus sp.
TCAGGAGATCCGGAGATCGCGCCCCGGAGCCTCTGTCGTGGTCACCACCTCGAGTGCGACCGTCGCCTCTGCTATCGATGCGATGCGCCTGGGTGCGGTGGACTACCTCACCAAACCTTTTGTCATGGAAGAGCTCACAGAGGCTCTCACCAACTCCGCAAAACATGTTCAATTCCGGCTCACGAACCGGCTCCTGCGCGACAGACTACGCTCTGGCACGGATCACGACGGCCTCATAGGCAATTCGCCGGAGATGGAGAAGCTCTACCGCATGCTCGCGAAGATTGTTCCGGCAACTCTGCCGGTTCTGATCCTTGGCGAAGAAGGCACGGGCAAAAAGCGGGTCGCGCGCTGGATCCATTGCAGTGGTCCTCGCGCGAAGAGTGCCTATGCCGTAGTCGATTGTGCCAACGCTACCACCGCCGATATAGAGACACAGATCTTCGGTGTCTCCGGCCAGGATGCCGAAGGATTCAGCGGAGCCCTTGGCGTGCCAGGCGCAACGGTCTTCTTCGACGAGATTGACAAGCTTCCGATGCCGCTGCAGACACGGCTGCTCCGGACCATGCAGGACAGGCGCTACACACCCGGCGGCTCCATGGAGGCTTTGCCGCTACAGGCACGGATTCTCGCAGGCACACGCCATGACCTCAAGCAGCTGTCCGAGACTGGAAGCTTCCGGCGCGATCTTTACCAGCGATTGAACGTTGTCAACCTCCGTCTGCCAAGCCTCCGCGAGAGGCCCGCCGACATACCTGTACTGGTCCATCACTTTCTGCTGGAGTTCGGCCGTAATCGCGATATGTCGCTTCATCTCTCGGAGGAGACCCTCGCGCTGCTCACCGCATACGACTGGCCCGGCAACGTCGCCGAACTTAAATCTGTCCTGCAGCGCATGGCCGAGCTTGCCAGCACACCGGTGCTCGACCTGGATCTGCTGTCAACCCAGCTCGCTGACTTCCGCAGGAGCCGCGAGGTACAGAGGAATCTGACAGACACGCGAAAACCCAGGCTCGTGGCACCTTCCAGCGGCAGCTTCGCCCTTGCACCCACGCCCCTGCCGATCGCCGAGCAGGAACGCCGCACCATCCTGCGCACCCTGGAGCAGATGCACGGCGATAAGATCATGACCGCAAAGGTGTTGGGCATCGGCAGAACAACCCTTTACCGCAAACTCAAAACATACGGCATCAGCGGTGCAGTCTGACGTGCCCGTACACACGCCCATGAAGGATGCCAACCTGGACGGGACCGTTCTGCTGGTCACGGCGAATGCGGATGCTGCGGAGTTGAGCGCCACGCTCTCTGCAAAGGCGAATGTCATCATCGAACACGTTGCCAGCAGGCGCGCCGCCATCGCCTCCCTGCGCCGGAGAAGTTATCTGGCAGTGCTGCTGGATGCGGATCTTTCCGCGGAAGTGGCCACCTCAGGCGAGCTCTGGAGCATCGCCGGTCCAGCTCTCCCGCTCGAACTATCTTTGTCTGGCTGGAAGCCGGACACTGTTTCCCGCCTGCTCCGGCATGCTCTTGACCAGCTCGCACATGCGAAAGACGCCGCAAGAGAGATGGCGAAATCCGCGGTCGAGGAAAAGCTGCGCTCCGCTCTCACGGCGGTTCTTCTACAGAGTGATCTACTCCTCCAGCAGAACTCCCTGCCTGCCGGGCTTCTTCAGGAGATCAGGCACATGCAGAAGGCCACACAGGCCTTCCAGATGCAGCTCACCTGAGCAGTCCGTGTGCCCGGGCCGCCGTAGCCGGTCTGCTATCCTGCACGCATGACGCGCTGCGGGGCAAGCCTTACCGGGCGAGCTCGAGCGTGATCCATTCAGGGAGAGTGCATGGCAGAGGAAGCAGTCAGAATTACCGTGAGGCCGAACGGTCCTCTGCGGGTAGAGGGTCACATCATTCTGGTCGACGCCGATGGTGCCGAATGGGATCTCACCGGCAAACCAGCCGTCTCCCTCTGCCGATGTGGCCTCAGCGAAAAGCGGCCCTTCTGCGATGGCTCTCACAATCGTGCGGGCTGGCAATGCAATGCGAGTCCTGGCAACCTCACCGGCCCCTCCACCCCGGCAAGCTAAACGCGGCGGAGGCGCAGCGATGAACCTCTCCCTCTTGCTTCGCGGGCTGCTCGCCGGCTCTTTGACCGTCTCGGCTGCAGTTCCGTCTCTGCCTCAAAGCAGCGAGAGTGCGCCATCTTCAGCGACGCCTCCGGCGCCGGCCCCGTCCGCGAAAGCCACCACCTTGCGGGATTACACCGGCCTCTACCGCGACGGCGATGAGCCGGATACCACCTATGCCTTCTACCTGAAGGACGGACAGCTTTCCGCAGATACCGAGCGCGATGCGCCGCTTGCGCTACGCAGCTCGGGACCGGACCAGTTCACCGCCACCGCGATCGCGCGGGTGTACCAGTTCGATCGGGATAGCTCCGGCAAGATCGTGTCCTTTCATGCGTCCGCGAAGCCGGACGCAAAGCCTGTCCTCTTTCGGGGAGATCGCTTCTCTACCAGCGCTCAGGCCCTGAGCCACGCCCGCGAGTACCTCCGCTCTGAAGCCATGATCCCGGCCCGTGATGGCACAAAGCTTCATGTCGTCATCTTGCGTCCAGCCGGCACGGAGAGTAGCCCGCCGCTACCGATCCTGCTCAACCGCACTCCCTATGGTGTCGATGGGGAGACCAGCATGGCCATCCATCACGCCATGCCGGAGCTTGCCGCGAACGGCTACATCTTTGTCTTCGGCGATATCCGTGGCCGCTACGGCTCCGGGGGCCAGTTCGTGATGAACCGTGCCGTCGTTCACGCAGCAGGTGAGCGCCGCGACCCAAAACTGGTCGATGAAAGCACCGACTGCTACGACACAATCGATTGGCTCGTCAAAACCATCCCGAACAACTCCGGCAAGGTCGGCGTCTACGGCATCTCTTACCCCGGCTTTCTCGCCATGATGGCAGGCGTGGACCACCATCCGGCAGTACAGGCAATCTCGCCCCAGGCACCCATGACCGATGTTTGGCTGGGAGACGACTTCTTTCATAACGGCGCCTTCCGGGAGACCTATGGGTTCGACTATGCCAGTCAGCTTGAGCGCGCCAAAACCGATCAGGTGGTTAGCAACCCAGCCGACACGTACGATTTTTTTCTGAAGCACACAAACTTCGCCGGAGCCGCCGCGGAAGCAAAGGTGGCGTCGCTGCCCACCGCGCATCGCTTCCTCACCGAGCCGGCTTACACCCCGTTCTGGCAGGCCATGGCGGTACAGAAGCGCCTGGCAAAGCCCGAGGTCCCGACTCTCGAGGTTGGCGGCTGGTACGACCAGGAAGAC
>CAXTSF010000206.1:3337-5386 GCA_964246865.1 uncultured Terriglobus sp.
CGCTCGCACGAGGCTGAAGGCGACCCCGGCCATCGTGTCTACCTGGCCCTCGGCCCATGGAATCACGGCGGCTGGACCAGCAGCTCGCGGCACCTCGGCAGAGTCGACTTCGGCGAGCCAACCGGAGACGAGTACCGTAAAAAGATTGAGGCCCCATTCTTCGAGCTTTACTTGAAAGGTAAGCCCGGCTTCGACCTGGAGGACACCGCCAGTTTCCGCACCGGCACAAACCAGTGGCAGCGCTATCCGGTGTGGCCGCCTCAGGCAGGATTTCACGCGGCCAAGCTCTTCCTCGGGGCAAATGGATCGCTGAGCTTCAATCGCCCTCGCGGTGAGGCACCTGCCGTCTCCTACATCGCCGACCCGGCGAACCCGGTCCCATACCGCGAGCGGCCCATTCAGTCCACCTACGGTCAGGGCTCGCACTGGCGCACCTGGCTAGCCTCCGACCAGCAGTTCCTGCAGGGCCGCACCGACTACGCAGTCTTTCAGTCGCCGGAGCTTGACCGCGACACCACCGTCACCGGCGATCTTTCCGCCGATCTGTTTGCCGCCACGACCGGTACCGATGCCGACTGGATCGTCAAGCTCATCGATGTTTATCCAAAAAATGCGCCCGACGGCATGGGCAGCTACCAGCTCATGATTGCTGAAGAGATCTTTCGCGGCCGTTACTGGAAGAGTTTTGAGAAGCCGGAGCCGATTCCTGCCGATAAGGTGCAGGAGTACCGCTGGAGTCTCCACGGTGCCGACCACACCTTTCTGAAGGGCCACCGCATTCTGGTGCAGGTACAGTCCAGTTGGTTTCCGCTCTACGATCGCAATCCGCAGACCTTCGTCCCCAACATCATGAGCGCGGCACCGGAGGCATACAAACCGCAGACGATCCGGATCTACGCAGACGAGCAGCACCCGTCTCACATCGACGTCCTGAGGCCGGACAGCGAGGAGCTGATGGAAGCGACGGCGGCCCGGCGCTGATGCCTGACCTACCGATCAGGACCATCTCATCGCGAGAGGTTTACCGGAACCACTGGACGCGTGTACGCGAGGATGTCATCGAGCGCTCGAATGGCGAGCGCGGTATCTATGGCGTGGTCGACAAGGATCCCGCCTGCATTGTGCTTCCTATCGAGCGTACGTCCCAGGGCGACTTCCTGACCCTGGTTCACCAGTTCCGCTACACCGTGCAGGGCAGCTATTACGAGCTGCCGCAGGGCAGCTGGGAACGCGAGGACGTCGTGCCCGAAGAACTCGCGCGCGGAGCGCTGCAGATCTCTCCCATGGTGAGAAAATCTCCCGCGACGCCGAGGAGCATGACCTCACCGTCCACCGGATCTCCGTCGATGACTTCGAGGCAATGATCCTGGACGGCCGCGTGCGTGATAACTGCACGGTCGCCGCATGGGGCATGTATCTCGTCTGGCGCAAGCGGCAGAGCGCATAGAGAAACCATTCGCTCTGCCGCTGTCCCGTGGCCCTTACAGGATCGGTTTGCCGCCGGTCACCGCAATCGTCGCTCCGGAGACGTAGCTCGCTTCCGGTGAGGCCAGAAAAACATACGCACCCGCCAGTTCCGCAGGCTGGGCCGGGCGGCCCATCGGCACGGTTGACCCAAACTTCTCCACCTTGTCCATGGACATGGTGGCCGGGATCAAAGGCGTCCACACCGGCCCTGGCGCAACACAGTTCACCCGGATGCCGCGCTCGCCAAGCAGCTCTGCCAGCCCGGCCGTAAACGTCTGGATTGCACCCTTCGTCGTCGCATACGCGAGCAGTTGCGGCGACGGTGTATCCGCCTGCACAGACGTCGTGTTAATGACGGCGCTGCCTGGACGCATATGCATCGCTGCCGACTTGGCCAGATAGAGCATCGCATGGACGTTCGTGGCGAAGGTGTACTGCCACTCGTCTTCAGGGATGTCCTCCAGCTTCTCGTGGGACCGCTGAAAAGCGGCATTGTTCACCAGAATGTCGATGCCTCCAAACGCGTGCACCGCTTTCTGCACCAGGGTCGCGCAGTGCTCCTCGGACGAGATGTCACCCGGA
>CAXTSF010000207.1:0-4284 GCA_964246865.1 uncultured Terriglobus sp.
GACACGGGCCGCGCTGGAGAAGCTCGAGGCAGCCTATGCCGCCGGTGCGCGGGATGCGGAGGTGCTGGAAGGGATAGCCACCCTGCGCAGCAGCAGGGGCGAGATGCGCGAGGCGGAAGTCCGCCTGCGTGAACTGCTTCGGGCAGCGCCGCTGAGCATCACGGGCAGTACGGACCTGGCTGTGCTGCTGGCACGGCAGGGCGACCTTCGGGCAGCCGAAAGTATCCTGTCACCGGTGTTCACGCGCAATGAGGATCTGATGGATCTGGCCTACCGGCTGGCGGTGGTGCAGTGCGCCGGTGGCAACGCAGCCGGGGCACGGGAGACGATGCAGCGGGCACTGCGCTACTCGCCGGGCGTACGGCACGCATGGGAGTTTGCCTGCACACCCTGAGACCGGACCCGCATGCAGGTTAGACTGAAGGTGCGATGGCAACCGCGACAACGACCCCTGAGCTGACGCTGCACCCGGGCAAGCGGCCCATGCCCCTGCGGCGCAGAACGAAGGCGGCGCAGTTGCGGGTGCGGGAGCTCCTGTCGATCGGTTGGGCGCTGCTGCACACGGGGCACCCGTACATGGCCCAGATTGTGCCGATGCGGCGCTGCAACCTGGCCTGCACCTACTGCAATGAGTTCGATGATCACAGCGAGCCGACGCCGCTGGCGGAGATGCTGCACAGAATTGACCATCTGGGCCGGCTCGGAACATCCGTGATCACGATCTCGGGTGGTGAGCCCCTGCTGCACCCGGAGCTGGACGACGTGATCCGGCGCATTCGCGCGACGGGCGCGATTGCGGGCATGATCACGAACGGCTATCTGCTGAACCGTGAGCGGATTGAGCGGTTGAACCGGGCCGGCCTGGACCACATGCAGATCTCGATCGATAACGTGATGCCGGATGCCGTGTCGAAGAAGAGCCTGAAGGTGCTGGATCAGCGGCTGCTCTGGCTGGCGGAGTTCGCGGATTTCCACGTGAACATCAACTCCGTGGTGGGTGGCGGCATTGCGCATCCAGAGGATGCCTTCACTGTGTCATCGCGGGCACTGTCGCTGGGCTTTTCATCGACCATCGGCATCATCCATGATGGCAGCGGGCAGCTGCGGCCGCTGGGTGGCGAGGAGCGCACGGTCTGGGAGAGGGTGCGCAAGCTGACACGACGTTCGTACTCGCGCTTCAATCATTTTCAGGAGGCGATTGCCAACGGTATGCCAAACGAGTGGCGATGCCGTGCGGGCGGACGCTACCTGTATGTGTGTGAAAACGGACTGGTGCACTACTGCTCGCAGCAGCGCGGATACCCGGGTGTGCCGCTGGCAGAGTACACAACGGCGGACGTGAAGCGGGAGTTCCTGACGGAAAAGGGATGCGCCCCAAACTGCACGATCTCCTGCGTACACCAGGTGAGTTACATCGATCACTGGCGGGCACCGCAGCAGCGCCAAGAGACGCCGCCCGGAGCCAATCGCGAGCATGGTGGACTGGTCCAGATTCGCTAGAGGGCATCCCACGTTGTGGAGGAATCCTCATGAAATTGAATCAGATCGCAGCAATCGCGGTGCTCGGAGTCGCGGCCAGCATCGGCATCGCGCAAACCAACAGTGGCAGCCAGTCCGGGTCCCAGGGTACAGGGAATCAGACGGGTGCGGGCACGGATACGACAAACTCCAGCAATGGCGGCGCATCCTCGACCGGCAACACAGATTCCACAGGGATGACCACCCATAAAAGGCATCGGCACCACAAGAAGCATGGGTCGCAGGATTCCATGGGCAGCACCGGTACAGGTACCTCGGGCACGGATGCTTCGTCCGGCACGGGATCGAGTGGGTCCGGGTCCACAAGCGGATCGAACCAGCCTCACTAGGCTCTTCGGGACTCTCGCAGAAAGCCGGTCACACCGCTTTGGCGGTGCCTGATCGGCTTTTGTGCGTACGACCGGCTTTTGTGGTTAGTCAACTATCCGCTGCCTTGAGCAGCGAGGATTATTTTGAAGCGGCCACGACGCTTGAGTTTTCGGAGCGGAGGCGCTGAAGGTTGGCCTGAACTTTGCGCCATTGCTTTGCGTCCCTTTGGAGCCGGTTCGTGTTGTTGTCATTGAAGTAGGCGAGAAGGTGATCCCGAAGGTCGGGTGAAACCTGATCCGGCGGCAGAGTGACGACCCTCGACAAGAGCTCGGCGTGTGCCTTATCACCGAGACGGTACTCGCCGGGGCTGACGGGGCGGCCGGTATCGAGATCGACAGAGCTGAGGTGAAAGGGCACGGTGCTGAACGGCTTTGCGGGAGCCATCCTGCCGCCGGCGTGAATGACCTTCGCGCCGCCCCTCTCCGTCGATGACGAGGCGTTTTTGTCCGGGGAAGCCTCCGCCGCAACGGGCAGGGTTCCAGAGTCAGGGCGTTTTCCGTTGCTGGCTGCAATGGCGGGCACTTTGGTTGGCTGAGCCACGCGCTGGATGCTGCCAATGCGGGCGTTGAGCAGATCGGTTGTCTGATTGACACTGTGCAGGTAGATCGTCTGCTGGTCCGCATTGGGCATCTGGAGCTTGAGCGCTTTGAAGGGGCCGACCTTGGGCACGACGCGGATCACTGCGGCGAGCAGATGGGAGCCGATGCCGGGCTTCTTGTAGTTCTTGCCCCAGCTGCGTTCGTATTCGGTGCGGCTGAAGCGGTAGAGGAACTTGTTGCGGTCGAAGCCGGGGTTGGCCTGTTCGATTTCGCCGTGATAGGTCAGCAGAGCAACCCTCGTCACCTTGGGAATGAGGGTGGAGACGGCCCAGCGCGCCGAGCCGATGGAAAGGTCCTCGTTGCGGATGACGGACTTGAGCGGGAGGCCGTAGGTCTCCTGAAAGGCGCGCTCGAGCAGAGGTTTGGCGACCTCGAAGCCGATGAACTGGCGGTAGTCCTCCTGCGCGTACTTGCTGCGGGCGACGCCGACGACGTCGAAGCCGAACTCGGTTCGCAGGTGCGCGGTGGGGTTGTCCTCATAGGTGACAGTCTGGCCGAAGCGGCGCTCCAGCTTGGGATTCTGCTGTGCAGTGACCTGGTTGATGTAGGGGTGCCCTGTTTCGTCAGAGGTGTAATGCGCCAGGGCACCGAGGGCAAAGGCGAGTTCGTCCGGTGTGGTGCTGTCGCGCAGGAGAGTTTCGACGAACTCGCCGGTGCGGACGTAATGCGTCAGGTCCGAGAAGAATTTGCTGCCGCGGGGATAGTAGCCCAGATCCTGCAGGATGCAGCCGCCGTAAGCGTAGGCGTGCGCTTCTTTCAACTGGGCGTCAGTGATGCCGGGGTAGCGTGTCCGCAGCAGAGGCACGATCGCGGACTGCCAGCTCAGGTCGACGATCTCCTCGTGAGTCAGGACGGAGTAGGCGCGAGCGGTAGGCGCGCATAGCGCGCCAAGCAGCGCTGCAGTAAGCAGAACCCGGGAGAATCTGCGGTAACGGCGGTACAGGCGAGACCTCCTTCGGCTGCTGGATATGTGCCGGCCGGGCCCGGTGCGGGGGCGCAACACCGGTTGACCTGAGGGGCATCCTACCGGAGGAGCGGAGGTGAACGCCATGCAACAACTTCGATCGGCGACATGGATCTTCTGTGTGATTGCGGCAATGGGTGCCGCCGGAGCGCAGCAGCAGACGACCCCGGCGCAACCGATTCCGCCGGCAGGCAACGTGGATGCGCAGCCTGTAACGCCGGGAGCTTCTGCCACACCGGTGACACCAGGAACCGTGCCGGAGGTGCAGTCCTCGGGCGCGAGCGGTTCGGAAGCAGCAGCCAGCAGGGGGCAGCAGCAGCAGCGAAAAGAAGGGCAGCCATCTCGCAGGACACGCAAACGCCACAGCAATGCCACAAAGGCGCAAGGGAATGAACAGAGTAAGCCGGAGGGAGCTGCGCCTCAGCGATAGCGCGGTTCTTTTTGGAGGAGAAAGGGGAACGCATGGAGGCAGGGATGAGGGGTTTTCGATACGTCCTGATTCTGGCAGCTCTTGGTTTCGCTTGCGGCCTTTCTGTGCCTGCGCAGTCGAACGTGCAGGAGACGAGGGAGAGGCGTGCGCAGCTGAAGCAGGAGAGGAAGGCCGACAAGGCGCAGGCAAAGGCGGACAAGGCAGAGCGGAAGGCGCTTGGTACGAAGCAACAGAAGCATGCGGATCGTGCCCAGGACAAGGCGGATCGCGAGGCTGTGAAGGCGGGGCGTTCGCAGTAAGAGAGAGCCGCCGGGTACACGGCAGTGGGGGGGGGGGGGGGGGGGGCGGGCCGGAGGACGGCGGCGCGGGGGGGGGGGGGGGGG
>CAXTSF010000207.1:4294-5345 GCA_964246865.1 uncultured Terriglobus sp.
TCAGGAGGCGCTTACTTGCGCAGGGATGCGTGGGTAGGTGCCTTGGCGGGAGCGGTCTTGGTTTGTGCCAGAGCGGCCTCGAGCGTGGGATAGATGCGGTTCACGTCGTTGCTCGCAGTGTCATTACCGTCGTTGCCGGTGACGGCCTGCCAGCGGCCGGGCGTGACGACGATGATGGTGGGCGTCCGCGTCACGTTGAGGCGCTCGCCAAGTGCGTAATCCGTACGGACTTTGGTGGCAAGGGCACCGGTTGGGTCAACGACGAAAGGCATCTGCTGACCATGACCCTGCAGGAAGTGGCGCGTGAAGTTTTGCAGGTCGTCCTTGCTGCTGAGGGAGGCTTGTTGCGCGAAGACGGCGGTGCGGTAGTCGTCAGCGAGCCTGGGGTTCACCTTGTCCTGAAGATAGCGCGCGAAGACGGCTGCATCGAAGCTCCACACGTGCATCTTGAGAGGAAAGTCATAGCGCACGACAGGCACATGGTATTGCCCGCTTGCCTGCTGCACGATGGGGTGCGCGTGGGCGCAGGCGGGGCACTCGAGATCCTCAAAAACAACGATGGCAGCCTTGTTGCCGGCCGGCGGCTTCAGCATGGAGGTGTCATGGAAGCTGTTGGAGGCCGGCGGACCCGCAAACTGGGCGCGGGCAGCGCTGGAGAGCGACAAGGAGGCCGCCAGAGCGGAGGCGGCAAAGATGGATAAAAAGCGCATGGATCCCTCTCAGGGGGTGGCCCGGTGTGCGACGGTTCCACCCTCACCATTCTAGACGCGGGGGAGGGACGATGGTTGTTTTTGGGAGGCCGTCCTTTGCAGGGCAGTCGAATTTTCGCAACCGTGTCCGCTGTTCGGTGATCTAACCGGGTGATTGACTCACGGACCGCATCGCCAGCTCAAGAGGATCGCGCTGTTTTGAAACGTACGGGGTGGAAAGCAGCAGGAATGGGACGCGGCCTGACGATGTGGGCCTGGATGTGCATAGCGCTGCCGACGGGTATTGCGTGCCGGGCACAGGGGGCTCCGGATGCCACCTCTAACGCTGCATCGCCCTCAGG
>CAXTSF010000208.1:0-2928 GCA_964246865.1 uncultured Terriglobus sp.
GCCCGGAACCACCCTCCCAGCGCCCCGCTCGCCCGCCGCCAGGGCTGCTGTGCATTTTGCTCCGCGCCGCTGTGACCTGTTTCCAAAACGCCTCCTCTTTCGAAGGTCACTCTCGTTCGCCCCGAGCCTCCTGTTTGGATGCATTCCATAAGCGGGCATCGAGGCTCGACGGCGCGTGAGGCGGCCTACCGGACCCACGCAGCACGGCCTGCACCACCTCACCTAGGCCCCTGAAAATGCACACTGTCCGTCACACACTCAGGTTCCGTTACAGGACGACAAAACTGTCCCGGACGGAAGAGACGCTATCGAGCATCTCCCTCCTGCTCTCGTGCAACGCACGTATCCTCTTTCGCACTCCAGACCCTGTACCCTGTTCCTATGAAGTTTGGCGTCCTCGTCTTCCCCGGCTCCAACTGCGATCACGACACCTTTCACGTCCTAAGCGCCGTGGCGCACCAGCCCGTCACCTTCCTCTGGCACGCCTCGGAAGACCTCCAGGGCTGCGACGCCATCCTCGTCCCGGGCGGCTTCGCTTATGGCGACTATCTTCGCACCGGCGCGCTCGCCCGCTTCGCACCCATCATGGTGCCCGTAAAGAGATTCGCCGCTGCTGGAGGACCCGTCATGGGCATCTGTAACGGCTTCCAGATCCTCTGCGAGGCAGGCCTGCTTCCCGGTGCCCTCATGCGCAACGCCGGCCTTCGCTACATCTGCAAACAGGTCCACCTCCGCACGGAAACCGCGGACTCCGCCTTCACCAACACGCTGCATCGCGGTGAGGTCCTCCGCATGCCGATCGGCCATATGGAGGGCAACTACTTCTGCGACGACGCGACCCTGTCCACACTTGAATCCGAGGACCGCATCGCCTTTCGCTACAGCACCCCCGCCGGAGAGATCACCCCCGGGAGCAATCCCAACGGCTCCCGCGCCAACATTGCCGGCATCCTCAGCGAAGGCCGCAACGTCCTCGGCATGATGCCTCACCCTGACCGCTCCAGCGAGGCCCTGCTCGGCTCCGCCGACGGCCTCCGCATCTTCGAGTCCCTCATCAGTTTTCTGGCACCGACCTCCGGCTCTAACGTCACTGAATCATCCCCAACCAGCCAGGCACGTTTGAACCCAGCCGCCTCCAGTTCCGCTGCATGATCGACATCCACCACCATCTGCTCTTTGGCACCGACGACGGCCCTCGCGATCTGGCCACCTCGGTCGCCATGGTGGAAATGGCCGCTACCGACGGCATCACCCATATCGTCGCCACTCCTCACAGCAATCACGCCTTCCCCTTCGATCCGGCACGCAACCGGGAACGCCTCCAGCAGATCCGCGAGGCGCTGCCCCCAGCCACCGCCGCCGCCATGCATCTGGGCTTGGGCTGCGACTTCCATCTCGACTGGGACAACACGGAAGCCGCCAAGCTCCACCCGCACCGCTTCACCCTGAACGGCCATGGCTACCTTCTCGTCGAACTCCCGGATGCCGGCATTCCCACCCGCATCCATGATGTGCTCTACCGTCTGCGCGTAGACGGCCTCACGCCCATCCTGACCCATCCTGAACGCAATGCCACGCTTCAGCGCTCACGCGATCTTCTCCGCGAGTGGATGGGAAGTGACCTCCTCGTCCAGATCACGGCCGGCTCCCTCACCGGCGCCTTCGGCAAGACCGCACGCAAGATGGCCTGGGAGCTCCTCGAACACAACTGGGTCCACTTCGTCGCCTCTGACGCGCATAACCTCGACCGCCGACCACCGGGAATGCGCGAAGCCTACAAGGCAGTCGCATCCCGCTTCAGTCCCGGCATCGCCGAACGCCTCTTCGTCACCAATCCCCGGGCTGCCTTCGACGGCAACCCTCTCGGCGCGCAACCCGCACCCACCGGCATCTACGCGGACGGCCCCGCCGGCCAACCCTGGTACCGCCGCCTCTTCCGCTGACCTTGGCGGGCGGCTGAAAGAATCGGGCTCTTTTCACCCTTTCGCTCTTTCATCCCTAACTCAGCCCCAGCCCGCCGTCCACGGCGAGCAGCTGTCCGGTGATGAACCGCGTCGTCGTCGCAAAAAACAGCACCGCCGCCGCCACATCCTCCACGGTGCCGTTCCGCCGCATCGGCGTCTTCGCGATAAAGCTGTCATACGCCGAGCTCTCCGACTCTCCCGTCACAATCATCCCCGGCGCAACGCAATTCACCATGACTTCGGGCGCCCACGCCTTCGCCATCGTCTGGCTCAGCATGTGCAGAGCCGCCTTGCTGGTGCAGTAATGAGCATGCGTCGTCCATTCGTGCCTCCCCCCCAAGCGACCCGATGTTGACGATTCGCCCCTTTGCCGCCTTCAGCACCGGATATGCTGCCTGCGCCATCAGGAAGGGCCCACGCGTATTCGTTTCAAACATTGCATCCCACTGCGCCGGCGTCATCGTCTCCAGGGCCGCCGTCTCGAAGGCACCCGCATTGTTCACCAGCAGGTCCAGACCGCCCAGAAACGCGACCGCCGCCGTAACCGCTCCCCGAACGCTCTCCGGCTTACGCACATCGCAGGCCACCGCCGCCGCCCGCACGCCAAGCCCTTGCAGAATCTTCACCATCGCCTCGGCGGTGCCCGTCACCTCGCGCGACGTGATCACCACATCGGCACCCTCGCCCGCCAGCGCCAGAGCCAGACCACGCCCGATCCGGCGCGCTGCCCCCGTCACCAAGACCCGCTTGCCCTTCAGGGTCTCGCCTGGCTGCTGCGCACCAACCATCACAGGCTCGGCGGCGAGCTGCCCGCCGTTCCATCCACCGTCGGCGTCGTCGGTGCACTTTCCTTGTTTGGCTGCTTTCCTTTTGGCGGCGCGGGCGGCGTCACCGTATGGTCCTTCGGTACCGTCGGATCTCCTGTTGCTTTTGGATCAGCCGGCATCCCTGGCAACTTAATCAC
>CAXTSF010000208.1:2938-5330 GCA_964246865.1 uncultured Terriglobus sp.
CTTAATCACTGGATCGGTCGGTGCCAGCGGCTTCGGCGCAATCGCCTTGCCGGCTGCCGGCCGTACCGGCTCCTGCACGCCGGCCTTCCGCGTCGCCACCTTCCCGGCATTGTCCTCGTATGTCGATATCTGCGCCTGAGGCCGCAGCATCCGCACCGTCAGCTGCTTCGACGGCTGATCCAGGTCCACCACACCGGCATAGGTCGAGAACCCATTCGCAATCACCTGCACCCCGACCCTTGAACCCACCGGAATCAGATCGATGAAGGCCTTGCCGTCCGTCCCGGACTTAATCTCCAGGTTGCCCTCGTCCACGCCGTCCTTCGTCGGGTGCAGGATCACCGCCGCATTCTCAATGATCTTGCCATTCGAGTCCTTCAACACCAGCACCTCAAGGTGCGCCTGCTCCGGCGGTGCCTTGTACTTGCGCCCATGCCGCTCCACCTGACCCGGCAGCGCACCTGTCCCCAGCAGAGACCCAAACACAACCACAACAGCGGAACAACGGCGAAGCGACATGGCTTGCATTCTAGTGCATTCCCGCCACAGGCTGACCTGAGTGACTTTTGCTCAGATATTCACCTCCGCGCCTTGACACTTCCGTCTCACCCGACATACCTTAGCACTCGTAGGGCAGGAGTGCTAAACCGGCTCCCATGCCCACAACCCCAAGGAGAACGAACGTAATGGCAAGCACATTCACCCCGCTCCACGACCGCATCCTCGTCCGTCGCGTCGAAGAAGGCGAAACCCTGCGTGGCGGCATCATCATCCCCGACTCCGCTAAGGAAAAGCCCCAGCAAGGCACCGTGATCTCCGTCGGCAAGGGCAAGTCGAACGATGAAGGCAAGACCTTCCCCCTCGATGTAAAGGCGGGCGACACGATCCTCTTCGGCAAGTATTCCGGCACCGAGATCAAGCTCGACGGCGAAGAACTCCTCATCATGCGTGAGGAAGAGGTCCTGGGCATCCTCAAGTCGTAATCGACCCGAGCTCATAGTCACCGTTCACCCGCCACAGAACCGGGTGCCTCGAAACCGGGTGCTCCAGGTACGCAAAGCTTACCTGGTTCTCGAACCACATAGATCACCTGAGGCAAAGCCTCAAGTTTCACGGAGAAACGAATCATGGCAAAAACAATCCTCCACGGCGAAGACTCCCGCCAGGCCATTCTGCGCGGCGTCAACACCCTCGCCGACGCCGTCAAGGTCACCCTTGGCCCCAAGGGCCGCAACGTCGTCATCGAAAAGAAGTTCGGCTCCCCCACCATCACCAAGGACGGCGTCACCGTCGCCAAGGAGATCGAGCTTAAGGATCCGCTCGAGAACATGGGCGCGCAGATGGTCCGTGAGGTCGCCTCCAAGACCTCCGATGTCGCCGGCGACGGAACCACCACCGCTACCGTCCTCGCCCAGGCGATCTTCCGCGAGGGCGTCAAAACCGTCGCCGCCGGTGCCAATCCAATGGCCCTCAAGCGCGGCATTGACAAGGCCGTCGAGGCCATCATCGGCAAGCGCGACAACGACGGCGTCGTCCAGGGCGGCTCGCTGTCCAAGCTCTCCAAGCCCGTCTCCGGCGACATGATCGCGCAGGTTGGCACCATCTCCGCCAACTCCGACCACCAGATCGGCACCATCATCGCCGAGGCCATGAAGAAGGTCGGCAAGGATGGCGTCATCACCGTCGAAGAGGCCAAGAGCATGGAAACCCAGCTCGACGTCGTCGAAGGCATGCAGTTTGACCGTGGCTACCTCTCGCCCTACTTCGTCACCGACGCGGAGCGCATGGAAGCCGCCTTCGAGGATCCGTACATCCTCATCTACGAGAAGAAGATCTCGTCCATGAAGGACCTGCTGCCCCTGCTCGAGCAGATCGCCCGCACCGGCAAGCCGCTCGTCATCATCGCCGAAGATGTCGATGGTGAGGCGCTCGCGACGCTCGTCGTCAACAAGCTGCGCGGCACCCTCAACGTCGCTGCCGTCAAGGCCCCCGGCTTCGGCGACCGCCGCAAGGCCATGCTCGGCGACATCTCCGTCCTCACCGGCGGCAAAGCCATCACCGAAGACCTCGGCATCAAGCTAGAGTCCGTCAAGATCGAGGACTTGGGCACCGCCAAGCGCGTCACCATCGACAAGGACAACACCACCATCATCGACGGTGCCGGCAAGGACTCCGAAATCGACGGCCGTGTGCGTGAGATCCGCGCCCAGGTCGAGAAGACCACCTCCGATTACGACCGTGAGAAGCTCCAGGAGCGTCTCGCCAAGCTCGTCGGCGGCGTCGCCGTCATCAAGGTCGGTGCTGCCACCGAAACCGAGATGAAGGAGAAGAAGGCCCGTGTCGAAGACGCGATGCACGCAACCCGTGCAGCCGTCGAGGAAGGCATCGTCCC
>CAXTSF010000209.1:0-5265 GCA_964246865.1 uncultured Terriglobus sp.
GCGGGGGCGGTGTCTCCTATGGCGGCGGTGGCTGTGGCTTCAATGGTGGCGGCGGCAGCTCCGGCGGAAATGCCATGGGCGGCGGGGGCGGCTTCCGTGGTGGCGGCGGTGGTGGTGGCTTTCACGGCGGTGGCGGCGGACACCGCTAGACACGATCCCATGTAGGCAGAACAGATGGCGGTCAGGAGAGCTCCTCCTCTTGACCGCCATCCCGGTTAAGCGGCTGCCGGCGGGCCAGCGCCAGTGCCAGAGTCGTGATGTGTTGGAGCGCCTCGGGACGCGCGGCGCGCTTCGCAGCCGCGGCCATGTGCTGCAGCAGCACAGGACTGCCGAGCAGCAGCTTCAGGTCTCCCAGCAGGCGTTGCGGCGACATGGCAAACTGCGGCAGCGCGCGTGCCGCACCTAGGGCGGACATGGCGTCCGCGTTCTTGCGCTGGTGATCGTCTGCCGCCTGCGGAAACGGCACGTACAGGGCCGGCCGGCCCGCGGCACAAAGCTCCGCGACCGTGCTTGCGCCGGAGCGGCACAGCAACAGATCCGCATCCGCGATCGCGGCAGCGGAGTCCTGCAGAAACGCCTCAATCTCCACCCGGCCGCCGGGTACACCGGCACGCTCATAGGCGGCCACGGTGGAGGCGGCGTGGCGCTCCCCTGCCTGGTGCAGAATCTGCAGCGAGGGCAAAGCCGCGAGAAGCTCCACCGCGATCTGCGGCATCACCTGGTTCAGCGCGCGTGCGCCCTGGGATCCACCCATAATCAGCAGCCGCTGCATTGGCGACGGCGGCTTCACACCGATCGCGAAGAACTCCGGCCGCACCGGGATCCCCGTGACGTAGGCATTGCGGAAGCGCGAGGCAGTCTCCGGAAAGTTGACCGCCGCCGCCGAAACGAAGCGGCCCACCAGCCGGTTGGCGAGACCGGGTGCGGCGTTCGGTTCAAAGGCAAGCGTCGGCACACGAAGCAGCACCGCCGCCAGCATCGCCGGTCCGCTCGCATAGCCGCCGACACCGATCACGACGTGCGGACGGAACTGGCGAAGAAACCGGGTGCAGGCAGAGACACCCCGGGGCAGGTCGCCCACAGTACGTGCGCGCGTCAGCAGGCTGACACTCTTGAGCTGCCCCACCCGGATCAGTTGCAGCGGGAAGCCCGCCTCCGGAACAAGGCGCGTCTCCAGCCCGCGTGCCGTGCCCACAAAGCGGACCTCCGCGCCATGACGGTCCCGCAAGGCCCGCGCAATCGCAAGCCCAGGCATGATGTGGCCGCCGGTGCCGCCGCCGGAGATGACGACGCGCAGCGGTTGACCTCGTTCCGGATCCGATAGGTGACTCGCTTGCCGCACGGCTTATGCAGTTTCCTGAAGGTGGAGAGCAAATTGAGAGAGCTGCGTGGTCTTCTTAAGACGACGGCACAGCCTCTCTTACCCGCTTCACAGTATCAGGAAAAGTGTCTCAGTCGATCTCGCGTGTGATGTTCAACAGGACGCCCATGCTGGCCAGCGTGATGAAGACGCTTGTTCCGCCTGAGGAGATAAACGGCAGCGGGATGCCTTTGGTGGGAAGAAGCGCGAGCACCACACTGATGTTGAAGAACGCCTGAATCAAAATAGCCGAGGTCATGCCGAAGGCAAGGAAGCGCGCAAAAGGGTCCGTGGAAAGGTAGGCCGCACGCAGGCCGCGGTAGCCAAGCAGCACAAACGCCGTCAGCAGCAAAAGCGCGCCGATCAGGCCGAGCTCCTCACAAATGGTGGCATAGATAAAGTCTGTGTGCGGTTCCGGCAGATAGAACAGCTTCTGCCGTCCTTCCATCAAACCGAGGCCGCGGAAGCCGCCCGTCCCCACCGCGATGAGCGACTGCAGGATGTGGAAGCCGGTGCCGCGCGGGTCCGCTTCCGGGTTCACAAAGGCCAACATGCGGGCGCGCCGAAAGGCGACGTGAAAAAGCATGTAATACAGCACGGGAGCGGCAGCAGCGGCGGCCATCCCGATGTACCGCAGCCGTATGCCGGCAAGCAGCAGCATCAGGCACGTCACACCCGCGCAGACCAGCGCCGTGCCGAGATCGGGCTCCTTGAGGATCAGCAGCATGAACAGGAGGGGAACCGCGACCGCTCGCAGCAGTGTCCCCTTCACGTCGTCCATCAGGTGCACGCGGGATTGCAGGAAGTATGCGAGAAACAGAACCGTGAGTGGCTTGGCCAGTTCCGAGGGCTGCAGAGTCAGGCTGCCGATGCGCACCCAGCGGTGCGCCCCGTTCATGCCGCTCATAAAGAACACACTCACCAGCAAAACCGCGGTAATGGCAATCGCGGGAAAGACCACCCGTGGATTGTTGTAGTGGCGGTAGTCCACACGCATCAGGCCGAACAGCGCGACCATGCCCAGCAGCACCCAAAGGCCCTGGTTGGCGACAAAGCGGTAGGGTGAGCCATACATCGCCTTCGCCATGACGGCGGAGGTGGAGAAGACCATCACCAGCCCGAAAAGAACCAGCAGGAGCACGGTTCCAAAGAGCCACTTGTCCGCACCGACACGCTTCGCCATCTCTCTTGCAGCTTACGTGCTGGCGGCGATGCGCCCAAGTGCCCGTGTGGGGAGGGAACCCAGCGAGATACGCGCTCCCAATCCAGCCGCCTGCGCCCGCGTCAGGACTCCTGCAGGTGCTCCGGCGAAAAAGCCTGCTCGCGCTCATGCACCAGGGAGCTGAAGACCTCGCCACGCTGCTCGAAGCCGGTGAACTGGTCAAAGGAGGCACATGCCGGTGCCAGCAGCACGGTGTCGCCGGGCCGTGCATCCGACGTTGCCATCTCCACGGCGCGGGCGAGCGTGTCGCACCACTTCACCGGCACCGCCCCGGCCAGGTGCTGGCCGATCTTCTGCGCGGCGGTCCCGATCGTGTACACGCAAGCCACACGTTCCATCAGCGGGCGCAGCGTGGTGTAGTCCGAACCCTTGTCCTTGCCGCCCAGGATCAGCCGGATGTTGCCGGCAAAGGAAGAGATGGCCTTCGCCGTCGCGTCCACGTTCGTAGCCTTGGAGTCGTTGTAGAAGTCCACACTGTCGATACGGGCGACAAACTGCAGCCGGTGCTCGACCGCTTGAAAGGAGCTAACAGCCTTGCGAATGGTCGCAGCGGAGATACCGGCCAGGCGCGCCACACAGACCGCCGCAAGCACGTTCTCCACATTGTGTATGCCCCGCAGCCGGATTTCGCTGAGCGGCATCACCGGCTCCGGCGTGCTGGCCTCGGAGGGCAGGAAGTAGATTGCATCCCCATGGACAAAGCTGCCCTGCTTGATGCGGCGCAGCGGGCTGAACCAGAAGATCTGTGCCTTTGTCTTCGCCGCGATCATCTGGGTCGGCTTGTCTTCCGCGTTCAGAACAAGAAAGTCAGCCGCAGTTTGATTCTCCGTAATGCGCGCCTTGGCCGCGGCGTAGTTTTCAAAGCTTCCGTGGCGATCCAGGTGATCCGGCGTAATGTTCAACACCGCGGCAATCTTTGGCCGGAAGCTCTCGATCGTCTCCAGCTGAAAGGAGGAAACCTCCAGCACATTCCACGTATCGGCCGAGTCGGTGTCCACTAGCCCGATCACCGGCAGGCCGATGTTGCCGCCCACCTGCGTTACGAGACCCGCATGCCGGAAGATGTAGCCGGTGAGCGAGGTGGTAGTCGTCTTGCCATTGGATCCTGTGATGGCGACAACCACGCCCTGCAGATAGCGCGCGGCCAGCTCTACCTCGCCAATCAACGGCACGCCCAGCCGCATGGCCTGGCGGATCTCCGGCGTGTTCAACGGCACACCGGGCGAGAGCACAATCAGGTCCTTGTGCCGGAAGGTCAGCAGGCCGTGGCGCCCCGTCTCCACCATGACGCCCGCCTGCAGCAGGGCCGGAATCTGCCTGGTCAGGGTCTCGCTCGCACCGGAGTCGCTCACCGTCACACGCGCGCCCCGGTTGCGCAGAAACAGCACCGCCGCCATCCCGCTCTTGCCAAGGCCGACGACGAGTACACGCTTCTTTTTCAGATCCAGGTCCGGGGTCATCGCAGCTTCAGTGTAGTCAAAGCGAAGAGCGCAAACACAAGCGCCATAATCCAGAATCGCGCGATCACCTTGCTCTCGCTCCATCCACCTAGTTCAAAGTGGTGCTGCAGCGGTGCCATGCGGAAGATGCGCTTGCCGCCGCGCAGCTTGTAACTGCCCACCTGCAGCATCACGCTCACCGCCTCCAGGATGAAGACACCCCCGATCAGCGGCAGCAGCAACTCCTGCTTGATAATCACGGCAACCGTAGAGATGGCACCCCCCAGCGCAAGCGAGCCGACATCGCCCATGAAGATCTCCGCCGGATGGGCGTTATACCAGAGAAAGCCGATGCTCGCGCCGACCATCGCACCGCAGAAGATCGTCAACTCGCCCACCATGGGCATGCGCTGAATCTCCAGGTAATCCGCAAACACGATGTGGCCGCTCACATAAGTCAGCACCGTGAGCGCGCCGGCGGCAATGATCGTGCAGCCGATGGCCAGGCCGTCCAGGCCATCTGTCAGGTTCACGGCATTGCTGGAGCCGGCAATCACCAGCATGACAAAAATTACGAACGGGATCGTCGCAAGCCAGTGCATATGCGGCACATGGCCCATCCACTGCCAGATCAGGTCCGGCCGTACCCGCTTCAGGAACGGCACAACCAGCCGCGTCGAGTACATGCCCCGGCTCTGCATCGCAACCAGCGTAATGGCTACCGCACCGCTAGCAAGGAACTGGAGAAAGAGCTTCTGCCGGCTCGTGAGCCCAAGATTCCGTTTGTGCACCACCTTGATGTAATCGTCGGCAAAGCCAATCGCACCAAATGCCAGCGTTGAGAGCACGGCAACCCAGACAAACGGATTCGCCAGATCGCTCCACAGCAGCGTCGGCACGAGGATGGCAATGCAGATCAGCACGCCACCCATCGTTGGCGTACCCACCTTCTTCTGGTGGCTTTGCGGCCCCTCTTCCCGGATATACTGCCCGATCTGAAACTCGCGAAGCCGACGGATAACGAACGGACCGATCAGCATGCCGATCAGCAATGCCGTCAGGCTGGCAAACACGCAGCGGAACGTCAGATAGCGAAAGATGCGGAAGACACGGAAGATCGGGTAGAGCTTCTGATAGAGCAGCCAGTAGAGCAACGGACCTCCGGCATCAATGACAGATAAAGTGCTGAACGCTGCACTCCAGCTTACCCGGCAACTCCGCATCAGCGGAGCCGTGCATTGAGG
>CAXTSF010000210.1:0-3147 GCA_964246865.1 uncultured Terriglobus sp.
CCCATAACCCGGCCCCGGCCCAAACCGAAAGCAAAAAGCCCGCCCATGTATGGGCAGGCCTCTCGCAAACCCGATCCCGCTACAGTCCCGCCACACTCACATCGTTGATCGTCTGCCGCATGTACCGGTGCGGGTTCACCGCAACATCCCGCACCCGGACCTCGTAGTGGCAATGCGCGCCTGTGGTCCGGCCTGTGAGTCCCACGTACCCGATCACCTCGCCTCGCACCACATGCTGGCCAGGCTCCACATGGAACCCCGACATGTGCGCGTACGCCGTCTTCACGCCGTTTCCGTGATCGATTACAATCTGCTTGCCGTAGCCATGGCCTACCGCCGCCGTTTCCACCACACCGTCGCCCGTCGCGCGGATCGGCGTGCCGAATGGTGCGGAGATATCCACGCCCTTGTGGAACTCGCCTTCGCCCGCACCCAGGATCGGATCCTCACGCCCGCCAAACGGCGACGTGATCGGACCCATCACAGGCCACAGGCTCGGCATGTGCACGCCCGATAGCTCCACTGGCTCATCAAAGGGCCGCAGCGGCGACCGGGCAAACTGTCCCGTGATCGCCCGTGTCGCGGATCCGCTCATTGCCGAAGACCGCAGAGCATAAAACGCATCCAGCGACTTGTAGTAGCTCGCATTCGAGAAGGCAGCATCCGCCGAAGCCGCTGCCACTGGCAGTGCCGCCGGCACCATCACCGCTGCCGCCGAACGGGCGCGAGACCCGGCCGCCGCACCCGGAAGACTCAGCCGGTTCGCCGTCAACCCGTACAGCGCAGACACCTCACTCGCCAGAGCACCCAGCGAGGCTGCCTGCACCTCCTTCTCGTGCTCCCGCTTCTGCAGCGTCGCATAGTCCCGCCGCAGGCTCTCCCGCTCCATCCGCATCTGGTTAAATTTGGCCGTCTTCAGCAGCATCCGTGAGTACGACCCGGCGAGGCCCGCCACCGTGAACAGACCGATCAGCGCAACCGCCGCCACCAGATAGACCACCTGCAGTGGAACGGAGGTCTTATTCAGCGCACCATCTGCATCGCGCGATACCAGCACTACGTAAAAATTCTTCTTCAAATCGTTACTCGCCTCACGGTCGCGGCTCAAGGGAATGTAGATCAGCAAAGCCCATCAGCATATGCGACGCCTTCGCGCCGTTCCAGCTGTAGTCTACCAACGACCGGACGCCTTTACGTCCCTTCCGCCCCGCTTTATCACGCCGCGGCAAGTATCCTCGGAGGATGCGACCCTCTGAAAGTGGTGGAGAACTCGCCTTCCTTTCCGCTCTTCGCAGCCGCGCCTCCCACCCGCGCACCCCCGCCATCGCCATCGCCCTCGGCATCGGGGATGACTGCGCCATCCTCCGCCCGCCTGCCGGCCATGACATCCTCGTCACCACCGACCTCTCCCTCGAGAATCGCCACTTCCGCCGTGGCACCCATCCCGCCCGCTCCGTGGGCCACCGCTGCCTCGCCCGCGGCCTCAGCGATCTCGCAGCCATGGGCGCCACACCCCTGGCTGCGTTTCTTTCGCTCGCCCTTCCGCCAGCCTTTCGCCGCACCGCCGCAGGCCGCCGCTGGACGACCGGCTTCTTGGACGGCCTGCTTGCCCTCGCAGCCTCCTCCCTTACCCCGCTCGCGGGTGGCGACACCTCCGCCAGCCCCGCCGACCTCATCCTCGCCGACATCGTTCTCGTCGGCTCGGCTCCGCGCAACCGAGCCATCCGCCGCTCCGGAGCCCGGCCCGGCGATCTGCTCTACGTTACCGGCGCTCTCGGCGGTGCCGCCGCGGAGCTGCAGGCGCTGCTGGCGAAACCCGTCCGTTTTCGCCGCACGGAGCCCTCCGGTGCTCACCCCCACCTCTTCCCGCAGCCTCGCCTCGCGGTGGGCAGACAGCTCCTGCGTCGCTCCCTTGCCAGCGCAGCGATCGATCTCAGCGACGGCCTCTCCACCGATCTCCACCACCTCTGCACCGCGTCCGGTGTCGCCGCCGTGGTCGACACGGCCGCCCTTCCCCTCCACCCCGCGGCCCTCGCCCTTGGTCCGGAAGCGGCGCTCCACGCAGCCCTGCACGGCGGCGAGGACTACGAACTCCTCTTCGCCGCACCCTCCAGGACCCGCATCCCCCGGCGGATCGCCGGCGTCCCGATCACCCTCATCGGCGAGCTCACAAAGGGTCCACTGAAAGTCCCCCAAATCCAGCTCCGCGACCGCGACGGCACCCTGAGCCCACTCTCGCCGGGCGGCTGGGAACACGCCCTGTGACCCCCGCCATCCACACCGATGCCTTTGAGTCTGCTTGGCAGGCGCGTCTTCTTCCCGGCCCACCGCTCATCGCGCCCACTCGCTCTTTCGTCTTTCCGGAGAACATTCCAGGCGAGGAAGACGCACTCGCCCGCGGCGCCCTCTTCCTCGAGGTCCGCCCCGCCTCCGCCACGCCCTTCCTTGCCCAGTGCGCCCTCGGCTTCTCCGGCCCCGGCGTGGCCCCCGGCCGGTGGTCCGCGCCGGATCCCCCCGCGCTCCTGGCCGGCGCCGGCGGTTACGCTTACCAGATTCCCACGGAGCATCCGCAGCAGACCTCGCTTCTCTCCCTGCGTCCCGTCGTCTCCGTGCACATCGCCCCAGAAACCCGGCTGCTCATCCTCGCCGGCTTCCACACCGTGCTGGTCCTTGGCGAGGACGACCTCCTGTGGCAAGCCCCACGGCTCACCTGGGAGGGCCTCACCATCACCGGCATTGACGGCGACCTGCTCCACGGCCTCGGCTGGCACATGCGCACCGACCGAGAACTCCCCTTTACCCTCAACCTCCGCACCCGCGAGCTCACCGGCGGCGCCTTCCTCCCCTGAACGGCGGGAAGGACACTAGTTTAGGAGGAGCATGGCTCAGCCGGACCAAGCGCCCGGGCTCTTCTAAAATCGGCGGGCTCAAGGTCGCGCTGCAGGTGTTGGGGGCTCAAGGCCACGCTGCAAGATGTGGCGGATCAAAGCCGCACTGCAGGAGTCGGGGCCTCAAGACCGGCGCTGCAGGAGTTGGGGCTCAGGGCCGGCGCTGCAAGATGTGGCGGATCAAAGCCGCGCTGCAGGCGTTTGGGGCTCAAGGCCGCGCTGCAAGATATGGCGGATCGAAGCCGCACTGCAGGAGTCG
>CAXTSF010000210.1:3157-5245 GCA_964246865.1 uncultured Terriglobus sp.
GCGCTTTTTGTGGTGGGCTTTGGGCGGTGGCTGTTGGTGTGGGGCTTAGGGGCGGGGCTTTAGGTGTTGGGCTTATGGCCGGCGCTGTTTGAGTTGGGCTTAGGGCCGGCGCTGTAGGAGTTGGGGCTGTAGGCCCGCGCTGTAGGGATCTTGCGGGCTGTAGGCCCGCGCTGTAATAGCCTGGGGCAACGCCCCAGGTCACGATCCCGAGAACTCTTGCGGGCTGTAGGCCCGCGCTAACGAAGCCGCCAAATCCGCACATGCCCCGTGTTCGTGAAACTAACCTGGTCCAGCGTCGAAGACGCTCCGTCCTGCAACGCAGGACAGCATCCTCACCGGTGTTCGTAAAGCAATACGCCCGTTGCGTTTTTAGAAATCAAAATCCTTCCGTC
The DNA here is from genome assembly GCA_964246865.1 of uncultured Terriglobus sp. Classification (GTDB taxonomy): domain Bacteria; phylum Acidobacteriota; class Terriglobia; order Terriglobales; family Acidobacteriaceae; genus Terriglobus. The sequence continues at coordinate 3,550 of CAXTSF010000210.1, forward strand.
GCGCGGATGAGGCAATCGTTTGGCGGGAGCCATCGATGGATTGCTGGGATACCGTCTTCCATGAAAGGACAACAAGGCTTCGTACCCCGGCTGAATGCCACCTCCCTCGACATGAACCTCAATATCTGGCAGTCCGTTCGACTGAGTCGAAAGCGCGACAACCGGCAGCTGCACAATGCTGGTTCTGCCGAGCACTCGGTATAAATGCCCCCGAGCCTCAAGCGTGAGTAAAGTGCAGCCACCGCTGCCACACCAGTCAGCCCCTGACACGTATACCCATGTGATCTTGCGTCGGCTATTCCAATCTAGGCTCGCCACGGAGATCCTCGTCGTCTCGTCAGCGGCCGCCTGTGAGGCAGCTAGATAGCCGCGCAAGAAGCGTTGAAGCCTTTCACCCTCAGATGGGTTGCTCCGCCTTTGACCTATTCCCGCACCAGCGCACAGAGCGCAACAGGCTCCCAGCATCCACCGGGAAACATAGCGCCTCATATCGATTTTCCATAGACATACTCCGTGTCGCGCAACAGACTATCCCGCTTACTGCGCCTTGATCGCCCTTCGCATCACGGCCCGCCACACCACATCCGGCAACAACCGCTTAGCCAGCAGCGGTCCGAAGCCCTTCACCGGGTAGTGCAACCGCGCTGAACCATCCGTCGCCGCCCGGTAGATCATTGCCGCCACCGGCTCCGGTGTCGGTGCGTTCCGGTCCATCTTCGCCACTGCGCGCTTGAATCCCTCCACCCGAGAGCTGTAAGCCGGGTGCTCCAGCCACTGCATCGCGCCTGACACAAAGCTCGTCTTGAATCCCCCTGGCTCCACCAGCTTCACGCGAATCCCAAACGGAGCCAGCTCATGCCGCACCGACGCCGACAGCCCGTTCATGGCAAACTTCGTCGCGATGTATGGAGCGCCAAACGGGAAATCCACATGGCCCGCGATCGACGACACATTCACAATCACGCCGGAGTGCCGTTCGCGCATGCCCGGCAGCACCGCCCGCATCATTGCCGCCGCCCCAAATACATTCGTTGCGAACTGTGCCTCCAGCTCCCCATGGCTCGCACCCTCCAATGGCCCGAACACGCCGAAGCCGGCGTTGTTTACGAGCACGTCAATCCGCCGGAACCGCTCCAGCGCGGCCGCCACGGCACTCTCGATGCTCGTAGGTTCTGTCACATCCAGCGCCGTCAGCAGCACGCCGGGCATCCCGGCAAACTCATGGAGCGTCTCCGGCCGCCGCGCCGTCGCCACCACCTGCCAGCCCCGCCGCACAAACAGCCGCGCCGTCAGCAGCCCAATGCCGCTTGAACATCCTGTGATCAAAACCGTTCCCGCCACGCGCTTCGCCATGCGCCATCCTAATCCCGCGTACTCACGAAACGCATGAGAGGAACTCCGCCACATACCGCCGCGTTACCGGCGCACAACAGAGGCACCGGCATTTCACTCGCGCAACGCTCGACCCTTCCTCTCATAAAACGACAGTGCCGCATCCCCCTGCGTCAGCACGCGCGTCCGCTCCAGCCGCCCATAGCTGTCCAGCAGCGGAAGCCGCTTCGCATGCTCCGCGATCACCAGGGCACCCTCCGCAAGTAGCACCCCACCACCCAGCGCAACCAGCGTCCGCGTGTACTCCTCGGCAGCCTCGTAGGGGGGGTCCAGAAACACCACATCCAGCGGCTCGCGCAACTGC
>CAXTSF010000211.1:0-5232 GCA_964246865.1 uncultured Terriglobus sp.
CTCCCTGACGATTCTTCTCGATGCGATATGGCCTGTTTTTGCGAGAGAACGCGAGGAGATCGTCGTCCGTTAATGGCGAAGGAGGACGCAGGGTGATGGGCAACGGCAGTCCCGTCAATGTCCATTCCATGCGTCCTCCTTGGGTCCTGCGGGTGCGGTCTGGTTAGGCGACGACCTCGATGCCCATGGAACGTGCGGTGCCGCGAATGGACTTGACGGCAGCGTCCACAGAGGCGGCGTTGAGGTCGGGCATCTTCTGTGTGGCAATCTCGCGGAGCTGCTTTTCGGTGACCTTACCGGCCTTGTCCTTGTTGGGCGTACCAGATCCCTTCGCGATGCCGGCGGCCTTGAGCAGGAGCACCGGGGCGGGTGGCGTCTTGGTGATAAAGGTGAAGGTACGGTCGGCAAAGACAGTGATGACGACCGGGATGGTGAGGCCGGCCATGCCGGGATCCTTGGTGCGGTCGTTGAATTGCTTGCAGAACTCCATGATGTTGACCTGGGCCTGACCGAGCGCGGGGCCGATGGGCGGTGCGGGGGTGGCCTTGGCGGCCATGACCTGCAGTTTGACGTAGCCTGTGACTTTCTTCGGTGCCATTGCGTTGTTTCCTTTTCGGGTCTTGAATCTGGGCGCCGTGCTGCGGCACCGTTGCAAATCTGCTGCTACTGTGCGGCTTTTTCCACCTGCTGGAACTCGACCTCAGTGGGCGTAGGGCGGCCAAAGATGCTGACCATCACCTTCAGGGTCTGCTTGTCCTCGTTGACTTCGTCGACGGCACCGTTGAAGTTGGCAAACGGGCCCTCGGTGATGCGGACCTGCTCACCCTTCTCAAACTTCACCTTGAGCTTGGGCTTGTCCTTGGCGACATCGGCCCGGTTGAGCATGGAGAAGACTTCGGCTTCACTCAACGCGTTGGGTGTGTCGCCGGTCTGAAGAAAGCCGGTGACGCGCGGCGTGTTCTTGACCAGGTGCCAGAGGTCGTTATCGAGTTCGAGTTCGACGAAGACGTATCCAGGCAGGAAGACGCGATCGATGGTGTACTTCTTGCCATTGCGCAACTCGGTGACGGGCTCGGTTGGGATCTCAATGCGGCCGACCTTGGTCTGAAGACCGAAGGCCTGGACACGGCTTTCGAGCGACTCCTTCACCTTGCGCTCGAAGCCGGAGTAGGCGTGGATGATGTACCACTTCAAGTTGCTCTCGGGCGGCAATTCTGCCGTCTCTAACGGCTCCGCGGGCGGCTCGCTGCCTTCATTGCCGGTGACGGTGATCTCTTCTGCGGTGCCGTTCGCGTGTACCAGTTCTTCAGCCATCCTGTCCTTCTTGCGTTACAGATTCCTGTGCTCTATCGCGGTTGCGCCGGTTGGCCTAGTGCTGGGTGAGCTTGGTGATGAGCGCGTTCAACGTGTGATTAATGCCATAGTCCACCGCCCAAAAGAAGAAGGCAAAGGCAAAGACCGTGAGAATCACGACCGCCGTAGTGCTGCGTACCTCTTCTCGAGAAGGCGTGGACACTTTACTAAGTTCGCTGCGCACGTCGCCAAGAAAGGTGGTCAGCCGTGCCGGGGTGGACTTCAGCCGTTCGAGTCCCACATTCTGTTCTGCAACTACGATGGTCTTGGCCATGACGCACTCTCTCTAAACATCGTCGCCTCCGCTGCGGGCCGGAGAGCGTACTGGGTGAACTGGCAGGGGCGCTCGGATTCGAACCGAGAAGTTCGGTTTTGGAGACCGACAGTTTAACCGTTGAGCTTACGCCCCTAGCTACCGCCCAGAACCGCGCAAGCGCGCGGTGGGAGCGAACAACTAAGTCTAGCGAACTCCCGCCGTCCCCGCAATAGAAAGAGGGGCTTCGCCGAGCAAAGCAGCGGACGGACCCATGTACCTGCGGGTCAGCGATGCGCCGGGAGGTAGCCAGACCCTCCGCAACAGGAGAGTGCAGCGGCCAGCGGCGTCACTGCGGCGTGTGCAGCGTCTCCAGGTGGATGCGTTGATCCGCGGTAAGTGCCAGCACCGCTCCGGTCTTTTGCGTGAGCTGTGCGTAGCGGATCGCGCTACCGAGCCGCTGGTGGAGCAGTTCGGCACCATTTCCGTCGACGATCGACAACTCGTCGGGGCGGTTCACAAGACAGATCCTTCCGGTGGTGCTGTCGCCTGCGATCACGTGGCCCAGGAAGACCCGCAAAGGCTTGCCCGTCTCCGCAGAGACGACCTCGGTGCGGCCGTCGTTGAAGCCCAGATACAGATTGCTTCCAAACTGGCTAAGGCCCACCATCTTCTGGCCCGGAGCGAGGTCGAGCACCAACATATTCTGAACAGTCCCGTCTTGCAGACGAACCTCTTCCACCACTATGGCGGTATCTTTGTGCTGCATTGCCGCGGCCTGTGCGGCAAGCCGTTTGTCCGCCTTCAGTTTCTCCTTTGCCATGCCGGAGGAGAGAGGATAGGCGAGTACCAGGGTGGAGGAGCCGAAGCTGTCGCTGTAGGCCGGCTGGTCCTGGAGTGGAAAGGTCCGGCTCCAAACGGGTGAGTTTCAGCAACGCGCCGCACCTGGAGCGACCACATGTTCCTGCCCGCCTTCGTCCATTGCAGGAGGTTTGCGCCAGTCAGATGGGTGTCGGGCGCGAGCGTTCCAGGTAAGTTGCTGCCGGCCAGCGGTTCCATGGTGACCTGGCCGATGTGGCCCTCCAGATCCTCTCTCCGGGGAAATTGCGCATACAGGGTTCCGTCGGAGTTCCAGCTTGCCGCGGAAAAGCCTGCGACGCCGATGAGCTGTTTGCCGGTAGTGGTATCCCAGATGCCGCCCCGAGTACGGCTTGAGAGGGCGAGGAAGCGCCCGTTCCCGGAGAGAGCCGCGGCGGCAAGCGGGCCAAGCGAACTCATTGGGAGATGCAGCCGTTCCCAGCCGGTAGCCGGTGCACCCAGCTTTGCCAGAACGATGGATCCGTCGCCGTCCTCTGACGCGACAGTACCTTTCCAGAAATCGAGTGAAGGAGCTTTGGAGGCCACGAGGAACTTGCTTCCTGCCACATCGGCGAGCGCGATGGCGTACTGTCTCGCGCCCCGCGTCAGCGCGTAGTCGCCACCCGTCACGCTCTCCAGATTGGAGAACAGAATGGGTACCGCTGTGATGAGCTTTCCTTCCGGAAAGCTGAAGATGCCGGAGCGCTTCGGATCCTGCTGGTTGACGCCGGCGATTCGGTTGTCGGCAAGAAAGGCGTACGGCCCATCGACGCGGCCGGTCAGATCTTCACCCACACGCGTTTCGGTGCGTGTTCGCAGGTCAAGGGCTACCTTGTTCCGGCCTGCTCCGATGAGTGCGGTATTTCCGTCGAGGGACCAGCTGAGAGGAAGCATGGTCCCTGCTTGGTTCAGCATCTGGTCGACGAACATCAGCGCCACCAGGTCCGCGTTTCCCTGGAAGAACTCGTGTTTCTGGAGGAGGACTGAGCCGCTTGCCACGTCCAGCAGAGAAAGTTTGACGGCCAGGCGGCCCGCCACACCGGGGTCCTCGAGCGAAAGGCAGAGCAGCGTGCGGCCATCCGGCGCAAGTCTGCTGGTGACGCAGGTATCGCGCGACAGGATCTCGTGTGCTTCGACCAGCTTTTGTGCCGCGACACTCCATCGCTCGGTGTGAAGTGCCGGGGTGTTGAAGACGATCTCCTGTGAGTCCGGTGTCCACTCGGCAGGCTGAGCCCGCTCCGCACTGATCTGGAATTGGAGGGCGAAGGGGGAACGTGTGAGCACGGTGATGGAGCTCTCGTCTTGCGCGAGGATGTATTTGCCGTCGCGGCTGAAGCGGAGCCGGGTCAGGTCGGGCCGGAGCGGAGGCGAGAGGGGAACTGCTCCCGTACTTGTCGTTGTGTCTTCCTGTGCCGTCGGCGTGCCGCGATGCTCCAGGGCTGCGCGCTGCCAGGCCTGAAAGGTCTCGCCGTGACTGGCATCGTGTGCGCCACAGCCGGCCGGCAGTGCCGCAATGAGCTTCCGGATGGAGCGAAGACGGAGCGCATTGGGGGTGGTGGTTCCAAGAAGATCTGAGATCCATCCGCCGGTCTTGCCAGCGGTGAAGAAGGAGCGGTCCCAAAGGTCCGCGAAGGCCTGCGGCTGATAGCCTGCGGCGGCTGTGGTGTACACAGCGATGCGGTCCGCCTCCTCCTGGTGAAGGTACTCGGCCTGCTCTGAGTGTGGGGTGCCGCCCTTCGCTGCTTCGGCCTGCAAGAGCTGAAGAAACCTGGTACGCACATCCGCTCTGTCGCCAAGGCTGCTCACGCCGAGCAGCCGGGTCATCTCCCGTGAGGTTGCGAGCGCAATCTGCTGCGATACGATGTGTCCGATCTCATGGGCAAGGACGCCGGCGATCTCGTCTTCACTCTGCGCGGAGAGCACCAGCTTGCGCGTCAGATAGATCTGCCCTCCGGCAAGACTGAATGCGTTTACGGCACCCGACTCAATGAGGTGCACATGGAAGTGTCTCTGGGAGGGAGGCAGGGCCCGCGTGAGGCGGTCGACGATGTGTTGCAGATACTGATTCTCGCTTTCCGGTGCAAGAGGGTAGAGGCTCTCGACGCGGTCCGCCATAGCCTCGCCCAGCCACTCCTCCTGCTGGTCAGAGAAGAGGTTGCCCGGTGCCGGTACCAGAGCCTGCGGCGGAAATCCGCAGGCGGGGCGTTCAACTGTCTGAGCGTGCGCGCCGTGAACGGAAGCAAGCAGAAGAATGGTCAGCAGAGCCGGCAGAGCGAGTCGTGTGCGTGTCATTGGTTTCAAGTCCAGGCTTCGTGGTAACGCCGGAGCTTATCACCACCGGGAACATCTACCCATGGCGCAAAGGTGGGATGGCCTTTGCCGAGCAAACGGCGAGGAATTTACTTTCGTAGCTTTCCGGACTGCCGCGCTTCGAACGACGGTATCCAGTACACGCCCGTGCTCAACGGCTTCATGCTCTGGAATGTTTAGCCGCAGTATCCGGCGCAGGCAGGTACCGGACAGCTGGAATCGTCGGAAGGTGGGGATCTCCGGCCGGCCTGCACATCATCACGCCGCCGCCTCCGGCCGACCGCGGCCCGAGCCGCCTCTAAGGAGCCTTACTGAGCCTTAGCGGGGAAGGAGAGAAAGCAAAGGCCGCATCTTGCGATGCGGCCTTTGCTGGTGAGCCCGAGATATCGGACGTGCTGGTGGTGCTTACTTGAGGATTTCGGAGATGGTGCCGGCGCCGACGGTTCTGCCGCCCTCGC
>CAXTSF010000212.1:0-5169 GCA_964246865.1 uncultured Terriglobus sp.
GGCCATGCCCATGGAGCGGCAGCGGTGGCTTCGGCAGCGCCGGGGCCATTGGCGGACTCCCGTCCGGCGGGGGAGAGCGGCAGAGCGGCCGGCCCCGGCGAAAGATACCCTGTGCCGGCGAGCGGAGCGAACGGGAGTGGCGGGGCATCGCGAGAACGGTCGCAAGCCGGACAGCAGCGGGCAGCCATGGATGGGTTGAGGCGCTCCGTATCTCCGCCTCCACTCTCCGCGCGCCCGGGCGATTGGCGGGCAACCGCGTCCGGTTTACCGGATGGGGCCCTGGCAACTGTGCCTTCGGAGGCCGTCGAACTCCCTTCGGCGCCGCGGTCGCCTGTGTTGGCAGCGACTGGCGCAGTTGCGCCATCTCCGGTGCGTACGGCTTCGGCAACGCCAAGGTTCGTGCCTGAGGGTGTTTCAGCGGCAACGCTGAGCCGGCGTCTGGACTCGCCCACACTTCCGGCGGGGTGGACGGCTGGGGAGGATGGCGGAGCCCGGGTGAGCCGGAGGTATCCGCGGCTTCTACGCAGGAAAGGCGCACCTCTCCTGGCTACGGGAGAGGATGGCCCAGTCGTGGCAGAGGTGCGGCCGGGTGAGGGAGCCGCTCTGCCTGCGGGCGGTGCAGCCGGTGGAGGTGCAGAGAACTCTCGCGGCGAAACTGTAAGGCCGGCTTCGCTGGGAGTGATGGCGGCGAATCTGATGTACAGCCCTGCTCCCGCCTATCCTGCGGCGGCCTCTGCCGCACGTGTGCAGGGAGAGGTGAAGGTGGAGGCGGATGTGGACCGGGATGGCAACGTGGCGGCGGCGCGCGTGATCAGCGGGCCTCCGATGCTGCGCGCTTCGGCGCTGGATGCAGTGCAGCGTTGGCGGTACCGACCGTACGTCGCTGGCGGCCGGCCGCGGCCCGTGGTGACAGTGGCTGTTGTGGATTTCGAGCTGCCCTAAGGCTTTAGCCGCGAGATTGACGTCTTGTCGTCAGCGGTAGACCCAGCTTCCTACGGCGCTTGACCTCGGCGGGAGAGAACATGGTCCCGCGGCATCGGGGAGAGCCGCAGAAGCAGGGCTGATCCTCCTCGTCGGAGTCGTAAAGGTGGTACTCGTAGGTGAGTTCCTCGCCGGCGGCGATGTCGCGGATGGCGTGGATGAGGATGCGTTCGTCTTCGGTCTCTTCCGTTTGGCAGTTGGGATCGCAGTGGTGGTTGAGGAACATGGCGGTGCCAAAGCCGTCGATCACGGTGTCGTGGTCGCCAACGCCGAAGAGATAGGTGACGGTACGTTCGCTGTAACGGTCGTCGGCCTCGGACTTGGGAAGACGGGGGCCGTTGTATTCGAGGACACGCGCACCTTTGCGGATGGGATCGAGGGTGTAGCAGCCGGCACCGTGGACGGGGGAGGAACGAATGAGGAGGCGGGGGGGCATGTTCTCGTAATCTCGTTCTTTGTTTTTTTCGATTCTTGAACGTGCTTATCAGGGTACTCGAGGTCTGGTCGAGGAATTCCCGGGAGGCTGGCTGCGTCGGGCGGAGATGCGCCGTCTAAACGGGTGAGGCAAGGTGCGTATGGTGCGGCTCTGGTGGCTGTTGGCGTTGACATTGGGCTCGGCAGCCTGTTTGCAGGGGCAGACGCCGCCGGAGAAGGCGCCATCTGCGGCGTCATGCGCTGAAGGCAAGGCTCGGGATGCGCGGTGCGCGGAGAAGGGCGGCGGCCAGGCGAGGCCGGGTGCCGCGAAAGGTGTGGACGGAGCAGAAACAGGAGACAGCAAAGGTGATCCGTTTGCGTTTCCGGAGGAGCGGTCGAGGCATGGCGCGGATGCGGCGGGAGGTGCGGCCGGTGAGATGCCGAGCGGGCCGGTGCCGGATCCACCCGCGTCGTCGGAGCGGCCGGTGGGTGGCGGAGCGTCCGAGGCGGGATCTTCCTCTTCCGGTTCTTCCTCGTCGTCTGCCACGGCGGAGGACGATACAGATGTGGCACCCACGGTTGCGGATCCCCGAAGCAAGGTGAAGGCGGCACCGCTGAAAGACCTGGGAGGAAAGGTGGACTCATCGGAGGCCCGCAAAAAGCTGGAGCTGACGCGGCTGGACGATGATGTGCGTGTGGGTAACTTCTATCTGCGGGATGGGAATGCGCAGGGGGCGTATCTGCGCTTCAAGGACGCGGTAGAGCGGGATGCGGGGGATCCGGATGCGCAGTTCGGGTTGGCGGAGGCCGCGCGGCGCCTCCGCAAGACCGACGAGGCAAAGGCGCACTATGCGGAATGCCTCCGGCTGGAGCCGGACGGAGATCACGCCAAGCCGGCACGGAAGGCACTGGAGCAGATGGGTGTACAGGCGAAGCGGTAATGCACCGGCAACGGCACTCTTCCCTTTGAGAGGTGGCCAGGTGGGCGGCGTTCAGGGCGTGAGCCGGACGAGGTTTTCATTGTCATAGTCGTCCAGGTCGGTGCTTTCGGCGGGTACAGCAGAGGCAGACGGCTCCGCCGGGTGAAGCTCCTCGACGAGGAGATAGCGGCGGATGTAGCGGAGGGGTTCGGGGGCGGCGGCCATCTCGCGCAGGTGATAGCGCCACACGTCGGGGCGGCTGGAGCGGCGAAAGTAGGCTTTGCGCTCGATGTGTTCGATGGTGCCGTCGGCGCGGACACGGTGAAAGCTGCCGGAGGGCACTTTGAAGGTGATGCGGTCGCCGCTGCACCAGAACTGGCGTGCAAAGTCATGGGAGAAGAGGAGGGTGTGAGAGCGGCTGCCCTTGCTGAGCCATTCGATGGCGTGCTCCGCGCCGCTCCAGGGAATGGCGACGTGAACGGCGTACCATTTGCGAAACTCGAAACCCTGTTTGCGCGCCTGGCCGATGAGCAGTTGCAACAGCTGGATGCGAGTCATGCTGGACATCTTTCCCTGAAACGTAAGCGTGCGCCGGGCAGAGGGTCAAGTGCAACGCCCAGGAGGGCAGTGCAGCGGACAGGAGACCCATTGGGTTAGCTTGGATGGGAGAAAGAGGGGGAGCAGCTTGCGGCGATGGTTTTTTGCAGTCCTGGTGTTTCTGCTGGTTCTTACGACGGTTGCGAGGGCGGAGAGTACGTACCCACTGAATCTGGATCCGGTGGTGAAGGACGGCTTTGCGCGATTCTACAACCTGGATTACGACGGTGCGCTCTCGCGGTTTGAGCGGGTCCTGCAGATGCATCCGCAGGATCCCATGGCCAACGGGTATGTGCTGATGGTGACGATCTTTCGGGAGCTATACCACCAGGACCTGCTGGATACGACCTATTATGCGCACGAGAACTTCCTGAGTTCCGGACGCAAGGTGCAGATCCCGAATGAGACGCGTGCCCGTATCGAGGAGCTGACGGCGTCGGCGGTGTCGCTGGCAGACAGCCGCATCCAGCGGGATAACCGGGACAAGGACGCTTATTTCGCGCGGGGGTATGCCCGGGGCATGCATGCGGCGTTTGTGACGCTGGCCGAGCACAGCTACGGAAGCGCGGCGAAGCAGGGATTGAGCGCGCGCAAGGACAGCGAGCAGGTGCTCAAGCTGGATCCGGAGTACACCGACGCGAAGATGGCCGTGGGCATTCAGCAGTTCGCGGTGGCAAGTCTGCCGCGGCTGGTGCGCATTGTGGTGGGGATTGCGGGGATCGGTGGGAACAAGGAGCAGGGGCTCGACCTGCTGCGGGAGTCGGCGGCGCATGGGACGGTGACCCGGGTGGAGTCGCAGACGGCGTTGTCGCTCTTTTTGCGGCACGACGGGCGATATGACGAAGCATTCCAGGTGGCACATGGGTTGGCGCAGCAGTATCCGCACGACTTTCTATTCCGGATAGAGGAGGCGAATCTCCAAAAAGACGCCGGTAAGGGGCCTGAGTCGATCGCGATTTATAAGAAAGTGCTGAGCGACGCCGCAAAGCCGAGATACTTTGTGGAGCCCCGGCTGCAGCTGGCGTACTTTGGCCTTGCAGACACGCAGCGCGGTCAGGGAGATACCACGGGAGCGGCGGAGAACTATGTGCACGCCAGCAAGCAACCGAACTGCAGCGACTGGATGCGCAAGCGGGCGCTCCTGAACGCCGGCATGATGCTGGATCTGTCGAGCCAGAGGGAGCGGGCGCTCGAGGAATACCGCATGGCGGCGGCACCGGAGGGCGACCAATCGCAGGCGGATGCGGCGCGAAAGCTGATGAAGTCTCCGTACCGCGGCCATTGAGGCGGCGATTGGGAACGGCGGTGATGCTCCGTGCGTATGACAGAATGAGTTCACTCCGGAGTGGCCTGCGCGCAGCATGCCACGGCAGAGGGCAAGGGAGGCGGAAACGCCATGGCACAGCTGATGCGGTCCCGGTATGACAGGAAAATAGCGGGTGTGTGCGGGGGATTGGCGCGCGCCTACAATTGGGATTCAACGGTGGTGCGGCTTGTCGCGGTGGCACTGCTGGTCTTTGGCGGTGGTGGCCTGCTGGCCTATGTGGTTTGCTGGATCGTGATGCCGGAGGAGCCTGCGGGTGTACCGGCGGCAACCCAGGCCTTTGGCGGACAGCCGAGTCAGCCGTATGCCCCTCCACCCACACAGCCACCATACGCATGAGGACGGGCCGTGCATTTGAGCTCTCCGTCCGGGAGGGCGAGTGGACTTGCGGTCCAGTACTGCTTTCCGCCTTGGCAGAGCAGTATGGGACGCCGCTGTATGTGTATGCGGCGGACCAGGTGGTGGAGCGGGCGAGACTGTTCCAGCGGGCGTTCTCCGGGCAGCCGCACACGGTGTGCTATGCCGTGAAGGCGAACTCATCGCTGGCGCTGATGCGGCTACTGGCTGGAGCGGGCTGCGGCTTCGACATTGTGTCAGGTGGGGAGCTGCAGCGTGTGCAGCGGGCGGCGGGTGAGCACGCGGCGGAGGTGACGCGTCGCGTCGTGTTCTCCGGCGTGGGAAAGACGGCTGCGGAAATGGACGCGGGTCTCTCGGCGGAGATCCGCGTTTTTAATGTGGAGAGCGAGGGCGAGCTGCAGCTGCTGGCGGAGCGTGCCGCGGCACTTGGCATAGAGGCGCGCTTTGCGCTGCGCGTGAATCCGGATGTATTTGCGGAGACGCATCCGTACATCTCGACGGGCCTGAGCGCGCACAAGTTCGGCATTGCGATCGGAGAGGCGCGGGAGATCTACCGCAGGAGTATGGCGTCACCGT
>CAXTSF010000213.1:0-5165 GCA_964246865.1 uncultured Terriglobus sp.
CCGAGGGCATAGCCGATGATGGTGTGCGGTCGATGGACGCTCCAGCCGAAGCCCCCTTGCCTTGCCGCCGCAAAGAGCTCGTCCTCCTGCGCGTAGTAGAAGTTCTCTACATCCAGTCGGCCTTGCTCCTCGCGGAAGGGCGTAGGTGGCAGCGTCCCTTTGCCATAGGCCTCGAACGGGCCGAGATAGTGCTTGAGGCCTGTGACGAGAGCGACATGCTCGACTGTGTTCTCGCGGCCGACCACATGAAGCAGATTGCGCGCCATGGCGCTGTTGACCCGGATGTTGTCAGCCTCGGTGGGCTGGCGTAACCAGGCTGTCAGGAAGACGTGCGTTGGCCGAACAGCGTCAAGAGCTGATACGAGGCTGGCCGGATCCAGCAGGTCGGCGGCGAGAGGTGTAACGCCATCGACGGCGAGGGCTTTTCTGGCCAGGCCGAAGACCTGCCAGCCCTCCTGAACCAGGAGGTTGGCTGTGTTGCGGCCCACGATACCGGTAGAGCCGACGACAAGGGCTGTTCTGTTCGCCATGACACCCATCCAGGCCAATTCCATGGCTCCGTGGCTCTATAGTTATGCGTTTTTTTGCAGGAGGCAGAGCGGTCTGAAAGTCGCTGGAAGCGCGACCGACGGTCAGAGTTCCAGTCTGGAGTCGTCGATGGCGAGGCGGACGTTGCCGTCGGATTTCTGGAGGCGGCGGACGGCTTCCATCTTGTCGACTGAGGCTTTGAGCATGACGACCGCAATCGGAATGGACTTACCGGCGGATTTAATGGTGCGGATGGCGGTGTCACGATCGACTCCGGTGACGCGCTGCAGAACGGCGATGCCGCGCTCAACCAGCTTGGCGTTCTTCATGTGTACGTTCACCATGAGGTTGTCATAGACATAGCCGAGGCGGGTCATGGCACCGGTGGTGATCATGTTGGTGATCATCTTCTGTGCGGAAGAGGCCTTCAGACGGGTGGAGCCGGAGATGACCTCCGGTCCGACCTCGGCGACGATGCAGATGTCTGCGGCGGCGGCCAGTGCGGTGTCTAGATTGCAGGTGATCGCGGCAGTCTTCGAGCCTCGGGAGCGCGCATACTCGACCGCGCCCACCACATAGGGAGTGCGGCCCGAAGCAGAGATGCCGATGACAATATCCTTCCGCGTGGGACGGCGTTTGGCGATGTCGCGCTGACCGACCTCGGGCGAATCCTCATTGACGTCTGCAGCCGAGGCGAGGGCCTTGGGCCCACCACACATGATGTATTGCACCTGAGCCGGCTGGGTGGAGAAGGTGGCGGGGCACTCGGCCGAGTCAAGGGCAGCGATCCTGCCGGAGGAGCCGGCACCGACATAGATAAGACGGCCACCATCACGGAGGCAGCGGGCGACGGTGTCGATAACCTGGGCGATCTCGGGAAGAGCCTTGCGGACGGCGTTGTGGACCCGGGCGTCCTCGTGATTGATGATGCGGGCGATGTCGAGGGCCGACTTGGTGTCGAGCCCCTCCGACGCCTCATTTTGCCGCTCCGTGGCCAGGAAGCGGAGGTCGACGGCGTCACTACGCACAGTCTTGGGGGCAAACTCTTCGGTCATGGTCGGTGGCATAAGATCTCCGTCTCTCGCCTAACGTCAATTTAGGGTCAACGGAAGTACGATGCATCTTCGTGCGCTGATGTTACCTTAGCGCCTGCCGGTCGAAACCGGTAATTGGTCAGGCAGGATCGCAGGAGAAAATGGAGAAAGCGCAGACATGCCCCTGGCCTGGCTCCGTTCTGTGCTAGTGTCACAGGCACTGCGGCGAGAGGCGGACGGTGACCGCTTGCGGGCTTGAGGCGTCTATCAAGAATGGTGGATCCGTTGCGAAACCGAAGCGAAGGATGGAGGAGCGGTGGCTCGCGGCAATCGACACGATCGATTGCCATGGACGTGCTCGTCTCGATCGCCGTGTCGGTATTCATCATACTTTTTCTGTACCAGCCGGTCCGGGTGGAGGGCACAAGCATGGTGCCGATGCTGCAGGATCAGGATCGCCTCTTCATCAACAAGCTGGCGTACCGGGTAGGCGAGATCCACCGGGGTGATGTGGTGGTATTTGAGTATCCGCGGGACCATACAAAGAGCTATATCAAGCGCGTGATCGCATTGCCGGGCGATCGCCTGCGGATCGATCACGGTACGGTCATCGTGAACGGACACAAGCTGGAAGAGCGTTATGTGCCGGCACGCTACGCCGATGAGCGGTCACAGGGCGAGATGCTGATCGCACGCGGTGAGTACTTCGTCATGGGTGATCACCGGTCGATCTCCAGCGATAGCCGCGATTTCGGTCCGGTCGAGCGACCGCTGATCTACGGCAAGGCTGCGTTTGTTTACTGGCCCTTCGATCAGGCCGGGGTTGTGCACTAACAGGGTTGATGTCCTGTGCCGTGAGCTGCTTGATGGCAGCTGCCGCGAGAGACCCGCAAGCGAGGGAGCGATCCATCCTTGATACATCGCAATCAGATTTTGCACATGCCCGCCACGCGGGAGGCTGTACCTTCAAGGGAGCAGTACACAGAATCCCCCTGAGGTCTTTTCTATGAAGCTTGGCCGTAGCCTCATCGCCCTGATCGCGCTTTTTATCGTTGCCGGTTCTCTTGCACCGTTAGAAGCGCAGCGTCACCACCGCCGTCATCCCCACCGCCATCATCGCCGCTAGTTTGCGGCAAGACCATGGAGCCCCGCCGAGTGCGGGGCTCTTTGTCTTCTGCGGCAGAAAGAAGGCGCTCAGAGTTGGTAGTGAACCATGTCCGCGAGGGATTGCGGATCAAGGCTTGCGCCGCCGACCAGAGCGCCGTCGATGTTGGGCATGCGAAGGAGAGAGGCGCAGTTGTCTGGCTTGACGGAGCCGCCGTAGAGGATGCGGGTCTGGTGAGCGACAACAGGGCCGAACCGCTCGGCAAGATCGTTGCGGATGATGGCGTGAGCAGCATCGGCGGCCTCCGGTGTCGCGGTAGAGCCGGTGCCGATGGCCCACACGGGCTCATAAGCGATGACGAGGGTGCGCGCCTTTTCGACTGGCAGATTTGCGAGCGCGGCACCCATTTGGGCGAGCAGGGTGTCCTTCGTATAGCCGGTCTGGCGATCGGCGAGCATTTCCCCCAGGCACAGCATGGGAGCGATGTCGTGCGCGATGGCTGCTTTCAGCTTGAGATTGACGTGCTCATAACTTTCGTTCGCGTAGAGGCGGCGCTCGGAGTGTCCGAGAAGGACATGCCTGCAGCCGATGGAGGTAAGCATGGTGGGCGAGGTCTGGCCGGTATAGGGTCCCTCATTCAGCCAGTGCATGGTCTGCGCGCCGGCCTCGACGTTGGTGTCGCGGACGCGGTCGATCACGGTGGCCAGCGAGGTGGCGGTGGGAAAGATGATGATCTCGTCGCGGTCGTGGCCCTCTACGAGGGGGAGGAAGCTGTCGAGGAAGGCGAGCGATTCCTTCGGGTTCTTGTACATCTTCCAGTTTGCCGCGATGACCTTCTTGCGCATGTGGTGTTCGTGTCCGCCCCGGAAAGGATAGCAGTCGTGATGAGAGCGAGGCGGCGATCGCTACGGTACTCGCAGCGATCGGCGGAAAGACTGCCGCCACCGCCTCCGCTCTCAGCTTTGCTTCTGTATCAAAGCTGCGACGCCGGGGAGAATGTTGCCTTCGAGGAACTCGAGCGAGGCACCGCCACCCGTAGAGATGTGGGTGATCCGGTCTGCCACACCGGCCTGGTGAACGGCGGATACAGAGTCGCCACCGCCGACGATGGTGGTCGCACTGCGGTTGCCAGCAACGGCGTGCGCGATAGCGGTGGTGCCGTGCGCGAACGCAGGCATCTCGAAGACGCCCATGGGGCCGTTCCAGACGACGGTGCTGGCGGCGGCAATCTCTTGGGAGAAGAGCTCGATCGACTTCGGACCGATATCAAGCGCCATAAGGTCCGGGGGAAAATCGCCAGTGCCACTGAAGGTCTGCGTTTTCGCGTCGGGTGCAAAGGCATCCGCGAGGACGTGGTCAACGGGAAGGAGAAAGCGAACGCCCTTGCTCTTTGCTTTCTCGAGTGCGGCTTTGGCGATGTCGATCTTGTCGGCCTCGAGGAGACTCTTCCCGGTGTGCTGCCCTTGCGCGTTGAGGAAGGTGTATGCCATGCCGCCGCCGATGATCAGGGCGTCGACGCGATTGAGGAGGTTCTCGATGACGCCGATCTTGTCGGAGACTTTCGCACCGCCGATGATGGCGACAAAGGGTTTGGCGGGTGATTCGAGAGCCTGCCCGAGATACTTCAGCTCCTTCTCCATAAGGAGGCCGGCGGCGGATTGCGCGACGTGGTGCGTGATGCCTTCTGTCGAGGCATGAGCGCGATGGGCGGCACCGAAAGCGTCGTTGACATAGAGATCTGCAAGACGCGCGAGCTGCTGCGCGAAGGCAGGATCGTTGGCCTCTTCCCCGGAGTGGAAGCGCAGGTTTTCAAGCAGGAGGGCTTGACCGTGCTCGAGATTGCTGACAAGCTCCTCGGCGACCGAGCCGACGCAGTCCGGCGCGAAGGCAACATTGCGGGAGGCACCGAGATCGTGGTCGAGCAGCATGCGGAGACGGTCGACGACAGGGCGGAGGCTCATGGATTCGACACGCTGGCCCTTCGGACGGCCAAGGTGTGCGGCCAGGATCACGCGCGCCTTGGCGCGAAGGGCGAACTCGATGGTGGGCAGGGTCTCGCGAATACGGGTGTCGTCGAGGATCTCGCCGCCGTCTTTCGAGAGGGGGACGTTGAAGTCAACACGGATGAAGACGCGCTTGCCACGGAGGTCGAGGTCGCGGATGGAGAGGATGGGCATGGTGGGTTGGATGCGCGCCGACACACGATGAGTCCTCGCGGCTGTGTTGAATGCATACGCCACCGACGCAACAAGGGCTTGAAGCGTTCTTGTTCGAGAACACCATGCCGGGAAGGGATATCAGAGGGAGGCTCGCGCACCGGTTTCTGGCGCGAGCCATTGTTCTTTCTTCAAAGCCCCTTTTCGGCCAGGAAGAGGATCATGTCGCGGACGCGGCAGCTGTAGCCCCACTCGTTGTCGTACCAGGAGATGATCTTGCCGGTCCTGTCGCCGATGACCTTGGTGAGTTTGGAGTCGAAGATGGACGAGCGGGAGTCGCCC
>CAXTSF010000214.1:0-5162 GCA_964246865.1 uncultured Terriglobus sp.
GTCCCGGATCGGGCCGCTCTTCCAGCGTTGGTATGACTTTGTAGGCAGCAGAGAACGGCGTGATGCCTTCAGGCGTCTTCTGAAGTGACCCTCGCGGTGACGGATAGCCGACGCGGGAACGCAGTTTGGCACAAGCATCTACCCCTCCTCCCAGCCATCCATCGTTCTCTCCAGCTATAAATTGCATTCCATGAGGTTTCTGACATGCGATCCATCCCCAAAATTCGTGCAAGCCGTTCGGTTCTTCCGATCTCTGTGACGTCCACGCTGGGAGACGCATGCAACAGCGCGTTGCGGGATGCACTGGTCTCACGGGAAGGTGACGACGCAGCCATCACCGGCCAGACCCGCTCCCTCGGAAGGCGTTTGCTTGGGCTGAATCTGGGATCGCTGCCGGTCACAAGCGCGATGACGCGCCCTGTTGCACCAGCCTCGACGCTCAAGGTCGCATAGATTCGGGGCGATTCAGACGCCGGGTCAGAGGCTAGCGCTGGACGGGCACGCCTGGATGCAGTTCCGGACCTGTTGCGTCCGCGTCCCTTACACGTGTTATCTCAAAGTTCGAGATCTTCCAGCCTGAATTTGGCAGGCGAATGTAGACGCGGGTGTAACGGAACACTCCTCGCAGCGCACCCTCCTCATCCTTGCCCTCGACGTCTGCACGTGACGTCACGATGGCGGAATCCTGACGCATCCGGATCTTGGTCTCTGAGATATCCAGCCGTGTCACTGTACGTTTCCGGGTGGAAGCTCGCCGTAGAAACTCCTGCTTGTCCATCAGCGTTCCATTCGAGGAGATGCTCAGGAAGTCGTCGGCAACCAGCCTGTCCAGCGCTGCGACATCGCCCTGAAGGATCGCCGTGCGCCACTGGTTCTCCATGCGCTCAATGGTGCTCCGGTCAGAGTGCCGTCCGGGTTTGACACCGTGAATGGGGCTGATGGCGAACGCTCCACCGCACCAGACAACCAGCAGTACCGCCGCAATCTGCAGCGAACGTCTTCGGTACGGATGTCGGAAGGGCATGGCGTATCGCATACTAGCTGGCCGTCGCTATCCCGTCAAAGACACTTTCGTGTTAACCGCGCTACCGCTGCTCCTGAGGACTCAGAGGAAGTCTGCCGGCCCGATCGACTCGCGGCAAACCTCCACGAGGTTAGCTCTAGGTGACAGCGATCAACGTTTCCACCGATCGCTCGCGCGTCTTGCGGTAGAGCCCCTCGGTCGCGTACTGCTCAAAGTGGCTCGACGCCCGGTGCAGCTCCAGTGCCTCGGCATCCCGGTACTGCTCATAGATCACCACGGTGTTCGGTTCCGACTCAACAAAGTGTGCGACATAGTTGACGCAGCCCTTCTCGCGCCGGGAGGCTGCTCCCAGGTTCTTCAGAATCTTTTCGACCTCAGCGCGATCCTCCGGGCCAAACTTCATACGTACCGTAAACGAAATCATGCGGACAGCACTTTCTCTCCGGTCGCCGCTGCGAATCCGGGCATACTGATGGTTTGTTCGCGATCAGGGCCGGTCGATACCATCCCGATCCTGGCCCCGCTCTCCGCTTGTAGAAAGTCGAGGTAGGCCTGAGCCTGCCGGGGTAGCCGGTCAAAGTCCACGATACCCTCCGTGGAGCTCTGCCAGCCCGGCAGTTTCGTATACACAGGCTCGATCGTTTCGAAACCACGCACATCGGCCGGGATTGTGGCGCACGGTTTGCCATTGATCCTGTACGACGTGCACACCGGAATCTCTGGCAGCGTGTCGAGCACATCCAGCTTGGTGACCACCAGCCACTCGGTCCCATTCACCATATTGCTGTAGCGCAGCAGTGGCAGGTCCAGCCATCCGCACCGGCGCGGACGTCCTGTGGTGGCGCCGTACTCCTGTCCACGCGCCCGCAGTTCGTCGCCGGCGGCGCGGTGCTCCTCCGTCGGGAACGGACCTGCGCCCACCCGCGTCACATAGGCCTTGGTCACACCGATCACGGTGCCGATCGCCGTCGGTCCCACACCGGTACCGATCACCGCGCCGCCCGCGGTTGCGCTGGAAGAGGTGACAAACGGGTAGGTGCCGTGATCAATATCCAGCAGCGCTCCCTGCGCCCCCTCAAACATCACGCTCTCGCCCTTGCCAATCGCATCGTTCAACAGAATGGCCGTGTCCGTAACGTATGCGGCAACCTCATCGGCGTAGCGCGCGTACTCCTCATAAATCTTGGCCGGGTTCAACGGCTCTGTGCCGAAGAGCGCATGCGCAATCTGGTTCTTCTCGTTGCATGCGTTTGTAATGTGCGTGCGCAGCAGCTGCGTGTTCAGCAGATCGACGATCCGCAGACCGTTGCGGTGCATCTTGTCCTCGTAGGCAGGACCGATTCCGCGCGAAGTCGTTCCGATTTTGGTGCGCCCCGGTGCATTCTCCGCGGCAAGCTCGATCATGCGATGGTAGGGCAGGATGACCTGCGCTCGATTGGAGACAAAGAGCTGCCCGTCCACCGGAATGCCTTGCGCCTTCAGCATCTTGATTTCGCCCAGCAGCGCCGCCGGGTCCACGACCACGCCGTTGCCGATCACGCCACGGCAGCCCGGCCGAAGCACGCCGCAGGGCACCAGGTGCAGCACAAACTTCTCGCCCCGGATGATGACGGTATGGCCGGCATTGTGCCCTCCGGCATAGCGGGCCACAACGTTGTAGCGCTCTGAAAGCACGTCAACAATCTTCCCCTTACCCTCGTCGCCCCACTGCGCGCCCAGCACCACCGCTGTACGTTTCGTCGTCACTCTTCTCAGGTCTCCAGTCGTACAGCAAAGCAGGTACACCCCAGGGGTGTAGAAGCGGGCACAGAAAGGGCCGCTCACCTCAATCTTACCTGCTTGTCGAGATGCGGCGGCGTACGGCAGCGGGTGGCGCTCACGCCCGCCCGGCAAACTCCCTTGTCTCTGTCGTGACTCGAACTGTCTCGCCCTCCTTGACGAACGACGGCACCCGGATCTTCAGCCCTGTCTCCAGCGTGGCCGGCTTGCTTGCCGTACCCGTCGCGGTGTCTCCCTTGAAGCCCGGCTCCGTCTCGGCCACACGCAGCTCCACCTGCATCGGCAGCTGCAGGCCGATGGGGTTGCCGTTGTATTTCTCTACCTGCACCACCGTACCTTCCAGCAGAAACTCCAGCGCATCTTCCATCATCGTGGAATTCAGCTGCAGCGTCTCGAAGCTCTCCTGATCCAGAAAGTAGGAGCCCTCTCCATCGCTGTAAAGATAAGAAGCGTCGACCGTCTCCAGGTCTGGTTCCTTGAACTTGTCGTTGGCCTTGAAGGTCTTTTCAAACACATTGCGGGTCAGCAGATTGCGCATGCGCAGCCGCACCAGGGTCTGGCCGCCGCGGGCCGTCGGCGTTGAGATCTCCGCTTCCATGCAGCAAAAAGGGATGTCTTCATGCTCAAAGAACATCTTGCGCTTGACGTCGATTGCCTCGATGAGTGCGGCCATGGTGGTTTCCTTGCACGGGGTGGCGATGAGCAACCCTTCCAGCATAGCGAAAGGGCCGTCAGTGCCACATCAGCGCCGCTCGATCCGTAGCGGGATGCCCTTCGCCGGCCGCAGCGTGATGGCTGGCCTCACCTTCAGCGGATCCGTGTCGCCAGGTGCGCGACCTAGTCGCCAGTCCCGCGCAATCGCAGCCAGCACCAGTGTCCCTTCCATCCAGGCAAGACCCTCGGCAATGCACTGGCGCGATCCGCCCGCGAACGGGAAGTAGGTATGGCGCGGACGGGCCGCCTTGACAGATTCCGAGAAGCGGTCCGGGTCAAAGCGATCCGGCTCAGTCCACCAGCGCGGGTCGCGGTGCACGGTGTACTGCGTCGCATGCACGGCCGCGCCGGCGGGGATGCGATAGCCGGCAATCTCATACGGCTCGGCGGCGGTACGCCCGGTGATCCACACCGGCGGATACAGCCGCATGGCTTCCGCGAAGATCTGTGTCGCATAGGGCAGGCGCGGGTAGTCGTCCGCGCCGGGCGCGCGATCGCCCAGCACCGCCGTGGATTCCTCGTGCAGCCGCTCCTGCACCTCCGGATGACGGGCCAGCAGATCCAGCGCAAAGGAGAGGGCATTGGCCGTGGTCTCGTGCCCGGCGAGGATCACCGTGACGCACTCGTCACGCAACTGCCGGTCTGTCATCGGCGATGCGTCGTCGCCCTCCGTGTCTGTCGCCGCCAGCAGCATGGAGAGCAGGTCGCCGCGGTCGCGTGGATCGGCCCTGCGCTCCGCGATCATGCCATAGATCAACTCGTCCAGATACCGGTTGCCCTCGCGCAAACGGCGCATGGAAGGCAGTGGCGACGCCTGAATCCTTCGTGAAAACGGAACAAACGTCAGTGGAAGGAAATACATGAACGAGTTCACCGCCGACTCCATTGCCGGCATGTTCGCAAACCGGTCGAGATCGAACAGGCACTTGAGCACGATACGCAGGGCGAGTTCCAGCATTTCCGGGTGGAGATCCGTCACCGATCCGCTTTGCCAATGGCCCGTCATATCAACCGTCTTGGCCCCGATGACCGCGCCATAGGAGGCGATCCGCTGCCGCAGAAAGGCCGGCTGCATCAGCCGCCGCTGCCGCATGTGCACCGGCTCCTCACTGGTGAGCAGGCCGTTGCCGAGCACGTCGCGCGCACGCTGCATGATCGGGTTGCGATGGTGGTGGCGCGAGTCCTTGCCGAAAAAATCCGCGATCAGATCCGGATGGTTCAAGAGATAAATATGCTGACCTGCCAGGCCGTGATACGTGAAGTCTCCGTATTGCTGAGCGACCGAGCGCAGGAACTCCGCCGCATTGTGCCGGAACGGCTGCAGTGTAAGCATCCGCCATAGCATCTGCGGGCCGGCAGGATAGGCCGGGTTGCGGCCCGGCCGGATGTCTGGGGCGGCTTGTACCGTGGCCATGCCATTAGTCTATGAGGGAAGCGCCCAGCGGCGCACATCCCGCTTGACGGGACAAAGTCATCTCATGCCGGAACTGCCTGAAGTCGAAACGGTTGCCAATGGCGTCCACGCGCGTGTGCGCGGCCAGCGCATCGAGCGCGTGACGCTCGGCACCAAGCCCGAGCCGCTGAAGTCGCCCGCGCACCTGATTGAAGAAACCCTGACCGGCGCGCGCATCGAGCGCGTCCACCG
>CAXTSF010000215.1:0-1763 GCA_964246865.1 uncultured Terriglobus sp.
GGTCAGTTCGCCTGCTGTAGTCGTGCAAGGCCCATTACGGCTCAAGACCTGGGAGCAAACTTGGCGATGGAAATCACTTAGCGACGAGCGACGAGCGCCGGGCGTGCCTGATCCGTTCTTATGGTGCCGCCGCTCTCTTAAGGATAGAGCCGGGCGGGCGAAAAGTGCCATTCACAGCGGCGTTCTGTGCGGGTGAGCTGTCCTGCCTGCTTGACGGCCCGGCCATGGCCGCTATCGCAAGCGGGATGAGCAACGCGTTGTCATGACGTCTCCGCCTGCGAGCTTCGCCATTGCGGATGAACACTCGCATGAGCGCGCGTGACCTTTTTGGGGACTTGACGTGAGTAGCTTTTTGATATCTCAGAGCGAAAGACCGCCCTAATCTTCGAGAGTGTTGTTGCCGCGTCGAGAAAATCCGGTCCCCCTCTGCGGAAGATGATGTTCCGTTCGCGTTCACTGCATTGCCCGCTGCCAGGGCACTGCCCAATTGAAAGTTCTGCTCTCGTCCTTTCATACGTTCTGCCGGTTTGACGTCGCGGACAGTTACGTTGGTAGCGTCAAGTCATCTCGGACTCTAATCCCGCTGTCCTGCGTTGCATCATGCCTCTGCAAAGCCGATGCTGAGTTACACGAAACACCAACCACTCTGGAGGAGTTACCCATGAAGTCTTTCCGTTCGATCGCCCTCGTTGCCGTCCTTGCCCTCACCGCTGCGCCAGCGATGCACGCCGAGCGGACCGGTTGCAATCCGCACCCGCAGGCAGCGACTACGGTTGTGCAGGCTGTGTTGAGCTTCCTCGGGCTGTAAACGGATGCGCAATGCCGCTGCCAGACTGCTTTCAGGACGAGCATCTGCGATTCAAGTGCGTTTTCGAACGGTGCCATGTTCTGTCGGCCCGTTGTGGTGGGATGTAAAAACATCATGACGGGTCTACCAACCTGATTGTCAGTTCGATCGTATGAAGACGCAGCAGCCAGCAGATAAGCCGATCAGTTGTCTATCTATACCGGTTGGCCGAGTGCACCGTTTCGTGATTTGATGTTGCCGGGCCTTCGTGGGCCCGCAAGCTCATTTTTAGATCCTCCAGCGGTCGGTGACCGTTCTGTACAGGATTAGGTCTTTATAAGTCGATCATTCATGGTCGCTTCGAGGTTCCGACGCGTAGGTCAAGTCGTCTCGTGAAGAGGGTGGGTGTAACTTAGGGACGGGTCTGCCATGAATCTCTCGTCTCTGGATAATCTTCTGTGGGCGGCGTCGCTCGTCGGGCATATCGCCGTTGTCGCGATCCTTGTGCTTCGGAAGAGAATCCGGCAGTTCCCTATTTTCACGTTTTTCCTTTCATTTGGAGCTATCACGACGCTCCTGCTCTTTTTCGTCTCACGTAGTGGGGGAAAGCATGCCTATTTCGTGGCCTATTGGAGCACCGGTATTCTCGACTATGTACTCCAGATTGCGATCCTCTTCGAAGTAGCGCGTGACGCATTGCGGCCCACCGGGACCTGGGTTCGTGACGCGCGGAGAGCGTTTCTGGGCTGGGGTGCGGCTGGATGCCTCTTCGCCGGCGTGATCGCCTTAGAGCTTGGTCCACCGGAGTCTAAGGGTTTCGATCTCTGGGATGCGCGCGTGACGACTTTTACCTCACTCTTAACTTGTGAGCTGTTCATCGCGATGCTAGGTGCCGCGAATCGTCTCGGCCTCCAGTGGCGCAATCAGGTGTTCGCAGTAGGTCAAGGGCTTGCGACTTTTGCGTTCGCTTCCTTAG
>CAXTSF010000215.1:1773-5137 GCA_964246865.1 uncultured Terriglobus sp.
CTCACGCCGTTCTGGGCTGGGATCGTGATCTGATTGTGCTTGTCCATCTGCGGATGGTGGTGTACCTGCTGGTGTTGGGCTACTGGGCGGTCACGTTCTGGTTGCCGGAGCGGGTACGGGCACCACTTTCGTTGGAGATGCAGGAATATTTACTTGCTCTCCACAAGCGGGTGCAATACGATTTAGCCGGAACCAATAGGCCATCCGTATGACCTTTCTGATCTTTTTTGCCGCTGCGATTCTTTTTGTCGGTGTTGCCTTTGCGCAGACTAGCCGCAAGGCGTCGCGTCTAAGCAGATTGAGTTGGGAAGACCTGGTGGCAAGTCTCGAGCCGGTGCCGGCGGGCGGCATTGCCACAGTTGCCCGGGATTATCTGCAGCCGCGAATGAACCAGCTGGAGATTGAGACAGATCAGCTCTGGGATCTGATCGGCGGGGCCGAAGGGCTGCGCCGGATGAACGGCAACGCCGAGGTGTTGATTGCACTCGCCGGCTATGCCCAGAGGTGGAACCCGGGTGAAGGCATCATTGTGGCTGAGCGCATGCGTCGGGATGGTGTTGCCCTGCGACGGGCGACGCGCCGGCTTTGGATTGGTCTGCTCTTCGGTTACGGCCGGGTACGGGGTCCATTCAGCCTGCAGGAGGCCGCAAGCGCCTACTATCTAATGCGCGAGCGTCTGCTGGCCCTGTATCAGACGAGCCATGCCGGACGCTACCCCATGCTCGCCGCGGCGATGTAGAGAGCCTCGGATCGACAGGTCTCGCAACTGCGTACGGTCGCGTGCATGCGTAACTTAATCCTGAAACGACTGACTTTCTGGGCGGGAGACCTTTGAGAGCAGAAAAGGGCGGGAGGCGTGGGAATCCTTCGCTTCGCTCAGGATGACGCGAGAGTATTGAGGCCCATTCGGGCCATCTTTCTTCCCATGAGGAAGCATCTCCTAGCGGGTACAGCGTCTGGCAGTATGCCACCTGGCCAGGCTTGACGCTTGCGCTTCTTCGGTCGCACACTTGCGTGATCAATTATCGAAAGAAGGGTTTGTCTATGAGATCAGGCTTACCCCTAGCCCTGCTTCTCGGTACAGGAGGCTTGCTGTCCATCCAGGCACAGCTGCCGAAAAGCAAAGCAGGCCCACCTAGGTGGTTAGCCACGCCTCAAACTCTGACTCCCCAGCGGGAAGACTCGGCTTCGCCAGACCTTCGACAATCACGCGGCCAGTCCTATATGCGGGAGAACGACCAGACAACCCCGCTTGATGCGGACGTAGAACCAAGCAAGCGAATGCACAGCATGGCCGCATTCAAATGTCCTTTCGCGGTCCCTGCCATTCCCGCAAAAGGAGCCGATCTTATCGTCGCGGGGTCGGTGGAGACCACTCACACCTTCCTCACTCCCGATCACCGCCACATTTACAGCGAACTCACAATCGTTCCGAAACAGATCTTCAAGCAAGATCAGAAGGTAGAACCGATCATCGTGCGTCAAGAAGGGGGAACATTACGACTCCCCACAAATCGTGTTGTCTACGACCCACCTTCCGTGCTGTTTCCCGTGGAGCCGAAGCACTCGTATCTCCTGTTCCTCGCTCACCATGCCGACACCAAAGATTACGAGGTGATCGGCGCATGGGAGATCCAGGGAACCTCGGCGCAGCTCCTCGCGGCCAATGGGGAGCCAATGCAGGCAACCTCGCGTATCCCGACAGTCACGCTCACCTCCCACGAACTTTTCGCCGAAGTCGCAGACGCGATTAGAAATGGGGTGAACCAGTGAAGTGGCTAACATCTCTCCTCCCTATCCTTCTTATCGCTGGAGCATCGGCTCAGAACTCTCCCCCAACAAATGCCTCCAAATCTGGAACAACATCCCAGCCTCATTTGCACTTGCTGCTCAAATAACCTTTTGATCGACGCAGCCTCAGTCCCTCCCGGCTCAGCGGAGGCGCAGGCAATCATCCATGCTGGCGATACAGAATGGACGGACCATTTCTTCGATGATCTCGGAGGCTCCTTCCGAATGGAAGGAGCCTCCGCTCGGCTGCATGAAGAGATCAGGGCTGGGTAGGTGCAAAGGTCCAGTTGAGGATTTGCTGGACGGCTGTGTAGCCGCCGGTGCCTCCGGTGAAGCCGACGTAGGCGGTATTGCTGCCGACGGTCTGCGTGATGTTGATGGGGAAGCCCGTGGTGAACAGGGCACCGGTGACAGTGTCACTCAGGGTGAGGTTGAGGGTAGAGCCGTTGTAGACGAGGTGAGCGTGCAGGGGATGGCCTGCGGCGAGATTGACGCCGCTGGGCGTAAGGTCCATGGCGGGTGTGGTGGGAAAGACGCCGTTGGTGTAAAGGCCCGTAGAGTTGGAGCCTTCGCCCTGGTTGTTCCACAGGTCGAACTTGACGGCGACGCTGCGGGGAATGCTGCTGCCATTGCCGTTGTCAGGGCCAAACCCGAGTCCACCACCGAGAGCGCCCAGGGCAGTGGGTCCACTGTTCTGAATCGTGAAGGTCATGCCGTCGGCGAGGGGTGCGGCACCGGAGATCAGGAAGGTGAAGTCTGTCGTGAAGCCCTGGATGTTGACAGCGTTGTTGAAGAAGGCACTGCCGGCCTGAAGCTGGCCGCCAGAGGTGATGGTCAACGGGCCGTTGGAAGGATTGGCGGCGCTGCCGTTCAGGGCAAGCGCCGTCGTGGAAGCAAAGCCGCCGGGAAAGTTAGGCAAAGGCGTCGAGGCAGCGGTTGAGGAGGGATTGCTGGTGAAGGTCCAGTTGAGGATATTCTGGCTGGCGATATAGCCGCCGGTGCCGCCGGTAAAGCCGACAAAGGCGGTGTTGCTGCCGATGACCTGAGGAATGTTAATGGGGGTGCCGGTGCTGAAGACGGCGCCGGTCACGGTATCGGTAAGGGTGAGATTCAGTGTGACGCCGTCATAAGTGAGACGGGCGTGAAAGGGATGGCCGCTGGCGAGATTGACGCCGCTGGGTGTCAGGTCAGTGGATGGTGTGGTGGGCGAGGCTCCGTTGACATATAGGCCAGTGGAGTTGCTGCCTTCGCCGCGGTTGTTCCACAGATCGAAGTTGACGGCGACGCTGTGGGGGATGCCGCCGGTGCTTCCGTCGTCTGTGCCGTAGCCAAGGCCGCCGCCGAAGGAGCCGAGGGCCGTGGGTGCGCTGTTCTGGAGGGTGAAGGTCATACCGTCAGCCAGGGGTGCGGTACCGGAGATGGCGAATGTGAAGTCCGTTGTGAAGCTCTGGATGTTCACAGCCTGGCTGGAGAAGGCGCTGCCTGCCTGGAGCTGGCCACCGCCCGTGATCTTGAGCAGACCGTTGGCGGGGTTGGCTGCGCTGCCGTTCAGGGTGAGACCCGTGGCGGAGGC
>CAXTSF010000216.1:0-5130 GCA_964246865.1 uncultured Terriglobus sp.
CAGTACAAGGACGCCGAGGCACTGAAGCTTCTAAATGAGTGGCGACCCGCGCATGCGACTCCGCTGGTGCAGATCGTCTCCTCGGGCGCACGTGAGTCCGAACTCGAATCGGTTTCGGGAGACTAACGATGGCCACGGAACAGCAGGAGCACCGGAAGATCGAGCAGCTCAGGGAGGCCAGTGCGGATGAGATTGAGGTCATCGCCGGGCGGGAGCGCGAAGATCTGCAGGGCTGGATCCCACCTCTCGCGACTGAGGCCGAGGTGAAGGAGGCACTCGAAAAGGCATTTGACTATCGAGGCGATGTCACCCTCACCCTGCGCACGGGCGAAGTGGTGGAGGGCTACATCTACGACCGGCGGCATGGTGCCGGACTCGATGACTCGATGTCCGGATTCTCCCTGCCACCGCCGACCGCACGCGCCGAAGCATCACCTACGCGGAGATTGCTGCGCTGGTCTTCACCGGCCGCGATACTGCCGCGGGCAAGAGCTTCGAAGCCTGGGTCAAGAAGTACTGGGAGAAGAAAGCCGCCGGCGAGAAGAACATCCGGATCGAGCCGGAGCGGCTGGACTGAGCCGTCGGCTGGGCGCATGAAAGTCTTTCTCACTGGTGCGACCGGCTTTGTTGGCAGCCACGTTGCTCGTGTTTATGCCGCAGCGGGTGCGGAGCTTCGGCTGTTGACGCGAATCACAAGCAATCCCGCCGCACTGGAAGGCCTTCCGGGCGACCGGGTGCTGGGCGACCTTTGCGCGCCGGAGCCGCTCCGTTCTGCGGTCGAAGGTTGTGAAGCGCTGGTTCACGTAGCCGCCGACTACCGGCTCTGGGTCCCGGACCCCGCGCAGATGTACCGCGCCAACGTGGAAGGAACGCGCGATCTGCTCCGCATAGCGCGTGAGTGCGGTGTGCAGCGCGTCATTTATACCTCCAGCGTCGCCACCATGGGCTTCCAGTCCGACGGAACCATCGTCGACGAGGAGACACCCGTCTCCGAGGCCAACATGATCGGCCACTACAAACGTTCGAAGTTCCTCGCCGAGCAGGAGGCGATGCGCGCCGCACAGGCCGGTCAGCACATCATGATCCTGAATCCCACGACGCCGATCGGTGCCGGCGACCGCAAACCGACACCGACAGGCCGCATTATCGTGGACTTTCTCAACCGCAAATTCCCGGCATACGTCGATACCGGTCTGAACCTGGTGGATGTGGAGGAGGTCGCGCGCATGCACGTTGCTGCGCTCGACCACGGCACGCCCGGCGAGCGTTACATCCTCGGCGGCGAGAACCTGACTCTGAAGCAGATCCTGGACCGCATGTCGGCGATCTCCGGCCTGCCGTCTCCAACGCATAAGGTGCCCCACAGCGTCGCGATGGCCTTTGCCTTCCTGGACGAGACCATCACCGGCAAGCTGCGCGGGAAGGAGCCGCGGGCCACCGTCGAGGCTGTACGCATGGGCCGCAAATTCATGTTTGCCAGCTCCGCCAAAGCCGAGCGGGAACTCGGCTTTGAGGTGAAGCCCGTCTACCCCGCGCTTCGTTCCGCCATGGACTGGTTTACCACCCACGGGTACGCCCCACCCTTCCGAGTTGCCGCATGAACGACAGCACCGTCCTGATTGCGGCGATGCGTGGTGAGGTGAGCCCGCTGGTGCATCGATGGGCTGCCCTGGGCACGGAGAGCGGCGTGGACGGGTGGCATCACCCCTCCGCACCTGTGCTCGTCCTGTACGGCGGCATGGGCGCGAATGCGGTGACCCGCGCCTTCTCCCGCGCACTGCAGCTTGCCCGTCCCATTGCAATCTGGTCCGTCGGCTGGGCGGGTGCACTTCAGGCCGGTACGGAGGCAGGCTCTGTCCTCTGGCCGTCTGCGGTTCGCGACCTGCGCACCGGTGAAAGCTTTCTGACCACCTCCGGCACGGGTCTGTTGCTTACCTCGCCACTCGTTGCCACGCATGCTGAAAAGGACCGGCTCTCGCGCACATACGGCGGCAGCGTTGCGGTCGACATGGAAGCCGCCACCCTCGCGCGCCTCAGCACAGCCCATGGCATCCCGTTCCGCGCCGCCAAGGCCGTATCCGACACACTGGAAGAGCAGCTGCCCGACATGAATGCCTTCGTGCGCGACGATGGCAGCTTTGCCACCGCCCGCTTTGTGCTTTCCGCTGCCATGCAGCCGCGCTCCTGGGCTGCACTCAGCCGTTTCGGCAGGCAGGCCCGCCTGGCCGCGGCAAATCTCTGCGACGCCCTCGAGCGGGAGCTTGGAGTCTAATAGGCATGCCCACCGCCCTTACGCACGCCATCGAGCGAACCGAAGAGAGCATCCCCACGACCATGCAGGCTGCCGTCTACCGGGACGTGAATACGGTAGTGGTCGAGACGCTTGCTGTCCCGCAGATCGGCCCCGGCGAGGTGCTCGTGCGCATCCACACCTGTGGCATCTGTGGAACCGACTTGAAGAAAATCCATACCGGTTCGCATAGCGTCCCGCGCGTCTTCGGCCATGAGATGGCCGGCACCGTCGTCGCTGCCGGCAGCGGCGTTGCTGCCTTTGTGCCGGGCGACCGCGTCATGGCCTTCCACCACATCCCCTGCGGCCACTGCTACTACTGCCGCAAACAGACCTTTGCCCAGTGCGAAATGTATAAGCGTGTTGGAACTACGGCCGGCTTCACGCCCTCTGGTGGCGGTTTCGCAGAATACATCCGCGTGATGGACTGGATTGTGGAGCGCGGTCTGGTCAAGATCCCGGGCGATATTCCCTTTGAGCAGGCAGCCTGGATCGAACCCGTAAACACCTGCTACAAGGCGATCGATCTACTCGCTCTTGAGCCGGACGAAACCGTTCTCGTGATCGGTCAGGGCCCGATCGGCATCCTGCTCGCCACACTGGCACAGCGCAAAGGTGCCACCGTGCTCACCTCCGACTTATTCCCGGAGCGCCACCGGATCGCGGCACGTTTCGGCTTGAAACACCCGCTTTATGCAGGAGACGATATCGCGGCGGCTTGTAAACGCGCCACCGAAGGCCGTGGCGCCGATGTAGCCCTGCTCGCCGTCGGCGTGGATGCACTCATTCCCACGGCACTCGGCTCGGTTCGTCCTGGCGGACGTGTTTGCCTGTTTGCACAAACCCAGCATGGCGAGGCAGCCTTTGATCCGGCGGCGGTCTGCATGGACGAGAAGACCCTGATGGGCTCTTACTCCTCCTCGGTCGCCATTCAGGATGAGGCGGTGCAGCTTGTCTTTGACGGATATCGCGACGGCTCCTTCGATCTCACCGAGCTCATCTCTCACCGCTTCCGTTTGTCAGACGCGGCGGAGGCCATCCATCTCGCCTCCCACCCGCAACCAGACTCCATGAAGATCGTCCTGCAGCCGTAGTCCTTGAACCCCGGGACATCGGCAAGCATGACCTAATCCTTGTTATTCCGTTTCTTGATCTCGATATTCAGCCGCTTGATCTTCTGATTCAGTGTCGAGAGCGGTACATGGAAGAACTCCGCTGCTTCTGTCTGATTCCAGTTGCAACGCTCCAGCCGGTCCGCGACGATGCGGCGCTCGATCTCTTCCATGATGTCGAACAGGGAAGCGTCCGGCCGGTGGTCCAGTAGACTCACGCTGTAGGTGCTACCCATGATCTGTTGCGGCAACAGTTCCGGCGTGATCACCGGACCGGAGGACAGCACCACACCGCGCTCCATCGCGTTTTCCAGCTCGCGCACATTGCCGGGCCATTCGTAATCCACCAGCGCGCGCAGGGTATCCGGGGCAAGCAGACGCGGCTCCAGGCCGTTCTCCTCGGCATACCTTTTTAGGAAGTGCGCCGCGAGCAGCGGTATGTCTTCCTTGCGTGCGCGCAGCGGGGGCAGATCCAGATTGATCACGGAAAGCCGGTAGTAGAGATCCTCGCGAAAGCGCCCTTCTTTTACCGCCTGCTGCAGCTTCACGTTGGTCGCAGCCACGATGCGAACATCCACCTGAATCTCGGAGTTGCCGCCCACGGGAAGGAAGCGCCGGTCCTGCAGCGCCCGCAGGATTTTGGCTTGGGTCTCCATGGGCATCGTGCCAATCTCGTCCAAAAACAACGTGCCCGCATTGGCTACTTCGAAGAGTCCTTTTCTGCTTGCGATGGCGGAGGTAAACGCACCCTTGACATGGCCGAAGAGGGTGGACTCGAGCAGATCGGTCGGGACGGCGCCGGTATTGATTGCGACAAAGGGCTTGTCCATGCGCGGCGAACTCATGTGGATCGCCTTCGCGATCAGCTCCTTGCCGGTGCCGCTCTCCCCCTGAATCAGGACGGTGGATCGCGACGGTGCCCAGCAGCCTCGCCATCACATCGGATTTGCCGATGATGTTCTCGAAGGAGTAGCGCTGCTTGAGCGTTCGCTTGAGCTGAACGACCTCCTCCTGCGAACGCTTTTTCGTGATCGCCGAGCGTATGTCCGCCAGCAGCTTCTCGTTATCCCACGGTTTTTGGACGAAGTTTTCCGCACCTGCCTGCAGAGCGTCCACCACATTGCCCACGGTGCCATAGGCGGTGATCATGATCACGGGAATCGCGGGCTGCAGGCGCTTGATCCTCGGCAGCAACTCGATACCGCTCTCGCCCGGCAGCGCCAGATCCAGCAGGATCAGGTCATACTGTCCGCGGGTCAGCAGGTCCAGGCCGGCATTGCCATCCTTCGCCAGGTCGACCGCAAAGCCTTCGAAGTGAAGCAGAGTCTCAAGCGAGTCCCGTATGCCAGCCTCGTCGTCGATAATGAGCAGATGAGCCTCTGACAACTCCGGCCGGCTCTTCTGCGGTGCGAGTGTTGCCTCAGGCATGCACGCTTCCCACTTGTCTCATCTCCTCCGGCTCCGCCTGCTGCAGAACGGGAAACTCCAGGAAAAAGGTTGTACCGTGGCCGGGTTCGCTCTCCGCGCGGATGCGCCCGCCATGCTCCTGCATGATGCCGTAGGAGACGGAGAGGCCAAGGCCCGTCCCTTTGTGCTGGCCTTCCCTGGGCGCATTTTTCGTTGTGAAAAAGGGATCATAGATGCGGTGCAGGTGCTGCGGATCGATGCCTGACCCTGTGTCCCGCACCGTCACGATGACCTCGCCGTCCTGCTCCAAGGTGCTCACCG
>CAXTSF010000217.1:0-5093 GCA_964246865.1 uncultured Terriglobus sp.
CCTGGTCTCCAGCGGAACACCGCTCGGTGACATGCTTCATCAGATCCGTCTCGCCACCGGTCTTCGCGTTCGCGGCAATCCCGCTAACGATCCCATCTACGGCACCTACGGCCCGGGAAGTCTGGACGAGGTCGTCGACTCGCTCCTAAGCGGTCTGCCGGTAAACAGGCTGCTGGACCATACCGGCGGAACGGCAACTCTTACCCTTACGCCGCGCATAGGCGGTGCTAGCCCGGCTTCCGGCAATGCGGCCCAGCAGTCTGATCCGGATAGCGAGATATCGCGGCACCCCGCCTCTTTGCCAGACCGGAACCGCTACATGCAGCCCGGCCAGTTGGATCCGCAGGCGAATGCAGCAGGCTCTATCCCCGACGACCTCCAGCCGCAGCCGCGCGCTACCACTGCTCCCCTTCCGCTCTCACCGAATGGCGTGAAAACGCCCGAACAAATCCAGCAGGACCTCCTGAGACTTCAGCGACAGGGCGCGGCGCCCCAGCAGGGCGTTCCCGTCCAGCCATAGATGGAGAGTGTTGCGTGTAAAGGGTCTGGAAACCTGGCCTGCTACAAGCTCTTCAGCTTCCTACGTTGCACTGGAGGCTCCGAGCCACCCGGCCCTAGGCCAATGTATCCACCGCTGCAACCGGGAGGGCGCGGCTTGCAACCCGCGCTTGCGCCACCTGCAGCGAGTGGATCCGGAACATCTGAAACATTCCGTAGCAGATCCCATAAGCCATGAGAACGCCGCCCGCCAGGGCAGCCAGTACAGCACACACCAGAACTAGAAAGATCACGTGCACAACTCCTGTCAGTCCGGAACTCCCGTGCCCGTCCAACGCGCCGGCGAGGGCCGCCTCAACACCAGTGTTCCCATGGGAGAGCCACCGGCAAAGTGCCTAGATAGATACGCACCGTCCCATGCCTTACCCTATACGTTGCGGCTTCGAGGGCCAGTCTTCCGCAATGAGCGTGACTCACATTACGGTGCGCGGTGCGCGCCACCACAATCTGAAGAACATCGACGTGAGCATTCCGCGCAACTCGCTCACCGTCGTTACGGGCCTTTCCGGCTCCGGCAAGAGCTCCCTCGCCTTTGACACCATCTACGCCGAGGGTCAGCGGCGCTACGTCGAAACCCTTTCTGCCTATGCGCGCCAATTCCTCGATCAGATGGAGAGGCCGGACGTGGATGCGATCGACGGTCTCAGCCCGGCCATCTCGATCGAGCAGAAGACCACCTCCCGCTCGCCCCGTTCCACGGTCGGAACCATCACGGAAATCTACGACTATCTCCGGCTGCTCTGGGCCAGCGTTGGAAAGCCACACTGCCCGCAGTGCGGCCATGAGATCTCACGTCAGACGGCAGATCAGATCGTCGAACGCATTGTCGCTCTTGCGCCCGGCGAGCGCATTACGGTGCTCGCTCCCATCGTCCGCGGCCGCAAAGGCGAGTTTCGTGAAGAGCTCGCTGCGCTGGACCAGCAGGGATTCCGTGCTCGCGTCGACGGCGACATGATCGAGATCACCGAAGGTATGCGCCTCGAAAAGCGCCGCAATCACACCGTGGAAGCCGTTGTTGACCGCATCCTGCTCAAGCGCGATGACACTGGCAAGCCAGACATCCGCCGCCTGGAAGGCAGCGTTCAGAAGGCCCTGCAGATGGCGAACGGTCTCGTCA
The DNA here is from genome assembly GCA_964246865.1 of uncultured Terriglobus sp. Taxonomy (GTDB): domain Bacteria; phylum Acidobacteriota; class Terriglobia; order Terriglobales; family Acidobacteriaceae; genus Terriglobus. Next base: position 1,676 of record CAXTSF010000217.1, read on the forward strand.
TTATCGCCATTCATGGCGAGCCCGAGACCCTCTACTCCTCATCCATGGCCTGCCCCGATTGCGGCATCAACGTCCCTAAACTCGAGCCCCGCTCCTTCTCCTTCAACTCCACCTACGGTGCCTGCGCGGAGTGCAACGGCCTCGGCAGCATCTACGACTTTGACCCAGCCAAGGCCATCACAGACTGGTCCAAACCGCTGCTGGATGGTGCCATGGGTCCTGGCTCCGCGAGCACCTACCTGCTTCGCCTCATCAAGCTCGCGGCCGAGAAGTACAGGATCGATCTGAAGCCTCCCTTTGAGGATCTGCCGGAGCACCACCAGAAGCTTCTCCTCTATGGTCCGCCCCGCGCAGAGGCCGGAAAGACTGGCTTTCACGGCATCTTCTCCTATTTACGTGATTCCATGGAAGAGTCCAAAAGCGACTCCTTCCGCGAGTACTACATGCAGTTCATGTCGGCCACGCCCTGCCCCGCATGCAACGGCAAACGCCTCCGGCCGGAGTCCCTCGCCGTCAAGGTCGCGGGCCAGTCCATCTCGGACTTCACCGGCCTCTCCCTTGCCCGGGCCCTTGCCGGGGCGCAGAACTTCCGGTTCACCGGCCGCGACAAACTGATCGCGGACCGCCTTCAGCGCGAGGTCATCGAGCGGCTTGAGTTCCTCAACGCCGTAGGCCTCAGCTATCTATCGCTCGACCGCAGCGCCGCTACGATCAGCGGTGGCGAGGGCCAGCGCATCCGGCTCGCCACCCAGATCGGCTCCCGCCTGCGCGGCGTACTCTACGTTCTCGACGAACCCTCCATTGGTCTGCACCAGCGAGACAACATGCGGCTTATCGCCGCCATGGAGAACCTCCGCGACCTCGGCAATACCGTCCTCGTCGTCGAGCACGACGAAGACACCATTCGCAAGGCCGACTACGTACTCGACCTCGGCCCGGGTGCCGGCAAGAACGGCGGCGCGCTGATTGCCGCCGGTACGCCCGCTGAGATCATGGCGGTCCCCGAGTCCCTCACAGGGCAATACATGGCGGGCCATATCGAGATCCGTTCCGGCGATGCACCCCGCGCACTCAGCGGCCGCGAGCTCGTTGTGGAGGGTGCCCGCAGCCATAATCTCCAGAACGTCACCGCACGTTTCCCGCTGGGCGTGATGACCGTCGTTACCGGCGTCAGCGGCTCCGGCAAATCCACCCTCGTCAACGACATCCTCTACCGCGCGCTCGCGAAACATCTGTACCGCTCCAAGGAAGAGCCCGGTACCCACGGCGCCGTCCGCGGTATCGAGCAGCTCGATAAAGTCGTCCGCATCGATCAGTCCGCCATCGGCCGCACACCCCGCTCCAATCCTGCTACCTACACCGGCGTCTTTACTGCCATCCGCGATCTGTTCGCCATGCTTCCCGACTCACGCGAGCGCGGCTACAAGGCCGGCCGCTTCTCCTTCAACGTGCAGGGGGGCCGCTGCGAGGCCTGCCAGGGGGACGGTCAGAGACGCATCGAGATGAACTTCCTCCCCGACGTCTACGTTCTCTGCGAGATCTGCAACGGCCGCCGCTACAATCAGGAAACTCTTGCCGTCAAATTCAACGGCTACTCCATTGCCGACGTGCTCGATCTTCCCATCTCCGACGCCCTTTCCGTGCTCGCCGACATCCCCAACGTCAAGGGCAAACTGCAGACGCTCGTCGATGTTGGCCTCGGCTACATCCATCTCGGCCAGTCCGCCACTACCCTCTCCGGCGGCGAGGCCCAGCGCATGAAGCTGGCTAAGGAACTCAGCAAACGTCAGACTGGCCGCACGCTCTACCTGCTCGACGAGCCCACCACTGGCCTTCATTTTGACGATGTACGCAAGCTTCTCGAAGTCCTCCAGCGGCTGACCGGTCTTGGCAACTCCGTGATGGTCATCGAGCACAACCTCGATATCATCCGCAACGCCGACTGGCTGATCGACATGGGGCCCGAGGGCGGCGAAGGCGGCGGCACCGTCGTGGCCGAGGGCACGCCCGAGCAGGTCAGCCACATCTCCGCCTCCCACACCGGACAGTTCCTCGCACAGTACTATCGCGACCGTCCCGGCTCTGTGCGTGCTCCCGCGCCCGCCTACATCGCACCTGTCGTGATCCACACGGAGGTCGCCAATCCGACCAAGTTCGCCCCCAGTGTGGAGGAGCGGGCCGCCAAGCGGAAGGCAGCCGCCAAAGCCGCAGCGGCGAAAAGCAAAGCCAAGAAAGAAGCCCGGGCGAAGGTGGCATGAACTATCCCTCCGACTTCGAACCCTCCAACTTCCTTCCACGGCCACGCCGCCGGTTTCGTTTCTTCAGTTCTGTCGAGACTGAAGGTGGCCATGCCACAGGTGCCGAAGCGATCTCTCTGGACGGCTCCGAGGCGGCGTCCAGGGCGCACCCGGCCCTTGTGCTCTCACGCCAGCCCAATTTGCTCTGGAGTCTGGCCCTCCTTGGTATCTGGTTTGTTCTGCTGGTTGTGGTCGCTGTTCCTGTCATCGCCATCGGCTCCGCACTACACCTATTACCGCGCCTTGCCCAACTGCAGTCCAACATCTTCCCTAAGACCAGCATTCTTATCGAGGCGCTCTCCTACGCGCTCGCTCTTTCCATCGCCGTGCCGCTCTTCACCCGCGCCTGGCAGCGCCCCTTCACGGCCGGCATTCACTGGGCCGCTGGCGTTGCGCGCGCACACGCGGCAAGGCTTCTCGCTCTCGGTATCGCTATCAGTGTGACCGCTCAGCTCATCGAGAGCCATCTCACTCTGCCGAAGAAAATACCCATGGACGCATTCTTTCGCACGCCCATGGACGTTCTGATCGTCGCCGGCTTCGGCACAATCATCGCGCCGGTCGCCGAAGAGATCTTCTTCCGCGGCTTCCTTCTTCCCGGCTTTGCCATCGCGTGGGACTGGCTGCGCCTTCCGCACACCCCGGAGGCCCGCCTCCAATGGCAGACCACGGACACGCTCAGCCGCGCCGGACTCATCTTCTCCGGCGTCCTCACCAGCCTGCTCTTCGCCGTCCTTCACGCCGCCCAGCTCGGCTTCGCCTGGAACGCCGTCGCCGTTCTCTGGTTTGTGGGTGGCGTGCTCACGGCCGTACGCATCCGTCTCAAGTCGGTCGCTGCTTCCACCCTGGTCCACATGGCTTACAACGGCTTTATCTTCGCCGTCGTCATCATTGCCACTGGCGGTCTCCGCCATCTCGAACGCCTCTCCCAGCACTAGATCACCTGTCTGTGTCCGCCGTAAGAAGCGCAGCGGTCACCGTGTTCCCGCTTTTGAGCCACAAGGCCGCAACTCCGGAGACAACGATCGCGTACACAACGAACGGCGCCAATCCAAAACATCCGGACTCCCTCCTTACAATTACTGCATGAGCTTCGACGACGACCGCGCCTCCCTGCTCTC
>CAXTSF010000218.1:0-1416 GCA_964246865.1 uncultured Terriglobus sp.
CTCTGCAGGCTCGGCGTGACCCATGAGCTACCCTTCAGCTCCTCCGGCGAGTGCGTCCCGAGCACACCGAGAACGCAGCAACCTGCCGCCGTGCCGGCGGCGACGCCCGCAGGAGCATCTTCCACAACGAGGCACTCCGCCGGGCGAAAGCCAAGTAGCTCCGCACCTTTCTGGTAGGGCTCTGGGGAGGGCTTGCCGGAGGTGACATCCTCGGCGGCGACGATGCGCTCGGGCACGGGAAGCCCGGCCGCGTCCAACCGGCTAATTAGGAGACGGCGTGTCGCCGAGGTGACAATGCACCAGCGATGCTGGGGGATAGAGCCGAGCAGATCCACGACGCCCGGAAGCACCCGGAGGTCGGCTGTGTCCGCGATCTCAAGATCCTCGATAGCGCGGAGGCCGGCCTCGGCGTCCATATCTGGACGGAGGCTTCGGATAATCTCGATGGCGCGCTTGCCGTGCGGAATCTCAAAGGTATCGGCTCCCGGAACGCCATACATGTGGCACCACTGCCGCCAGCAGCGGATAACGGAGCCGATGGAGCTGACGAGTACGCCGTCCATGTCGAAAAGGATGCCCTGCATGTGAATGCTTGCCGTGGTGCTGGCGGGAAGAACCTGCCGAAGACTCTCGCTCAATCTGTTCTCCTACGCTGAAGCGTCTGACCAGTGTACGGTGCAGCACGGAAGCCGGTGTCTTCCCGGGGGAGTCTCCTTGATGGGAGCGCCTGTTCCGGTCAATCCTGTGGGTTGGGGCAGGGTAAGTACTAGCAGAGCTGAAACTTGCCACATGCTAGGGTTACTTTTCCCCCTGCAGAACAAACTGCTCGGCGGCCTCAAGGATGCGGCGCACCGCGCCGGCAGAGGAGGACTCGCAGTAGACGCGCAGGAGCGGCTCCGTGCCGGAGGCTCGGAGAAGGAGCCAGGTCTCCGCGGCGTTGGCCAGGCCTTCGCTGTCCGGGTTTTCAAGGTAGAACTTGATGCCATCGAGGTTCTCCGTACGCACGATGGGCATGCCGGCGAAGGTGGAAAGACCGGAGCTGGCGCGTGCAATGGCCGACTGCTTCAGGGTGTCCGGGATGTGCATGTCGATGCGGCCATACTGGTGCTCGCCGAACTCGGTCTGCAAAGCGGCCACGAGCTCCCCTAGGGTCTTCTTCTCGTCTGCCATGACATTGGCGAGCAGAAGCGAGTTGAGGATGCCGTCGCGCTCGGGCAGGTGACGCTGCATGCCGATGCCGCCAGACTCTTCGCCACCGATCAGGATCTCCTCGGAGAGCATGAGATCGGCAACGTATTTGAAGCCGATCCCGTGTTCGTAAAGTTTGCGGCCGTGCTTGGCGGCGATACGGTCGAGCATCTTGGTGGTGTTGAACGCGCGCGTGACCCCGCCCGGCCAACCCTTGCGTTCCAGCAG
>CAXTSF010000218.1:1426-5038 GCA_964246865.1 uncultured Terriglobus sp.
ACAACGTTGCCGTGCTCGTCGACAGCGCCGATACGATCGGCGTCGCCGTCCGTGATGAAGCCGGCATCGCAACGATGCTCCACGACAGCACGCTGTGCAGCGGCGATATGCGGAAGGATGGGTTCGGGGTTGATGCCGGGGAAGAGTGGGTTGTGCTCCGAGCGAATCTCGACGGAGGCGATGCCGGCACGGTCGAAGATGCCCTTGAGCACGCCGGAGCCCGCGCCGTACATCGAATCGATGAGAAAGCGGTAGCCGGAGCCCGCGATGGCGCGCAGGTCGGCAAATGCTTCGATCGCCGCCAGATACTCGGGCAGAAAATCCGTCGTGACGATCTTGGCGGTCTCGCGCGACGTGGGTAGCGGCTGGCCGAGATACCCTTCGATCTGCCGGATGATGGCGGGCGAGCCGGAGCCTCCGTAGGTCGCCTTGTACTTGACCCCGTTCCACTGCGCGGGATTGTGGCTGCTGGTAATCATGATGCCGCCCGCCGCACCGCGATGGCGTACGCCGAAGGAAAGCGCCGGCGTCGGCGTGATGCGCGATGCAAGCTGCACCGGGATGCCTGCGGCTGCAAGGGACTCGGCAACAAGCCGCGCGAAAGCCGGGGAGCCAAAGCGCGTGTCATAGCCGATGCAGACGCCGCGTGTGGCGTCCTCATGATGCAGGACGTAGTTGGCGATGGCGTTAGCGGCGACGCGCACATTCGCAAAGGTGAAATCGTCCGCGATGATGCCGCGCCAGCCGTCGGTGCCGAACTTGACAGAGCTCTGGTTACTTTGGGCGTCAGGAGTACTCATGATGAGCTTTGATTATCCGACAGGATGGTGCCTTCCAACGTGTGAAAGCACCGCAAGGCTCCGGCCGGAGACGATGCCGTGTCGTCCACAGTCGCTTTGCGAGGACGCAGGCCTCACGGCCCCTAGCGGTTCGGAATGGCAGCCGTGATCCCTCCTCGGCGAAGATGGCGCGCTCTTCATTGGGTGCACCTATCCCGCTGCCGAGGTTCTCCGAATGAAACGCACGCACGTCCTATGCCTCTCCCTGCTTATGGCAGCCATTGTGGCTGTCCACGCTCCCGCGCAGCTATCGCCAAACGTCTCGGTGGTGGCACGCGGCCTGAACGGCCCACGTGGCCTGAAGTTCGGTCCAGACGGCCTCTTATATGTTGCCGAGGCCGGCACCGGCGGCATAACATCGACGGTGGGTGTATGCGAACAGGTCCCGCCGCCCGTCGGGCCGTATACCGGCGGAGCAACCGGCAGGATCTCAAAAATCGCCGCCGACGGGACTCGCACGACGGTCGCAACCGGCTTCCCATCGACGAGCGCCGGCAATCCCACGCACGATACCTCCGGCGTGTCGGATCTCGCGTTTGTGGACGGGCACCTGTACGCACTGTTGAGCGGCGGAGGCTGTTCCCACGGCAACCCGGATCTTCCAAATGCTGTGGTCAGAGTCAACCGGCACAACGGCTCATGGACGACCGTTGCCGACCTGAGCCGGTTCGTGCGGGAGCATCCGGTGATGTATCCAAGTCCGGATGACTATGAGCCGGACGGCGACTTCTATTCCATGGTCGAGTATCGCGACCGGCTTTACATCGTGGAGGCAAATCACGGCCTCGTGCTCTCGGTCGATCGCGAAGGGCAGATCCGGCGGCAGATCGATATCTCGACCTTTGAAGGGCATATCGTGCCGACCTCGATCGCGGAGAAGGATGGCAAGTTCTACGTGGGCAATCTGAACCTGTTCCCAATTGATCCGCAATGGGCGAAGATCTCAGTCCTGCAGCACGGCGATTTCGACTATGGGCTGGCGCCCGGCTTCGACGTGATCGCGGATGCGAACCGCCTCAACATCGTCAGCACCAAAGCCGGATTTACGACCGTTGTCGGCGTCGCTTTCGGTCCGGATGGCCTGCTGTATGTGCTTGAACTCTCGGCCGCACCCGGCTACCCGACCCCGGGCAAGGGCAAGGTGGTGCGCGTCAATCGCGATGGCAGCATCCAGGATGTTGCGACAGGATTGGTCGTTCCGACCGGTATGACCTTCGGGCCGGACGGCAGGCTCTATGTGTCCAATTTCGGTGCGGCGCCGGCCGGCGCGGGCCAGATTGTGCGCATCGACCTGCCCTGAACTGTGTGGACCCAATCAGCCCGGCCTGTGCGCGTGGACTCGCCATCGTTGGAGGAGCGCGGCGGCGGACCCTTGCTGCCGCCGTTCCCTCTACAGCACCTCGTGACGGCTGAGCCGGACAAGCTCATTCACCACGCGGCCGACCTCCTGCGAGTGCGCATGTGTCGTGACAAGGAGAGCGTCTTCGGTCTGGACCACAACCAGATTGTGTACGCCGAGCAGGGCCACTGCCATGCCCGGCGCGAAGACGTAGTTGCCGGTGGCATCCAGCGGCATGGAGCTGACGGCGTGCACGACGTTGCCATCTGCCGGCAAACCGGTGTGCTGCAGATGGTGCTCATGGAGGGCGCTCCAGGAGCCAAGGTCGCTCCATCCGAAGTCCGCCGGCAGGCAGAAGATGTGGCTGGCAGCTTCGCCGCGGGCGGAGCGCGGCTCCAGCACGGCATAATCGATGCTGATGCTGCTGACCGCGGGATAATGCTCCGCAAAGACGGCCTCGAAGCCAGGGGTGCCAAAGCTCTCCGCAACGGTTTCGAGGAAAGGCACCATTTGCGGACAGTGTTCGCGGATGGCTGCCGCGAGGGTGCGCGCGCTCCACAGGAAGATACCGCTGTTCCAGGCAAAGTTTCCGGCCGCCAGAAAGCTCTCCGCCCGGGCGAGATCGGGCTTCTCCGTGAAGCGCTGTACGCGATGCACGGAAACGGCTGCCGTGCCGAGATCGGTGGCGGCGGCGCCCTGCTGAATGTAGCCGTAGCCGGTCTCGGGACGGGTTGGTGGCGCACCCAGGACGACGATGTTGTCACCTGCGGCCGCGATGCGGATGCCCTCCCGCAGTACCTCGAGAAAACGTGGCGTATCCGTCACAACGTGGTCCGAGGGAAAGACGCCGAGTACGGTCTCCGGGGAGCTACGCTCGACGATAAACGCGGCAAGCGCGCAGGCAGGGGCGGTATTGCGTGCCACCGGTTCACAGAGGATGCGGTTTGCGGGAATCGACGGTAGTTGCTCGGCGATCACGGAGCTGAGCGCGTCGTTGGTGATCACCAGAAATCTATCCACCGGCGCGAGTGGCAGCAGGCGCTGCATGGTCTGCTGGATCATGGTCTCTTCGCCGGAGAGCGCGAGCACCTGCTTGGCACGGGCGCGGCGCGAGCGCGGCCAGAACCGGGTGCCGCTGCCGCCGGCAAGAATGACAGGAAGAAAGTCCGGACCGGCTCCGTTGCCCTGGCTGGCCATGCGTTACTGCAGCCCTGCGAAAAACCTGCGCATGCGTTCTATGCCCTTGTCGATGACCTCGGCGGAAGTGGCGTAGGAGAGGCGGAGATGCTCCGCCGTGCCGAACGCCTCGCCGGGCACAACCACCACGTGTGCCTCCGAGAGCAGCCGCGCGGCGATGCCGGCGGCGGTCTCAGCGCGCGGCCTGCCCAGGAAACTGCCGATGTTGGGATAGGCGTAGAAAGCCCCTTCCGGCAC
>CAXTSF010000219.1:0-1174 GCA_964246865.1 uncultured Terriglobus sp.
CTACGACCGCCTGATCCGCAATTCGTCCTCGCGTTCCGAGGCCCGGGAGAATCTGTTCGCCTTCTTCAGCGGCCGTACCGTAAATCTGCGCGGGACGGAGCTCGCCGGTGTCAGGCTGGATGCGGTGAAGTACGGCATCGATTCCGCGCTGCTGCCCATCCCTGCCGGGGCCACGGTCGGAACGCTGATCCTCTCCTACCGCCAGATCGACAGCATCCTCGAACTGCAGCTGTACCGGCTGACGCAGCTCTCCATCGACGAGCTGCTCAACGAGCTGGGCCGTGTCCGCGAGAGCATTGCGGAGTATGAGTCCATCCTCGCCTCGGAGAAGAAGCTGCGCGGCGTGATCGTGAGTGAACTGGAGGAGATCCGCGATAAGTACGGCGACGTGCGCCGGACGCAGCTGCTGGACGAGTCGACGGAGCTCACGCTCGAGGATCTGATCGCCGATGAGCAGGTTGCGGTGACCGTCTCGCACACGGGCTACCTCAAGCGCACACCGATATCCGCGTACCGTCAACAGCGGCGCGGCGGCACAGGCAGGCTGGGGATGCGTACGCGTGAGGAGGACTTTGTCGCCTCGCTCATCATCGACTCGACGCACAGCTATCTGCTCTTCTTCACAAACACGGGACGTGTTTTCTGGCTGAAGATCTACGAGATTCCCGATGTGGGCACGGCGGGCAAGGGCAAGCACATGGCGTCGCTGCTGGCGCTGCAGCCGGGCGAGAAGATCGTGAGCTATCTTGCGGTGCGGGACCTGAACGCCGAGGACAGGTTTGTCTTCTTCGCCACACGCGAAGGCACGGTCAAGAAAACGCCGCTCAAGGATTTCTCGAATGTCATGGCGCGTGGCATCATCGCCATCGGCATCGACAAGGATGACGAGCTGATTGCGGTCCGCATCACCGATGGCAAGCAGGTCATCTTTCTTGCCACGCGCGAGGGCGTCGCCATCCGCTTCGATGAGAACGACGTGCGCTCCATGGGACGGCCGGCCTATGGGGTGAAGGGAATCACGCTGCGCAAGAACGACTACCTGGTCGGCGTCGCGGTGACACCGTCCGAGGCGGCGCGTAATGCGCAGCGGCTCCAACGCGCCGCCGAGGCCGCCAGCGACGCCGCAGCAGCAGGTGCTTCGGGCTCGCCGAAGGCGCACCCGGGTTCTAGCTCC
>CAXTSF010000219.1:1184-2976 GCA_964246865.1 uncultured Terriglobus sp.
CGACATGCTTGCTCAGGTCGAGGCCGCCATCGCCGAGGTTGCTCGTATCAAGTCCGCCGCGCCACTGCAACTCTCCGGCGACGCCACCGACACACCCGCCGAAGCAGCCGTTCCGGCGGAGGCCTCAGAGAAGCTGGAAAGACTCGCCAAACTCGACCAGAAGCTGGGCCTGACACCCTGCCTGATCCTCACCGTGAGCGAGAACGGCTTCGGCAAGCGCACGGACGTCGACGCGTACCGGCTGCAGACCCGCGGCGGCAAGGGCGTCATCAACATGCGCACCACGCCGAAGATCGGCAAGGTGTCCGCGATCCAGCTGGTGGATGAGACGACCGAGCTTATGGAAATCAGCCATTTCGGCAAAATCATCCGAATCGACACAAAAACCATCCGCGCCGCTGGCCGCGCCACCATGGGCGTCAAGCTGCTGGACCTGGACACGGACGACAAGGTGGCCGCCGCCGTGACCATTCCGAATGAAGAAAAGCCCGAAGCCGAAAACGGGACCCTCATCCAATAGGAACGTGAGCAGGTCAGGTCACCATCGCAGTACCAAGAGGGGCTCTTCAGAGCCCCTCTTGGTTCTCCGGACTCCCGGAACTTTTGCTCACCGCCTACTGGGATATCTGCTTACTTTGACTGGCTGGAACCTATGTCCAAAGCATAGATCTTGTTGTTGGTTGCTCCAAGCAGAGCGTAGCCGGAGCTCCAGTACAGCGTTCCATCGACGATCGCCGGTGCCGAGATCGAGGTTCCACCACTTTGGAACGTGAGCTTGATCTCGCCTGTCGCCGCGTCCAGTGCAAGAAAGTTCCCGGCCTGGTCCTCTCCATACATCACACCGTTTGCGACACTCACAGAGCCAGGTGTACCTGCATACGCGCCAGGCGGCGGTGCAAGAATTGTTTTTGCGAACAGCGAGTCGTTCACCGCCAGCGCCAGCGTCGGAGTCTGCCAAAGAATCTTTCCGCTTGCCGGGTCAAGCGCTGACCAGTAACCACCGTTTGTCTGTTGCCCTGAAATGAGCTTTGTCGGAACATAGTCAAAGTTCCCCTCGGGAATATAGATCCGTTTGCCGTCCGTTGCCGTACCGTACTCGATTCCGCCATAGCGGCCACCGGGCCCAACCAGCGTTGACCAGACTGTCTTTCCCGTGTCGCGGTCCAGCGCCCGATAGACACCATTCTTCTGACCCGCGCCGACCAAATCCACCTTTGCGCCCTGGATGCCGGCGATAAACAGGTTCGGGGCGGAACCGAAGTCAATATCTGGACCACTCGGTGTCGGGCAAGGATTGGCCGGGTTCGGAATGACATTCACGCAAGAGTCGATCGCGGTGTCGAGAGTCGTGAATCGTCTCGCCCACTTGACCGCGCCGGTATTGCTGTCAAGCGAGAGTACGCTGTCGATGTAGTCATCCGGAGCAAGACAAGCCTCTCGCTGGGGATCGTTCTTCGCGTTTGTCTGGCATGCGGAGACTGAGACAGGCACGGAGTAGTTGTTGCCCGTGTCGGCATACACAGCCTGCCGACGCGGGTCGACCGCGAGGTTGCTTGCCCAGACCGCACCGCCGGTGTAGCCGCTCGGGACCGTATAGGTCTGCCAGAGCAGCTTGCCGTCTTCTGCATTTAGAGCCACCACTGAGCCGCGAAAATCTACTTGAAATCCGGGCACAACGGTTGCGGCATACTCCTGGTTCGACGCCACGCCGACGTATAGCCGTCCATGTACCACCACCGGCGACGATGTGATGAAGGCATACGGGTTTGCAGCCACCGAGGTCTTCCACACC
>CAXTSF010000219.1:2986-4962 GCA_964246865.1 uncultured Terriglobus sp.
CAATCAGCGTAGCGGACGCCTGATCCCCAACGATCACGGTGTCGTCATCCAGGGCGGGAGTGACACGCGAGAAGGACGCCGGATCTCCTGTGATTGCGGGCAGCTTCGTCTCCCAAAGAACTTTTCCAGACTGCGTATCCAGCCGCCACACCGAGCCGCCGCTATCGGAAGCAAAGACGCTGTGACCCTCGACTGCGGGCGTCCCCTTCACCTCGCCGTTTGCTGAGAACACCCATCGAGGCACAAGCCCCTTCACCGTGTTCGGATCCAACACACTCTCACTGGGGCTGAAGTGATTGTCGGACGCTCCATTCCCGGCACTGGACCATCCTCCTCCACCGTATCTGCCCGAGTGCCTTGCGGAGTTGTCCAAAGATTGCCGTTCGGTTTGAGCCAGCACTCCCGGCGTGATTACGGCGGCGATTGCGGCCGTAAGACACAGCGCTGTGGCTGAAACGGCCCTGAACCGTTCCTTCCTGAGGTGGTTTCCCTTCTCAGGAAAGAGCTGGGCTGTCCTTTGCTTCACGTTCGCCTTGGTCATCTGAGTTCTCCTTGACTTCCTATGCAACCGCCTCGCTTGCTCCGAGGATTGAGAGGTACATTGCGGTTTCAAGGCGGAGCCGATATTCAGGAGCGCAAGCAGTGCAGTCCTTGCCTAGGTAGCCGCAGGAGGGTGAGGCGAGAGCTGGCCTTACCTTTGGCATACTGAATATAGTTGCAATACGGTTAGCGAATGTCAACTAGGAAGCCTTCTCAGCTGGACGGCTTTAATCCAGCCTGCTGTCTGCTCGGTCTCGAACGTTCAGCCGGCATCGGTATCCAGCAGGCCGGCATTTTCGCCTAGCTGCACAGCTGCACGGCTGCACTTGCACGACAGCTGCTCTGCTCCCGTACGCCGCGCAAACCATGGAGAAGGAACGCTTATAGGATCAAGGTCTACGAAGACGAGGAAAACCGATCAACATGAAGCGCTCTCCGACCGGCGTTGCTATGCCAAAAACATCAGAGCCGAAAGCTGCGAAGGCCGTATCGCGGAGTGTGAGCCGAAGGGAGCAGTACGCCGAGCAAACACGAGTGGATATCGTGGCGGCAGCACGAGAGCTGTTCAGTAAGCGCGGGTATTTCTCCACCACGGTGGAAGAGATCGCTCGATTGGCTGGAGTCGCGGCAGTAACGGTGTACGTTGCGGCCGGGGGCAAGAGCGGTCTTCTTCGAACTCTTACAGATTTGTGGAGCGCGGCACCGAGCCTTGAAGCGAGCCATAAGGTGCTCGTCGAGCTGAGTAATCCCGTCGACATTCTGCGGCTTGTGGCAAGCACCGCCCGTGGCATACGGGAGGAGTTCGGCGATATCGTCATTCTGATGCTGGCCACGGCTCCGCATGACAAAGATGTCTCCGAGAGCCTCCATCTCGCCACGTCGCGTTATCGAGCGTCCGTCCGCAACGTCGCGCAGCGCCTGAACGCTTTGGGCGCATTGCGCCAGGGTATGAGCGAAGACCAGGCCACGGATGTCTTGTGGTTCTACTTTGGGTATTGGGGCCTCTACACCCTCCATCATGAAAACGGCTGGGACTATGACAGAGCAGAGCGATGGCTCTGCGATGCCGCCGTGAATGCTCTGCTGGCAGAACCGTCCGCTGGACAGCTCAGGGCAGGTTAGCCCAGAGAACGCAGAGGGGCGATGTTTCGCTACCTCATCCTCGCCAGGGTAAGTGCGTCTCCTCCAGGAGCTGATTTGGCTCGGTTACAACCGCGCCGAAAGACGCGCGACCCTTTTCCGCGGAGTAGATGCCATCACGGGACCGGTCTTGCACTGTCGCTCGCTCGCGTTCTCCGCGAAATGCCGGAGATTGCCCCAGTCCGGTAGCATGGTTTCCTGGATGGTTCTTCCTTACCCGGTCCTGGATAAAGCAGAACGGCTCTGCCTTGGGAGCGGAAATCTGCTGCGCGCGGGTGGGCTGGAGCGGGTGTGGT
>CAXTSF010000220.1:0-4923 GCA_964246865.1 uncultured Terriglobus sp.
CAGCTCGATGTAGCGCAGCGTGTACAGCGTGCGGACGGAACCGGACGCTGCAGGCATGCTGCCGACTGCGGCAATGCCCTCCACCGGCGTCTTCGCTGCCGCTGACGGCTGGGCGGCACCTGCCTTTGCCGGGCCCGGCGCGGAGGCGGGCTTTCTGGCCGTTGCCGGTGCTGCACGACGATGGGTGGCCGTGCCCTGGGCGAGGGCGGTGCCGGCCAGCAGAAACAGAAGAGGAGACACACGATGGAGTGAGCGCGACGTCATCCATTCATTTTAGAGGGTGCACACGGGAACGGATCAGGTTGGCGTCCGGAGAAGCAGATAGCCGCCACCGAGGGCGAAAAGCAGGTCCGGCGACCATGCCGCGAGGAGGGGCGGCAGCGCGTTCACATTGCCCATGGCTTCAAAGACATTTGAGAGCACGGTGTAGGCGACGGCCAGGCCGATGGCCACCGCGATACCTGCCAGCGATCCCCGTTTGCCCATGCTGAGAGCGAAGGGTACGGCGAAGATTGCCATCACGAAGGTGATGAGCGGATACGCGAGCTTGCGATTGAGTTGAACGCGGAGCCGCATGGTGTCAAAGCCGCTCCGCTTCAGGTCACGGATGTAGGTGTTGAGTTCGGTGAAGCTCATCTCCTGTGATTGGCGCGTCTCCTTTTTGAAATAGGAGGGCCTTTCGTGGATCTCCGGGAGAGCGAGCTGAGTGAAAGGCTGGTAGCTGGTGACGCGTTCGCCTTCGAAGGTCGGCTGCCAGCGTTTCTCAATAACCCATTTACGCTACTGTGTATTCCAGCGGGCGTTCGCGGCGAAGACGCGGCGGCCAAGCTGAAAGCTGCCTGGCTGGAACTCAAAGATGGTGAGGTTGGCGAAGACATCCTTATCCGGGTCGAAGAACTGGTAATAGAAAATGCGAGCCGGGACACCGGCATGATCGTCCTGCTCACCGCTGATCCACTTGCGGTCTGGCCGGGAGAAGGTCTGGGCGGGGCGTCCCTTGATGACGCTGCGGAGAGCCTCCTGCCGGCGGTTGGCGGAGGGCAGGTAGAAGTCGTCGAAGGTGAAGAGCAGAGCCGCGAGGATTGCAGCGAGTGCCAGCACGGGCGCAATGAGCCGGTAGATGCTGACGCCGCTGGCCATCATTGCGGTGAGCTCGCCGGAGCGGCTTAGGGTGCCGAAGGTGATCAGGACCGCGAGCAGAGAGCAGAGCGGGGTCAGGTTGTACAGCATGTAGGGGATCAGATCGATAAGGTAGCTGCCCACCGTGACCAGGGGCGTGCGATTTCGGATGATATCGCCGAGCAGCTCGAAGAAGTTGAAGATGAGACTCAGTGCAACGAAGGCGAAGAGCACCAGCGCAAGCGTCGTAAGGAACTCGCGCATGACGTAGTCATCGAAGATGAGGGGAAAGCGGCTGGTGCGGGTGGACGCCCGGGCGGATTTGTCCGATCTTTCGCGAGAAAGGAAGGGCAGCCTGTTCTCGAAGAACTGCGTGAACCTGCCGAGCGTGCGCGCAGCACTGACGCCGCGGATTGTAACGTCGCTGCGGCTCATCTGACGCAGAAGGATGCCACCGGCAACTGCGAAGACGAGGTTGGCCGCCCAGACGCCGAGCGAGGGCGGCAGCTTGCCCTGTTTGGCAAGAGCTACGCCTACCGACGAGAGAAAATAGTAGATAAAGACCAGGCTGATGGTGAGTACGAAGCCGGTGCTCTTGCCGCCGCGCCTCGAGGAGAGGCCGAGCGGCACACCGACCAGCATGAGCACGATGCAGGCGGCAGGATAGGACAGCCGCCGGTTCAATTCGATCAGGTGCAGCCTTCCCTGGGGGCCAGTGCGTTGCTGCCAGAGCTCCCCGGCGGACATCGCCTGCAGCGGTGTGTCCAGACGGCCCAGCTTCAGGTCTTCCTGAGCACCCGTTTGGATCGGTGTGTCCGTCGCGGTAAAGGTGGAGATGTCGTAGCCGTCGGCGCTCTTGACGGAGATCTCGTGTTGCGAGCCGTCCTGAAAGTGCAGCCTGAGTGAACCATGCGGGCCGGCAAGGACCACGGCGTTTTCTGCTGTGGTGATGTGCGGTGTTGCGGGCTGCGCGAGATCGGCAAGGAAGACGTGGCGCCACAGCGAGGCACCCTGCGCCGGCCGGACATCCTGCACGTAGAGGACGTAGTTTTTCAGATCCTCATAGAACACACGTGGCTGCACCTCGAAGGATGCCTGGGTGTCGCGCAGCTGTGCCTGGATGCGAAGAAGCGCGGCAGCCGAACGCGGGACGACGTAGAGAGAGTTAACCAGACCGATGGCGAGGGCGAGAAGAGAGGCCAGAGAGACGATGCGTACAAAGCTGAGTACACCGAAGCCGGAGGCACGCATGGCGGTGATCTCGCTGTCGCCCGAAAGCCTGCCGAGGCCAAGCAGCGTACCCACCAGCACGGACATGGGCACGGTCAGGATCAGCGTCGCCGGCAGCGTGTAGAGCAGGATGAGGAGCACCGCTTCCGGCGGGGCAGAGCCACGGATGGCCAGCTCGAGAATGCGCCCGAGATCGCGCATAAAGAGAACAAAGGTAAAGAGAGCTCCGCCCAGAACCGCATACGAGGTAACTTCGCGCAGGATGTAGCGAGTGAGGATGCGCACGGAGGTCAGGGGTACCCCATGCCAACAGTGTATGCGTGCAGAGAAGGTTAAGCAGCGGGCAAGGCGGCAAAGCGATAGCCGATGCCGCGAACCGTCAAGAGATGCACAGGCTTCGCCGGATCATCCTCGAGGTAACGGCGGAGGCGAACGACGAAGTTATCAATGGCGCGTGTGTCGGTATCTTCGCGGACGCGCCAGACCTCCTCAAGAATCTCCTTGCGCGAGACAACCTTGCCTCTCCGGTCGAGCAGATAACGGAGCAGCTCTGCCTCCATGAGGGTGAGACGGGTGATCCGTTCGCCGGAGCGGATCTCGAGGCTGTCAAAGTGAATACTGCGACCGTTCAGCAGGATGGTGTCCGGCGTTTCCGTGGGCTGTTCTGGGGCAGGCGGGATGCTGGGTCCGGTGGCGGCGAATGCCGGTTTGGCACCCTGCCACTGCAGGCGGCGCAGAAGCCCGCCCAGACGAGCCAGAAGGATGGCGAGGTCGAAGGGCTTGGGCAGGTAGTCGTCCGCGCCCGCCTCGAAGCCGGCGAGCACGTCCTCCGGCCGGCCCCGCGCCGTCAGCATAAGGATCGGTACGAAGTTGTTCTTGGAACGGAGCGTCCTGGCGATCTGGAAGCCGTCCAGTCCCGGCAGCATGCAGTCCAGCAGGATGGCCGAGACGGGCTCGCCGGAGTGGAGAACCCAGTCGAGTGCTGCATCGCCGTCGGCCTCGTGATGGACGCGGTAGTTTTCGGCGCGGAGATTGAAGAGGAGTGCATCGGCGAGATGCGCTTCGTCTTCGACCAGAAGGATGAGCGGTTGTGATGTCATCCGGAGACGGCCGTTTCTGACGGAAGGCGAAGCACCCGGGGCAACTGCAGCGTGATGGTGGTTCCGCGGCCGCTGCCGTAGCTCTGCGCCGTGGCATCGCCGCCGTGCTCACGGGCGATGGCGCGCACGATGAAGAGGCCGAGTCCCGTGCCGCGAATGCGCGAGCTGTCCCGGTTTTCGACACGATAGAAGCGATGAAAGACGCGCTTCAGCATGGCCGGAGGGATGCCGACGCCCTTGTCGGTAATGCGCAACATGGCTTGTTTGCCGTCGATGACACTCAGCTCCGCGATGATGTCGACGGGATCGGCGGAGTACTTGACAGCGTTGTCCAGGATGTTGCGGAGAGCGGTACGGAGCTGCTCGACGTTGCCGGATACATACACGTCGATGCCACCGGCAAGATCCTCCAATCGTGCCGCATCGGCGGGGAGGTGGTAGCGACGCAGGGTCTCGCCCAGGCAATCCAGTGTGAGCGAGCGAAGGTCGATGGGCATCCTGGTTCCAGGATTGCGCTTGAGGCCTTTGGCGCCGGCCTCACCGGCGTGCAGTAT
This sequence comes from uncultured Terriglobus sp., assembly GCA_964246865.1. Lineage (GTDB taxonomy): Bacteria > Acidobacteriota > Terriglobia > Terriglobales > Acidobacteriaceae > Terriglobus. The sequence continues at coordinate 4,004 of CAXTSF010000220.1, forward strand.
CTGCTCGACGGTCGCGAGCAGGCGGTCGTTGTCCTCCATCATGCGGCTGTAGAAGTCCTGCCGTTGCGCCTCCGGCACCGGCCGTTTCTGAAGTGTTTCGAGGTAAAGCCGGAGGGAGGCGATAGGCGTCTTCAGTTCGTGCGTCACCGCGTTCAGGAAGCTGTCCTGCCGCTCATTGCGGCGGATCTCCCGCACAATGAAGATGGTGTTGAGAATCAGGCCGGCGATGAGCACGAGGAAAACGATAAGGCCGAGCACAAGCAGAACGACATGCCGCTGGTGGACGTTGAGAATGATCCAGCCAACGTTCAGCGCGATCGCCATGCCGACAAGGCAGATGCCGAGTGTGATGGAGAAGGCAATCGCGCCGCGGCGGCGTGTGATGTTCATGGCCATCTCAATTCTGACACTCGCGAGGAAATATGAGGCAGTAGAAAGCCCGGCACAGGTGGCCGGGCTCTCTGATTGCGGGGATTTGAGACCGGACTAGGCGCCGGCGGGCTTGGGGTTGAGCGGATCGTATTTGGCGAGCTGGACCTTCTTGGCCAGCCCAAGCTTTTCCATGACCCAGATGCCGTAGTAGTTGATGTCGAACTCGTACCAGGCGAGGCCGTGGCGCGCGCTGACGGGATGGGCGTGGTGGTTGTTGTGCCAGCCCTCGCCACCGGTGAGCAGGGCCACCAGGGCATTGTTGCGAGAGTCATCCTTGGTCTCAAAGCGACGCGTTCCCCAGAGGTGGGTCGCGGAGTTGACGAGCCAGGTGGAGTGCAGGCCGGCGGTGACGCGGAGGAAGGTTCCCCAAAGCATCATGCCGATAGCCCCCTTGATGCCGCCGAAGGCATAGCCGATACCGAGCTGCAGAAAACCTGCAACGGTGAGCGGCACCCAGTGGTAGGTGCTCAGCCAGCGCTGTGCAGGAT
>CAXTSF010000221.1:0-4895 GCA_964246865.1 uncultured Terriglobus sp.
GTCTACAACTCCGCTGCTGGGGCAGCCACGGTGGAGATCCGGTCCGGAACGCCGGGCGCGCTCGCGACGATATCGACGTGCTCGGTTGCGGCCAATGGACTAACCGCATGCAGCGGGCCGGGCCTGCTGGGCAGCAGCAACACTTTCCTGGACCTGCGGATTACCTCCGGCGTACCTGCCACAACCTTTCTCTGGACGAACTTTCAATGCCAATGAGCCGACCTGCCTGGCGCACCCGCGGCAGATCCACCGGCATGGGCGCACGTGTAAAGTGAGCCCATGCGCCGCTGCTTTGCGAAGGCCCTGATCCTCGGTTCCCTCGCGGGATCCACGCTCGCGCAACAGGCCCGGGAGCCGGATCAACCTCTGCCCGCACTCCTGCCCCTGATGCGGGAGGTCGAGAGCCATCAGCATGAGGCCGAGCGGCTGCTGCGCGACTACACCTTCCACAGCAGGAGCGTAACCGAGCGGCTGGATGGAAAGGGCAACACGAAAAAGATCGAAACCGAGGAGCGCGAGTTCTATGTGCGCGAGGGCGTGCCCGTGGCGCGGCTCGTCAAAAAAGACGGACGGCCACTGACGCCGGATGAGGAGCGTAAAGAGGAGGACCGGCTCCGCAAGGAGGTCGAAAAGGCAAAGGAGCGGAAGAGCAAAGCGGAGCGGGACGGCAAGGAAACCAACAGCCGCGGCGATGACGAACTGACGCTCTCGCGCGTGCTGGAGCTGGGCACCTTCTCCCATGAGCGCCGCACCAACCTTGGAGGACGGAGCACGATCCTGCTCGACTACACCGGGAATAAGGATGCCAAGACGCACAACCAGTTGGAGACTATCTTCAAGGATCTGAACGGCACACTGGCCGTAGACGAGGAAACTCGCTCGCTGGTGCGCATGGAGGGCCAGTTTGCGCGCGACTTCCGCGTCGCAGGCGGCCTTCTGGCGAGCGTGTCACGCGGTACCCGCTTCACCTTTCAGGCGGTTCGCGTCAACAACGAGATCTGGCTGCCGTCCGAGATCACCGGTGAGGGCGGCGCGCGCATCCTGCTCCTGGTGCACCTGAACGGGCGCCTGCACATTGCCTTCTCGGACTACCGCAAGTTCCGGACGAAGGCCACTGTGCTGCCCGGGATGAAGAGCGCACCGGAGACTCCGTAACGGGAAGCTCCCTCCAGATTGGGGCAACTTCCCCATGTAAGCGTTTTAGCGCGGGTTGGGGAATAGCCCGTCCGGGTGTGATCGACGAAACCTGTACCACTGGAGTACAACCTTCGTGGGAGCCAGCGTCCGATTTGCACTTGCCATCTCTACAATCCAACCTGTACTTGTTCTACGTACTACCAAAGTACAAATGAGCCCACACTAAGGGCGAACCTACAGCAGACCTCACGGGAGACCAAACGTGGTAGACAAATTGACAAGACTCGCCGAAGCCGGTTTCACGCGGCGCGGATTTCTCGCCGGAGCCGGAGCAGCCTCGGCTGCAACGCTGATCGGTTGCGGCAACAGCGCACCCCCTGTAGCGCCAACCGCTCCAGTAGCGCCCACCCCAACGCCCTTGACGGACGCGGATGTGCTGAACTTTGCGCTCAACCTCGAATATCTTGAGGCGGATTTCTACATGCGTGCCGCAACGGGTTCAGGCATTCCCGACGCGGACCGTCTCGGCGGACCCGTGGCGACCGCCGCAAGCGGCACCCAGGTGAAATTCCTGGCACCGTTCTTCCAGCAGATTGCCAATGAACTGGCGCAGACCGAACTGCAGCATGTGCGGGCCATCCAGGCCACCATCAAGGCCGCAGGCGGAACTCCGGTTGCCATGCCGCAGATCGATTACACGGCCGGCTTCAATGGCCTGGCCACAGCCGCGAAGATTCCGCTGAACCCATTTGCCGACACCTTCTCCTTCATCCTGGGAGCGTTGACCTTTGAGGACGTCGGTGTGACCGCGTATACCGGTGCAGCCTCTCTCATCAAGGACAAGGGAATCCTCAGTGCAGCGGCTGGCATTCAGGCGGCCGAGTCTTACCACGCGGGTACGCTTCGTACCATCCTGGTGGGCAACGCCATCACGAATCCGCCAGGCCCAAAGGACCCCGATTACATTTCCTACTATGCCGCGATTCAGGGCGTGCGGGCTTCCCTCGGCGGCGGCGCGGAGACCACGCTGACCGCGGGCGGTGTGCAGGACAAGACCACCGGTTTCTACTCACCGAGCAGCATCGTAGCGGCGGACGCCACCAACTCCCTGGCCTTTGCCCGCACCACGGACCAGGTGCTGCACATTGTGTACGAGCAGGCCGGTGGAGTCTTCTCCTCGGGCGGCTTCTTCCCCAATGGTGTGAACGGGACCATCAAGACCACGGCAAGCTAGGAATACGGAGAGAACATGGCAACGAAAGAAACACAGCAACTCGACAGCATCATCGCCAGCCGCCGGTCGCTCCTAATGGGTGGCGGCGCGCTCGCGACCATGGTGCTCGCCGGCCAGGCAATGGGCCAGGCGACAACCCCTGCACCAGTGACCGACAACGACGTTCTCAACTTTGCCCTGAACCTCGAGTATCTTGAGGCGCAGTTCTACACACTCGCTACAGAGGGCGTCACCGCCGATCAGGCCGCAACGGGCAAGATCGCGCTTGGCACCAACCCCGGCACTGTCACTGTGAAGGCCAACCCGCGGGTACAGTTCCAGTCCGCGGCAATCGGTGCGTATGCCTTTGAGACAGCACTCGAAGAGCGTCATCATGTGACGTTTCTGCAGGGCGCTCTTACATCGGCGAACTTCGTTCCCCAGCCGAACATCGACCTGATGAACAGCTTCACGGCGCTCGGCACCCTCATCGGCGTTCCGACCTTCGATCCGTTCTCGAGCGATCTGATGTTCCTGCTCGGCGCATACATCTTTGAGGATGTCGGTGTCACGGCCTACCATGGCGGTGCCGCACTGCTGAGTTCGGCAGTGCTGACACCAGCAGTGGAGATCCATGCGGTTGAGGCGTACCACGCAGGTTTGGTGCGTACCACCCTCTTTGGCATCGATCAGGGCGTCTTCCAGATCCCGGGCATGGCTGCGTTACCTGCTGGCTATCTCTCTGGTCCAACTGGTCTGACCCAGAAGATCTCCAACGTGCGCGCGCAGCTGGACGGCACCCTCGGTAATGCACCGGATACTACGGATACGGTGGGGCTCTCCGGTCAGGACGACTTCGGTCTTTCCACGATCAATGTTCCGCTCAACACAGGTACCGCCACATTCCCGGCTTCCACCATTCTGGACACCGGCCGGACTACAGCGCCGTTCTATAGCAACTACATCGGCTTTGCACGCACGACTACACAGGTACTCAACATCGTCTACGCCGACCTGACCAAGAACAAGGTTCCGGGCGGCTTCTTCCCGAAGGGTCTCAACGGCACCGTCAAGTAGTTACAGTCCAACAAGAGGAAGGGCGGCGCCTCGGAGCCGCCCTTTTTTCGCGCCGAACTGCCTATGTCAGCCCAGCTTCGGAGCCTTGTGTTCGTTGAAGAACGGCTTCACCAGTTGCTCCACGTGGGCCAGCACTTCATCGAGCGCCATCGCTGTGGTGTCGAGATGGACCGCATCGTCGGCTGGGCGCAGGGGGCTTGCGGCGCGGCTGCGGTCGCGGTCGTCGCGTTCGCGCATCTCCGCGGTGATCTTCCCAGGCGCGCCGGCAGAGGGCTGCTGTGCGGATCGGCGGTCGCCCCGGGCCTCGGGCGAGGCGTCCAGAAAAATCTTTACCGCCGCATCCGGAAAGACGGCGGTGCCGATGTCGCGCCCCTCCATGACCACACCCACCGGCGAAGCAAGACCCATGGCGCGCTGCTGGGCGACCATCCAGGCGCGCACCGGGCCGTGTACCGAGACGCGCGAGGCAGCCGCGGTCACCTCCGGCGCGCGCAGCCTGCTGGTGACGTCGACGCCATCCAGCAGCACGGTATTCCCTGCTTCTCCCGGCTTGAGTTCGATCGCAGTCTCCCCCGTCAGGGCGAGGAGCGCCTCACCATCGTCCGGCGGTGTCTTTGTCGTAAGTGCCTTCAGAGCGAGCGCCCGGTACATGGCACCCGTCTCCAGGTTGAGCAGGCCGAAGCGCCGGGCCAGATAAATAGCGACAGTGCTTTTCCCGGCACCGGCAGGACCGTCAATGGCGATCACGGGCGCGCGCCCGGTGCGATTCTCTGTTCCCGTCATGGCTTTATTGTGCCGCAGAGCCGGGCTGGCACAGCTGCAGCTCCCTTTCGCGTAGAAGCTGCGCTGAAGAGACGAGAGGGCTGCGAGACAGCTCTCCCCGCCCCTCTCGTTCAGCGAAGATGAGCTGGGCTACTCGCCTCGTTTGGGAGCACCGCTGCGTCCCGGACCTGCGCTTTTACGCGGACCACCGAAGCCGCCCGGTTTGCCGAAGCGCGCCCCCGGTCCCTTCGCGGGGCCGGACTTGCCGAAGCGGCTCGCACCTGGAGCCTTCGCATCACGACTGAAGCCGGATGGCCTGCCTCCCACCGGAGAACCGCTGGCGGGACGACCGCCACGGGGACGATCTCCCTCGCCGCCCCGCTCGAAGGATGGCTTGCGCGGGCCGTCAAAGCTCCTGCGTTCTCCATCCGGACTCGCGCGAAAGGGTTTCCGGTCCGAGGTTGGGCGGCCCTCCGAGCCATCGCGCGGAGCGTATGGCCGTGCCGGACGTTCACCGCCACGCGGTGGGCCTTCCCGGCGCACATAGGGTCTGGCAGGCCGTTCGCCGTCGCGGGGGGCGCTTTCGCGACGCGCGTACGGTCGGGCGGGACGGATATCCTCCCCTGGGCGGGCACCCTCGCGGGGGCCATCGTCCCGCCGCACATAAGGCCTGGCCGGACGTTCTCCATCGCGTGCGGCGTAGGGC
>CAXTSF010000222.1:0-4862 GCA_964246865.1 uncultured Terriglobus sp.
CGGCATGCGGCGGCGGTACTTCCATGACGAGGTCGGTTGGAACTCACGGCTCGACACGGTGCAGGCAGCGGTGCTCCTGGTAAAGCTGCGACATATCGACCACTGGAACGAGAGCCGCCGGCGTATTGCGGCGCGGTACACAGCCAGCTTTACCAGCGCGGGTATCGCGGGCCGCGTGGAGGATGGGGGCGCGACGTTGCCATGGAGCGACCCACGCGGCACGCATGTGTGGCACCAGTACGTGTTGCGGGTGCCGCGGCGGGATGCGCTGCGCGCGCGCCTGGCTGCACAGGGCATCGGCTCGGAGGTCTACTATCCCGTACCGTTGCATCTGCAAGAGGCGTTGCGGGAGCTCGGCTACCGCGAGGGCGACTTCCCGGAGAGCGAACGCGCCGCACGCGAGGTACTCGCTTTACCCATCTATCCGGAGCTGCGGGAGGACGAGCAAGACCGCGTCGTTGAAGCAATCTGCAGCTTCCTCCGCTGAAGGCCTAGAGCGAAGCTCCGCTGAGGGCCGGGGCGAAGCTTCACTGCGAGTCTGGAGCAAAGCTTCGCTGCGGGCCGGGGGCGAAGATACCTCGTATCATCGATCCATGATGGATGGGCAGGAGAGCATCTCCGGGCTGGGCAGAGCTTCAGCAGCAGACGGGCCCGGGAGCCAGGATGGCAGCACAGGGCAGAGCGAGGTACGCGTCGGTTCGGTTCTGTTTTCCAATCGGGCTCCGCTGACACTCATCGCGGGGCCTTGCCAGATGGAGAGCCGGGCGCATGCGCTGGAAACGGCGGCGGCGCTCAAGGAGATGGCCGCGAGGGTGGGCATCGGCCTGGTGTACAAGTCGAGCTTTGACAAAGCCAATCGCACGAGTGCGGGTTCAGCCAGGGGTATGGGTCTGGAGGCATCGCTGCCGGTATTTGCGGAGATTCGCGAGAGTCTCGGCGTGCCGGTGCTGACCGATGTGCATGAGAGCTGGCAGTGCGAGCCGGTTGCGGACGCGGTCAATGTGTTGCAGATCCCGGCATTCCTTTGCCGCCAGACCGATCTGCTGCTGGCCGCGGCAGCGACAGGCCGGGCCGTCAACGTCAAAAAGGGCCAGTTCCTGTCGCCGGGCGAGATGGTGCACGTCGCGGCCAAGCTGCGGGGCGCGAGCGGCGGTGTGCTGCTGACGGAGCGTGGCACCAGCTTCGGCTACAACACGCTGATCAGCGACATGCGCGCACTTCCGGTGTTGCACGAGACCGGCGCGCCGGTGGTCTTCGATGCGACCCACTCGGTACAGCAGCCGGGCGGCCTGGGCGGTGCGAGCGGCGGCCAGCGGGAGTTTGTGCCGGTGCTGGCGCGGGCGGCGGTGAGTGTCGGCGTGGCGGGCATTTTTCTGGAGACGCACGCCGACCCGGACCACGCGCCCTCCGATGGAGCCAACATGCTGCCGCTGCGGGCGATGGAGCCGCTGCTGCGGGAGCTGGTGGAGTTCGACGCGCTGGCGAAGCGCTTCATGCGGGAGAGAGCATCATCCTGACATGACCGGCGAAAGTGGACACCGTGTCTACAATCAATTGCAGTGAATTATCTCGTCACTGTCGATATTGCGAACGCTCCCCAGCGTGACGCGGACATCGCCGCAGCGCTCCGCACCGTTTCCGCGGAGCGCTGCGGTCTGAAAGCACTGCGCGATGCGCTGCGCGACGACACCGCGGGTCTGGGCACCCGCTTCAGCCAGGCCGTGGAGCGGCTGAGCACAAGCAAAGGCCGCGTGATCGTGACAGGTGTGGGCAAGAGCGGGCATGTGGCCCGGAAGATCGCCGCGACACTGGCATCCACGGGAAAACCGGCGCATTTCGTGCATCCGTCGGACGCGAGCCATGGCGATCTCGGCATGGTTCAGCCGGAAGACGCCGTGCTGGTGCTCTCCTGGTCGGGGGAGAGCGCGGAGTTGTCCGATCTGCTGACATATACGCGGCGATACGGGGTGACGCTGCTTGCGAGCACGGCCTGTCCAGAGAGCACGCTGGCGCGGACGGCGGACCTGCTGCTGGTGCTGCCCAAAAGCGAGGAGGCTTCGCCCGAGTCGCTGGCACCGACCACGAGCACGACCATGCAAATGGCGCTCGGCGATGCGCTGGCGATGGCTCTGCTCGAGCGGCGCGGATTCCAGCCGAGCGAGTTTCGCGATCTGCACCCGGGCGGGCGGCTGGGCGCGCGGCTGCAGCATGTGCGTGACCTGATGCATGACGAGGCTGAGGTGCCCACCGTGCCTGAGACCGCCACTCTGGCAGAGGCTATTGTGCGCATGACCGGCGGACGCTTCGGCATGACCGGCGTGGTGGATGCGGACGGAAGATTGATCGGCGTCATCACCGATGGAGATCTGCGGCGCGCGTTTGAACGCGGCTTCACCGACCGGCCTGCCGCTGAGGTGATGAGCCGGCACCCGCGCACGGTAGCGCCAGAGGATCTGGCAGCAACCGCACTTGCGCGCATGAATGCGGATCGAATCACCGCCCTCTTTGTCTTGGAAGGCGAGCATGTCGCCGGCGTGCTGCACATCCACGACCTGCTGCGCGCAGGCGTGGTGTAGCGGCGTTCTGGCGTGGTCCCGCTTCTTCTCGGTCGCAATCCTGGCCTTCCGATTCATCATGCTTTTGCGGGGAAGGCATCTCAGGTTTGCTGCCTTTGACAAGCGTCGCGGTGACGATCTCACCTTAGCTTCACGAAGGTAGGGCCACCCGGACCGGTGACTGACGACGGAGGATTAGATCGGCCTAAGTGGGTACGCACGAGAGCTGACAACCTGATGAGTGGCAGGGAGCCGCAGGCGGCAGGCTGGAAGCGGTGTGTCCGGATAGATTCGCCGCGTCAAGGCTAGCCGGTTGGCGACGAAGACCTCTAAGACGGATCGGTCTGCGAAGCAGCGGATCTCGAAGTGATTCGGCAAAGCAACATCGAGCTCAATCGCCCCTGCATCGCCATGCGGCCGGGAGCCGCCCGTCCCGTTTGGATCCGTCTCAACAACAAGCAGCGGTGTGGAGAAGGGCAACGGCTTCTTGCGGGGATCACCGGAGGCTCTCCCGTTCACGTTCTCCACTCGGAGCAACACCTCCTGCTGCGAACCGGCGTGAAGTGCGGACGCAGCGCTCAGATCGACCTGCCCGCGCAGGCTGTCCAGCTGCTTTGCAGGGGCGAAGCACAGCTCGCCGTTCTCAAGCGTGAGTACACGGGGAAGGCTGATGCAGCCTGCCCATCCCGCCCTGGCGAACTCCGCCTCGGGCCGGGTCTCCGGGATCCACCCCCACAGGATGCGGTTGCCGTCGGCGTCCAGCTGCGTCTTCGGCGCGTAGTAGGGACCATGATTCAGCACACCCTCCTTCTCCGGGGAGAAGGTCATGGTGGTGCGATCGAGCGTGCCGCTCTTCCACACCGGCACGCGCCCGCTTGCACCGCCCGTCGAGTGAATCAGCACGTGACGGTCGCCCAGCGGAAAGAAGTCCGGGCACTCCCACATCTCAGCGGTGTCCACAGGATCTTTGCCGGTGCTCGCGACCGGCCTGCCCTCGGCGAATATCTTGACGTACTCCCATTGCTGGAGATCGCGTGAGCGATAGAGAAGCACATTCCCGCCCACGCCCCGCTGGCCGGAGGCCACGAGCATGTACCAGGCGTCCTTCTCGCGCCATGGCGCGGGATCGCGAAAGCCGGTGACCTTCATGCCCGCGGGTGGGCGAGGGATGACAGGTTCTGGAGACTTCTGCCAATGGTCCAAGGTGCCGTCGAGCGGGCGTGCCAGGCACTGCGACTCCTGCAGGTCATTGGCCGCGTCCTGAATCGTTGCTGCAGCATGCGAGACCTTGCGGACGCCGGTGTAGATGGCGACGGGCTTGCCGTCCTCCAGGACCATGCTGCCGGTGAAGACGCCGGCGGAATCCGGGCCGCCGGGCGTGGGCGCGATGGCATCCCCGCGGTACTGCCAATGCACCATGTCCGGGCTGACGGCGTGCGCCCAATGCATGTCCCCCCAGACGGAGGCACCGGGGTTGTGCTGAAGGAAGAGATGGTACTGACCCTTGTAGAAGACGGGAGCGCAGGGATCATTAATCCACCCGCGCCGAGGCATCAGGTGATAGCGCGGGCGGAGCGGGTCGTTGTCGATGGCGGACTGCGGCGGGAAGTCGGCCCATACGCTTCGTACCAACAGCGAGGCACCCGCACTCGCGCCCAGCAGATGCAAGGTACTTCGACGACTCAACCGCATCGCGCACTCATTTCCGACATACGAAGGACAGCGTACTCCCTGACTTCCTCTTACTCGAGCGCAAAATCCTCAGGATGAAAGGGTCTGGGAGGTAACCCAACGGTGGTCGAGGGTCGTATGGCGGAGGCGGGACCCGCTTTGATGCAGTCGTTCCGCTTACCCCTACAGAATAGCCGGTGGGGCCTGGTGATCGTGCCAAACTCGAAGCGCCCGGGAATGAGGAGTTCCGCACGCGGGAGCTTGACACGATCTTCCGGTTAATTCTTCCGGTGCATCCCCCTTGGAAAGTGAGAACGACGCGGGGCGGACCGTTTGACGAGGAGGGGATCCTGGAACCGGGATCCCTTTTCTCGATAACCCTCTTTCGACAAGTATGGTGCCGCGGCGCTGTGAGGCGCCGTTAGAAGTAATTCATGTTCGTGAGGTCTTCGATTAGTCCCGGCCCGGTGGGTTGCCAGCCGAGTGTTTTGCGGGTCCACTCGCTGGACGCAGGCATATCCAGAGCGGCAAAATGCGTGAGCCAGCCGAAGTGTTCGGCGGCGGACTTCTCATCAAGCGACACAGTAGGAATCCCCAATCCTTTGCCAATGGTTTCCGCGATGTCCCGGAGCGGCA
>CAXTSF010000223.1:0-4834 GCA_964246865.1 uncultured Terriglobus sp.
GGAGGTATCTAGGCGTGCGAAACACGCCCTGTTCGCCATGATTTCCGGCAAAGCCCATGCGAACATAGAGCAGCACCATGGCCTCGTCTCACCTTCAAAGCATCCTGCAGAACACCTTCGGCTTCCCTGCCTTTCGCGCGAATCAGCAAGCTGTCTGCGAGGCCGCTGTTGCCGGCCGGGATGTCTTGCTCGTCATGCCAACCGGTGCCGGCAAGAGCCTCTGCTACCAGCTCCCCGCGCTGGCCCGCGGCGGCACGGCCCTGGTCATCTCGCCGCTGATCGCCCTCATGGATGACCAGGCCGCAAAACTCACCGCCCTTGGTCTCCGCGTCGGACGCATCCACTCCGGCCTTGACCGTGAGAGCAGCCGCGAGGTCTGCCGCAGCTTCCTTGACGGCACCCTGCAGTTTCTCTTCATCGCGCCCGAGCGTCTCCGTGTGCCGGGCTTTGCCGCCATGCTCAGCAAACGCCCGCTCTCCCTCGTCGCCATCGACGAGGCACATTGCATCTCGCAATGGGGTCACGACTTTCGTCCCGACTACCGCAACCTCGCCCGGCACATTGCTGCGCTGCGTCCTGCCCCGGTAATGGCGCTCACCGCCACCGCCACACCGCAGGTGCAGCGCGACATCGTCACCGAACTTGCCCTGCAGCAACCCGCCCAGTTCATCCACGGCTTTCGCCGCACCAACCTTGCCATTGAAGCCGCGGAGATCCCCAAATCGTTGCGCTCCGCGCTCACCGCCAAGCTGCTGCTTGACCCCGCGAACCGCCCTGCCATCTGCTACGCACCCTCGCGCAAGGACGCCGAAGCGCTCGCGCTCGAACTGAACGAGCACTTCCCGACCGAGGTCTACCACGCCGGCCTGCTTCCCGCTGTGCGCGAACGGACCCAGCGCAACTTCCTCTCCGGCCTGACTGAGGTCGTTGTCGCGACCGTCGCCTTTGGCATGGGTATCGACAAGAATGACGTTCGCACCGTCATCCACACCGCCATGCCCGCATCCGTCGAAGGTTACTACCAGGAGATCGGCCGTGCCGGCCGCGACGGCAAGCCCTCCCGCGCCGTCCTGCTCTACAGCTATCAGGACCGCCGCATGCACGACTTCTTTTTAGAACGCGACTATCCCGCCGCAAGCAATCTCGAGCGGATTGCCCGCCTGCTCCGCCCCGAGCCGATCCACGCCGATGAGCTTCGTTTCGCCCTCAAGCTCGACATGGAGACCTTCGCGCCCGCGCTCGACCGGCTGCTCTCGCAGGGTGCCGCCGACATCGACTTTAACAACAACGTCGTCAGCACGCCCCGCACCGCAGGCACGTGGCGCCGCGATACCGACTCCCAGGGCAACTTTCGCCGATCCAGCATCGACGCGATGATGCGGTTCGCCACCGCGGCCAACTGCCGCATGTCCGGCCTCGTTCTACACTTCGGTGATACCGCCGACAGCCGCCGCAGCTGCGGGCTCTGCGATAGCTGCGCTCCCAAGGGCGTCCTTGCGCAGTCCACCCGGCCGCCAGGCCCCTCCGACGAGCGCGAGATGCGGCGCATTCTCCGCGCCCTGGGCAGCACCTCTGGCCGCAGCGCCGGCAAGCTCCACACCGAGCTCTACCCAAAGGCGCAGCTTGACCGCAAAGAACTCGACGCGCTCCTGGACGCCCTCAGCCGCGCAGGCTACGTGACTTTGACGACCGACACCTTCACGGACACCGCCACCGACCGCGAGATCTCCTACCGCAAGGCCGCTATCACGCCCGAAGGCCGCGAGGTCGAAGAGGGTGCTGCCTTGGTCGACGTGCTCCTCCGGGATCTCTCTGCGACCGAAGACAACAACGTTCGCGGTCGTACAAGCCGGGTCCGACAAAGCCGGGTATCTCACCCTTCCGAGGGTAAGGGGAGCCAGCGCGAAGCACTCGCTCGGGCGGAGCCCGATCCCCCGCTCACCTCCGGGCAGAAGGCTCAGGAAGCCGCTCTCCGCGCCTGGCGCAAACAAACTGCCACCGATCTCAAGCAACCGCCCTACTGCGTCTTCGCCGACCGCACCCTCCGCGAGATCATCGCCGCCTCACCCCGCACCACGGAAGAGCTTGCAGAGATCTCCGGCATGGGACCCGTCAAGGTCGAACGCTGGGGTACGGAGATCTGCGAGGTCTTACGTGAGAGCACACCCGCAGCGGCCCAGCTGCGCTGAGCCGTACTCGTCGATCTCATTACCTCGCAAACTGCAGGATCGCTCACTCCCTCAGGCGAGGTCGCGCAGAGCGGCGAGGACGAACGCAACGCCATCGAAGCTTTGGCTTCCGTACTCGAACCAGGCAAGCTGCTGATCGTGACCCCGCAGCGCACGCTCTGCTACGACTGGTCCTGCAGGGCGACCGCGGCAGTTCGATTGCGACGTCTTCCAGCTCCCTCGGCTGCCCGCGCTTGCGGCGTTCGCACCACCAGCTCCCTTCGATAATCGAAGTTCTGTGGCTCGCTTTTCCCATTACTGCAACCTGTCCGGATTCCGGCGCAAAGCGTTGCTACACTTGAAGGTGCAGGCGCTCCCGTAAAACGCGAGCCGCCCCACACACCTCACAAGGAGACCCGCCATGGCAGACCTATCCCTCTCAAACGGCAACTACGCACCTCACGGTCTCCGGCTCAAAACCGGCCTCGCGGAGATGCTGAAGGGCGGCGTCATCATGGACGTCATGAGCGTGGAGCAGGCGCGCATCTCTGAGGAAGCCGGCGCCGTCGCCGTGATGGCACTCGAGCGCGTTCCCGCCATGATCCGTGCCGAGGGCGGCGTCGCCCGCATGGCCAGCCCCAAACTCATCCAGGACATCATTGGCGCGGTCTCTATCCCCGTGATGGCCAAGGCGCGTATCGGCCACTTCGCCGAGGCACAAATTCTTCAGGAGCTCGGCGTGGACTTCATCGACGAGTCCGAGGTCCTCACTCCCGCCGACGACACCTACCACATCGACAAGCATGCCTTTACCACGCCCTTTGTCTGCGGCGCGCGCAACCTGGGCGAGGCGCTCCGCCGCATTGCCGAGGGCGCGGCCATGATCCGCACCAAGGGCGAGCCCGGCACCGGTGACGTGATCCACGCCGTTCAGCATATGCGCCAGATCATCCGCGAGATCAAGGCCCTCACCGTCCTTGGCGAACAGGAGCTCTACAACGCAGCCAAGGTTCACGGTGCTCCCTATGAACTCGTCCGCATGGTCGCCCATACCGGAAAGCTGCCCGTGCCCAACTTCTCCGCCGGCGGTATTGCTACCCCGGCCGACGCCGCTCTCATGATGCAGCTCGGTGCCGAAACGGTGTTCGTCGGCTCCGGCATCTTTATGAAAGAGCGCGCCACACCTCTCGACGTCGACAACAACCCGCACGAGCGCGACGAGGCCATCTCCCGCGCCCGCGCCATCGTCACCGCAACCACGCACTACAGCGACCCCAAGGTCCTTGTTGAATGCTCCGCCAAGGTAATCGGTGCGATGAAGGGTCTGGCTGCCCTGGCAATCGAGGAGCAGGATCTTATGCAGACCCGCGGCAACTAGACGCAGAGTGAAAGAAGAAGAATGGAGAGGCCGCGAGCAAGCGCGGCCTCTCTCTTTGCAATGCGATCTTTGCGGAACCATCGCGCCTTCTACGATCTGCTGTTAGAACTAAGATGCCCGCCAGAACACCCCGCATTCCCTCTGAAGACCGTGCATCCGCCGTGTTCGCCGTGTTCTCGCTCATACCCAAATCTCCCGCCCGTAGAATCACCTCATGCCCGAGCAGCCCCTCACCATCGGCGTCCTCGCCCTCCAGGGTGCCTTCGAGGCCCATGCGGCCATGCTGCGCTCCCTCGGCGCGAAGGTTGTCCTCGTCAAAAAGCCCGAGCAGCTCACCGGCATCGACGGCCTCATCCTCCCCGGTGGTGAGTCCACGACTATGCTCCGGCTTCTCCGTAACACCGATGGCTTCTTCGAGCGGCTGCAGGCCTTCGTGCATGCCAATCCCACCTTCGGCACCTGCGCCGGCACCATCCTTCTCGCCAACCATGTCACCCATCCCGAGCAGTCCTCCCTCGCGGCGATGGACATCACGGTCGAACGCAACAGCTACGGCCGTCAGATCGATTCACGCATTCTCCGCTCCAACACCACACTGCCGGGTGGACCTTTCGAGAGCGTCTACATCCGTGCACCACGCATCACGGGAACTGGACCTGCGGTTGAGACCCTTGCCGACCGCGACGGGAGTCCTACCCTCGTCCGGGAGGGAGATCTTCTCGCTGCCACCTTCCACCCCGAGCTCGCCAACGATCCCCGCGTCCACCAGCTCTTCCTCACCATGGTCGCGCACCACCACTCGCCGACCCTGTGAGCAGCCGTCAAAGCACGTGAGTGGTCGTCGTTGCTAAGGCAGGGTTCTCTTCCGTCCTCAGATTCAGGCGGCGCTTAGCTG
Source organism: uncultured Terriglobus sp. (assembly GCA_964246865.1). GTDB lineage: Bacteria > Acidobacteriota > Terriglobia > Terriglobales > Acidobacteriaceae > Terriglobus. The sequence continues at coordinate 4,442 of CAXTSF010000223.1, forward strand.
AATCTAGATCCGCCCGGTCATCTGCAGCGCCGCAATCTCCTCATCCGTGAACGCTCGAGAGCGTGTGTGAAAACGCACACCTGTGCCGTTCTCCAGGGAAAACATGCCGCCTCGCCCCGCCACAACGTCCAGCGTGAGCTGCGTGTGCTTCCAATACGCAAACTGTGGCCGGCTCATGTAGAACGGGATCGCCTCGCCGCCCACTGTTCCAAGCAGTACATCGGCATCGCCCGTCTGAAACTCGGCTCGCGGATAGCACATCGGCGACGACCCATCGCAACAGCCGCCAGACTGATGAAACAGGAGCGGGCCATGCTGCGCCTGCAACTTGGTCATCAGAGCCTCCGCCGCTTCCGTATACAACACCTGCAATGGCAGGTTGACCTCATCAGA
>CAXTSF010000224.1:0-3765 GCA_964246865.1 uncultured Terriglobus sp.
CGATATAGAGGCGCGCGGTGAGCGGTTCGATACCGTGGTGCTGGATCCGCCGGCCTTTGCGAAGACGAAGCGAGCGGCCGAGGGTGCGATGCGCGGCTACAAGGAGCTTAATCTGCGCGCCCTGCGGATGCTGCGCCCGGGCAGCACGCTGGTGACCTGCTCCTGCTCACACCACGTGCCGCTGGAGGAGTTTACGGCGGTGGTGGCGAGTGCGGCCGCCGATGCGGGCAGGCATGTGCGGCTGCTGGAGGTGCGCGGTGCGGCACCGGACCATCCGGAGGTGCTGACGCTGCCGGAGACGCGCTATCTGAAGTGCCTGATCGCCGCGGTCGATTAGAGCAATTTCCTGAAGGTGTGGAGCGAGTCGAGGGTGTTGGTGTCGTCTTTTTCAAGAAAACGACATCCCTGAGCTTTCCCCACCTCACTGTAGGAGAAGATTGCTCCAGGGCTCGCCGCGATCCAGTGGCGGTGCGTCAGGCGAGGAAGCCCGATGGGGCCATCGGCGGCACACGCGGCGGGGGCGGTGTGGTGTGGAGGCGGCCGTCGCGGACGTAGAGGATGCGGTCCGCAATGGCGGCGGCCTCGGGATTATGCGTGATCATCATCACGGTCTGTCCCATCTCCTTGGAGGCATGGCGCAGCATGCCCAGCACTGTGTCGGAGTTTTCGGTGTCGAGGTTGCCGGTGGGTTCGTCGGCGAGGATGATGGCCGGTTTGTTGATGAGGGCGCGCGCAATGGCAACGCGCTGCTGCTCGCCGCCGGAGAGCTCACTGGGCCGGGCGTTCAGGCGGGACTCGATGCGGAGAAGCTGTGCCAGCCGTGCGAGCAGCGTGCCGTCCAGGGCTGCTCCGGTGGCGGCGATGTCGTGCGCAAGCTCGATGTTGCCGCGCGCGGTCAGGGTTGGCAGCAGATTGAACTTCTGGAAGATGAAGCCGATCTTCTGGCCGCGTTGCCGGGTGCGTTCGGCATCGGTGAGCGAGGAGAAGTTCACGCCGTCGATCAGAACGCTGCCCCCGGAGGCGCGGGTGAGGCCACCCAGCAGGTAGAAGAGGGTGGACTTGCCGGAGCCCGAAGGGCCGACGATGGCGACGAACTCACCCCGCTCGACGGTGAAGGTGGCGTCGCGCAGGGCAACTGTTTCAATCTTGCCGGAGCGATAGCTTTTCCCCAGTTGCTGGGCGACGATGATGGGCGGCATGTCCCGTCAGTCTACCAAGTGCGCTTTCGCCGGGAGGCGATAGCGGCCAGAGACGCAGGCCGGCTCAAGCGCTGGCGGAGCGGAGTGCAAGCTGGTGCAGGCTGCCGGGCAGGTCCAGCGCATCCTGCAGAAAGGTGATCTCCAGCAGCACGGGGGCGATGCCGGTGCGCTCCGGGCCGTTGCCGCCGCAAGCGAGCCGGCTCGCGTACAGGCTGGCCGTGCAGCCCGAGGTCAGGGTGAGATGGGTGCCGCGCGTAAGCTGCAGGCCGGCCACCAGGAGCGCGGCGTAGAGATCCATGATCTCGCGCGTTTGCACCTCCAGATGGATCTGTACGGCGGCGGGCGAGACGGTGCGCTGTTCCAGGAGCCAGCCGCCGCAGCGGTCCACCTCGCGTTCGAGCGCTGCTAAGGTAAGGGCGCGTTCGTCATAGGTAAAGCTCTGCAGGAGCAGCGGCGCGCAATCGGTCGAATGTCTCACAGATTTCCTATCGGCGGCGGAGCCGGGATGGTTATACGGGTAGATGTACCGAGGTGGTACGGTGAACGAGAGATGGTGCTGGGGACAGGAACTGATCTGGTGGAGATTGCGCGTATCGAGCAGTCGATCGACCGCTATGGCGAGCGCTTTCTCCGGCGGGTGTTTACGCCCGGCGAGATCGCCTACTGCGAACGCAAGCGGAAGACCTCCGGCGAGAGCTATGCGGCGCGCTTTGCCGCGAAAGAGGCGGGCGCGAAGGCGCTGGGCACCGGGATTGCCCATGGGGTGTACTGGAGAGAGATCGAGGTACGCCGAGAGCCTGGGGCGCGTCCGACGCTGCACTTCTCCGGCCGTGCCGCGGCAAGGGCGGAGCGCATGGGCGTGCGGCAGGTTCACCTCAGCCTGTCGCACGGGCGCGAGAGTGCGATCGCGGTGGTCCTGATCGAGGGTTGACGTGAGGGCTGACGAAACCAGTGTGCGGAGTGCCAAAGCAGCCCATGCAGGTGCACTTTCGAGATCAGACAAAGCCTTTGTGGCGGTTTGCCTCTGCCCTGCATCTATTCCATGTAAGGTTCAAAGCAGGGTTACTTCAGTGCACGTGAGCAGAAGCTTGCGTGCCTGAGGACCGGATCAGCCGTCAGGAGAGCGAAAGAGAGCATGCCCAGTCAGAACGAGGTGAAGTGGTCGCAACTGAAGGTGGGCGTGATCGTCTTTGTCGCTCTGGCATTGCTGATTTTGCTGCTGTTTCTGATTACCAGTTCGAGCGGTGCGGGCGTGTTCTCGCACAAGATCATGGTGACGACCTACTTTGAGAACGCGGCCGGCGTGAAGGAAGGTGCCGCCGTGAATCTGCAGGGTGTGACCATCGGCAATGTGAAGTCGGTGGCGGTGTCGAGCGACACCGCGCGCAAGCTGACGCCGATTCAGGTGGTGATGCGCCTCGATACAAAATATGCTGACTCCCTGCGCAAGGACACAAAGGCAGCCCTGTCGACAGTGGGTGTGCTGGGCGATACGGTGGTCGACCTGAACAGCCAGACCGCGGTGGGCCCGCCGCTCCAGAACGGCGACGAGTTGAAGACCGTAGAGACGCCGAACCTGCAGGACGTGGTAAAGGCGGGGCAGGGGACGATTGAGAGCCTGAACGTCATTCTTGCCAAGCTGGACCGCATCGTGGATACGATCTCCCAGGGCAAGGGATCGGTGGGTGCGCTGATCTCGGATGACACACTGTACAAGCGGGCCAATGCGACAGTAGGCGAGTTGCAGGAGCTTGCTGCGAACTTGAACAATGGCAAGGGTTCCATCGGCAAGCTGCTCAAGGATGATTCGATGTACAACAACCTGAACCAGACGACGGCCAAGCTGCAGCGCATTGCCGACGACCTGCAGGCAGGAAAGGGAAGCGCGGGCAAGCTGCTGAAGAACGATGACCTGTACAACAGCCTGAACCAGACGCTGCAACACGCGAACAACATCATGGCGGAGGCGGACCAGGGCAAGGGAGCGCTCGGGCTGCTTACCAAAGACCAGGCGTTTGCCGGCCGCTTGAACGACACAGTGACGCGGCTGGATAACATCATGGCGGTAATCGACAAGGGTGAGGGAACCGCGGGTCTGCTGGTCAAGGATCCTGCGCTTTACCACAACCTGGATAAGCTCGCGGTCGATTCGCAGACGCTGGTGAACACGATCCGCAGTGATCCGAAGAAGTACCTGACCATCCACTTCAAAATCTTCTAGGAAGCGCGACATCCCTCTCTTTGCATGAAAAGGCGCGCCATGCATTCGGCGCGCCTTTCCTTTTTTTCAACGTATTTCGACCACTGGTTTTTACCCGATGGACGCCGAAGTGGCAGATACCGCAGAAGAAAGCTCAACTGCAACTTCGTTCTCTCTGGCCTTCTCCCGTTCGAACTCGTGAGATTAAGGCTGCCGAAGGAATGGTCCGCGGCAAACCGTGCGCCTTGATCATGGCTGGTGGGACGCGACCGGCGGGATGGGCGAACATGCCTGTTCGTCTTGAATCGCGTGGGTGCCCCTGAACGGCTAGCGATTCCCCACGGGCCGGTTATCTACCCATTCGTC
>CAXTSF010000224.1:3775-4697 GCA_964246865.1 uncultured Terriglobus sp.
GACCGCTGGTTTGTACCCGATAGACGCCGGAGCGGCAGACACCGCAGAAGAGAATCTCACTTGCAACTTCGTTCCCTCTGGCGTCCTCCGTTCGAACTCGTCAGATTGAGGCTGCTGAAGGAATGGTCTGCGGCGAACCGTGCGTCTTGATCATGGCTGGTGGAACGCGATCGGCGGGATGGGCGAACGTGCCTGGTTCATCTTGCATCGCGCCGGTGCCCCTGAACGGCTAGCGATTCCCCACGGGCCGGTTATCTACCCATTCGTCGGCGACGATGCCGGCACCGTTGAGCGTGTCGATGGCGGCCTCAATGTTGCGGCGCAGCTGTGGCCGTACGGTCTTCGGTGCCTCGCGAGCCTCCTCAATCGCGACCACGCGGCCATAAGGCCAGGCATCCTTGGGGATGGCATTGAGCGCCTCGGCCAGGTTGCGGGGATCGATATTGAGCACTTGCTGCCGGGCGGCAACAGGACGCAGCATGGTGCCCTTGCCTAGGCTGGACGGGTTCGTGTCGTGCATCAGCACATGAATCGTGATCATGTTTGCTTGCACGGTGAGCGATGGATTCTGCCACTCGTCCAGCGTGCTTACGGACGTGTACATGTTCTTTGAGGGCGGCGGAATTTTGCTCAGATCTTCGCGCGCCACGGCGACCTGGTGAGCGTGTTCGAGCTTCTCCGATGCCGCGTCGGGCGGTGTGGAGCGGCAACCGGTCAGGGCAAGGGCAAGGGACAGGGTGAGCAGAAGAATCCGGGTGGGCACGCTTTCTAGGATACAAAGCGCCACCCGCGTGTTGCCGCGGGTCTGCCGCGGATGCCGCAGGATGAAAGCGTGACGCGTCCTGCACGGGTGCCGCCGCCCGTACAATGAACCTATGATCAAGGGCATGACCGTGGTCCGGCAGACGGGCTCCCCCGCAGC
>CAXTSF010000225.1:0-2019 GCA_964246865.1 uncultured Terriglobus sp.
CGGCGCCTCGACCTGCACCGTGCCGAACAGCGTCTGCAGCTGGCGCGTGCGCCGGTCCTTGAAGAACGGCTGCAGCACCCCGCATGCCGCACAGATCCTGTGGTGGGCCGCATGCTCCGCCACCTGACCGCACAGCATGCTCGCCTGCAGCCTGGCCAACAGCGTCTTGGTCTCGGCGAGCAGGAGGCCGACCTCCGCGAGCGTGCTGACCACCCCCGGCCGGCTGAACGTTACCAGCTCCGTCGTGGTCACCTCACCCCCCGCTTGTTCGCGCCTCCAACCGCACCGTCCACTGCATCACGCCTGCCGCCCTTGTGGTCAGGCCTCAGCCAGGCTGATCAACCCGAAATCGGCAAGCAAGCAGGTTGCCCCAGGTTTTTGACACTCCCGCCTTGGATCAGCGTTGGGGAACGGATCCGTCCAGATAGGTGCAGTGACAGCGACAGCGTGCGAACAGGCCGTCGCCTCGACCAAGTCTTCATGCAGCATTGGCAATAGCATAATAATCTAGACAGGCTACGAGGCGCAGCCGCCCGCTGGCCACCCAGAGAAACCCAGCCCCGGAAAAAGATAGGGCAATAAATTTGTCAAAGAGATAATTTCTCAAGTATCTCCATAATGCCTTTGAGTAAGTCACCGCCATCCACGGCGTCCGGCTTATGGATAGAGATGGTGATTGCCCCGGCCCGGCTCCGCTCTGCCCGTGCAATAACCCGGCCCTCACTATCTCGGGCCTCGGCACATTGCAGAGGCTTCTTTGGGGCGCGGCTAGCTTCAGCCAATCGGCGCGTAACCTCGGAAGCGGACAAGGGTGGCTCGCCTCGGCTCGCACGGTCATGTTGGTCGATGGTAAGCGCGCCAGCCAGCTTCACCATGCGACTGTGCAACGCTGGCGTGCGCAGCAATGGCGCAAGCCGGGCTGCGTGGCTGATCCCGAGCGCATGAGGCGTGTCATAGGCGGACACGACCGGTTCCGGTAGCTTTGCAAGTTCTAGGTAGCGACTTAGCCAGCTTCGCGTCACTTGTAGGCGGTCGGCCATTCGCTGTTGGCTACCGCCGTAGTAGCGATCCACAGCGCGAGCGTAGTCGGCGGCGCGCTCATAATCCGAAAGATCCTTCCGACTACGGTTCTCCAGGTCGGCGACACGGAACGCTTCCTCGTCCGTCATCTCCCGCGGTTCGACCAGAAAGCGAAACTCTGGATAATCATGTGCCCGGAGCCAAGTCACTGACCAATGCCGCCGTGCGCCGCACACTACCTCGTAGTCATGCTGGGGATCGTCGGTTACTCTGCGTACGATAGCTGGCACCTCCTGGCGACCCTGAGCTTTCAAGCTTTCCAGTAGGTCGCTGCAGGCCGTTTCGCTCAGAACGGTATAATCGCGATTGTGCCCAGCCCAAATGCGGCACCGCGCCGGATCCACTAACTCGTGCACACGGGTGACGCTTGAGCCGGTCGCGAGCGCCGCCAATCTATTCTCCCGCCCCGAGAGAATACCTGTCCGGGGGGGTAAGCGCGATGCCGTCGCACCTGCTCCGCCAGCAACCTGATCGGCAAATCCGCGGTTACCTTTTGCCATTTATATAACACCATCAACGAGTTGTGGCCGAGTTGCAGGTCTGCAACCAAGTCTTCACAGCACCCCTTCCACCCGCAGCTTATCTGTTTGGCTGGGCCAGGTAAGCCGGATCAGTGTTTCCACTTCCGCATTCACGCCGTTCAGGTACGTGAGGCAGCGCTGATAGGTCTCGCGGGAAGTCACGGGGCCCTCCAAGTCGTAGACTGTCATCATGCGGGCAGAGGCGTTGTCAATTTCGGCACTGTCTTTCAGTACAGTACGCAGCATCATGTCCCCGAAGACTGTGCGCATCAGACCGAGCAGCTCCCGCTGCATGGATTTTCCCTCGTCCGCTCGCGTAGCCAGCATGCGTATCCAGCGCAGGTCGACCGGGAAGCCGCGATCCGCCAGAACTCCGATAGTCTCGTGCAGCATCGCGAAAAAGCTTGTAGTTGAGGTG
>CAXTSF010000225.1:2029-2392 GCA_964246865.1 uncultured Terriglobus sp.
CAAGTAGTGCGTTGGCCGCGCGCATCACTGACAAGGAGATTGTGCCTAACGCCGGCGGCGGATCGAGGATAATTACGTCGAAATGGTCGGACACTGAGGCAATGCCCTCCGCCAGACGGTTTAGCAGCGCTGGCTCCGACCGGGCCACGCGTGCCGCCAACTCATACTCAGCCGAGTACAGTCGGAGGTTGGCCGGCACCAAGTAAAGACCGTCCCAGGCCGTCTCCTTGACCGCATAGGCCAGACTCGACATCTCTGCGTTACGGATGAAAGGGTACAACGTTTCCTCCTCTGTCACGTCCAAGTCGGGGATCATGCCGAACATGGCCGTGGAGGAGCCTTGGCTGTCGCAGTCTACCAGGC
>CAXTSF010000225.1:2402-3150 GCA_964246865.1 uncultured Terriglobus sp.
GCACACGCGATAACCTTGTATGGCTAGGTATTGGGCGAGGTGGACGGACACAGTGGACTTCCCCACACCACCCTTGAAGTTCTGAACCGCGATTACGGCCGGCACGTCACCCGGCGCACGCCAGGGTCGAGTGTTGAATACGTCCCGCATCTGGTTAACTTCGGAAAGGGTGTAGCCCACCCGGCGTCCGGTTGCGGTCCGTTCTACGCCGGGCAAGCGACCTTCCTTCTCGGCCTCACGGATCGCAGTAGGGGTGCGGCCCACCAACTCGGCGGCACGGGTGATAGAGAAGCGGGCAGGCCGCTGGTCTGCTGCGTCGGCCAGACCGCGCTCGCGCAGGGGCGCTAGCATGCCCAGCGAACGGTCATAAAGACCTGCCACGGTATCGCTTCCGGGTAGGGCAGGGGGACTGGCAGGATGTGAGAGGCGGAGCTTGGCCCGGCTCATGATTTCTCCCGCGCTATAGGCTTTACCATCACCTCCGATAGACGTACCAGCCTGGCGACGGTGCGTGCTGTCTCTAGTGCTTGCAGGAAGTGACCGCGCACCCAGTCCGCTTTGAACCGCGTCGGGAGCAATAGAGCCCAGTCATCCCCGTCGCGCTCCAGCACCGCTTCACCTAACCAAAGCTGTGCCTCCACAGTACCCAGTTCGCCGCGCAGCGCCGCCAAGAATTGGGCAGGTGTACCATTTGCATCGGTCGCTGGGTCATTCGACTCGATGTTGACATTTTTGTCTGACACGCTGT
>CAXTSF010000225.1:3160-4684 GCA_964246865.1 uncultured Terriglobus sp.
GAGTGGGGCCGGCGACGCATGGAGGCGGATAAGTGTTGCGTCAAACTCGACCTTGGCTTCGGGGTAGACGGCAGAGACGTGGCGCTCCCATGCTTCGCGCACAGTCTGGCGGAACTTGCGGATGTGAGTTCCATCGTTTCCGAAATGCGTGGCTAACTGCTGCCATGAGAGGACCGCAGGACGACGTGCGGGCAGGCGCGGCAGGCGGTATGCTAGCTAGCCAGGTGTATAGGTCGAGGGCAGTGGGGGAGTCCCGCAACTGGCGGATTGCGTTCTCGTCTAACGGCACGGCGTGGTGGCGCAGGTGCTCGAAAAACTCGTCGGTAAGCCGTATACCGCGGGAAAATGCCCCGCTAGGACCGTCAAACCCAACGTATTCGTTCGACAGCTTGATCTCTTTGATACCAAATTCCTTACCACCGTCGGCGTTCTCTCCGTTCCAGCGGATCATCCACTCACAGGCGAGCAGCCGGTCGAGTTGCTGGCGAATTAGAGTTGCAGAACCGCGTGGGCCATAGGAGATGGTGCGATAGCCCATACGGCGCATCCAGTCGGTAAAAGTAGCGCCAAGATGGACCTGCCGCGACCGGCTTCGCACGGCTTGCGACATGATGTGGATCAGGATCACCCGAGGTAAGGCACCATAGGGCACGCCGAGCGTTACTAGCTGCGCCCCCTCCGCCTGGAGCACTGCTCGGGGGGTGATGGCAAGTGTGTATTGTCCGTCTTGCCTGATGATCGGTGCCAGTTCGTCCACGGGACGCCGAACTGGAAGTGACATGGCGCACAGGGCGGAGTGTAGGAAAGAGGGCACCGGGTCCTCAGTTGCTACAGCGTTCACCCGATCGAACAGGTCTGGCTGGCCGACATCCCGTGCTAAGGCGATCGCTGCATCCTTGCCTGCCGCGACTAGGGCGGCGTGAACCTGCTGGCCCAGGGCAGGCCGAACTAAGGCGCTGGATGGGAAACGGGACAAAGGACCTCCGCTGCGTCGAGTCTTGACTGAGACAGTACCACAGCAACGTCGTAGGCAAGCCCTACTTTCGAATTTTCTTCGATAGCTCGCTTTCAATCGAAGATTTCTCACATACTGTGTCGCTTGGTGCACAGCCTCAGGAGCGAGTCTTCGGAAGAGAACTATAGGTTACAGTACCTACTGCATCGGTCAGAACTGACCTTGCGTACCTTTTGCATCGGTATGTGGCGAGTCGTTCGCACTGACTGCATCGGTTCATTGTACCGTCAGCATCGGCGTACCTTCTGCATCGGTCGAGCGACATGGTAGGTCAATGTGGGTGACTAAGTCGGAGCCATACGTCAGGGCGTTGGTGCACTCGACAGCCCCAAGGTGCGATGGCCTCAAACCCCAAGCTGCTATGATATGGCCGGCTGGCGACGGACGGAGTCCGGCCGTCCGGCCGCCAGCATCCGGTTCAGCGCCGCCACGCCGATGGCAGCTTCGGTCTGCTAAGCCACGACCCCACGGGCGTGCAGCCGTGGTCCGATCAGCGCCTTGTAGCGGCC
>CAXTSF010000226.1:0-4604 GCA_964246865.1 uncultured Terriglobus sp.
GGCGTTGGTCAGCAGCACCTGCTCTGGTTGCAGGCCGAGGTGCTGCGCGACGACCCGCTCCACAGGTTCGCGCTCCGGATAGATGGTGAAGGACTCAAGCGTCAGCTTGCCTAGCGCCTCGCGGACACGCGGAGAAGGCGCGTGCGTGTTCTCGTTGAAGTCGAGCCGGAGTGCGTTGCGCCCGGCCAGCGGCGGGTGGTACTCCGGCATGGCGAGGATCGCCCGGCGGGGCCGGAGAGGTTGGACCCACTCACCCGCTTCGCGTGCGAAGGGGGCATCCGGCGAAGTCCTGATGGTATCCAGGCATTGAACCTCCAAGCCGGGCTCAGCTTCTGATCCCGGGTTAGCCTCGCGACCCTGGGGCAAACGGTCGCGCGGTGCTTCCTGCAGCGTGCGGGAAAAGGACGATGGCAGCTCGGCGACCTCGCGCTCGCTCATGGCTTGCCTCTGTTCATGCGAACACGGACAGACTCTGCATGGCCTTTCAGGCCTTCTGCGGTCGCAATGGTGATCGCATGCGGCCCAAGTGCCGCCAAACCCTGTGCGGTGTAGTTCTGGACGGTAATCACCTTGACGTAGTCGGTAACGCTGAGGCCGCCACGCATGCGGCCGACGCGGCCTGTGGGCAGCACATGGTTCGGCCCGGAGATGTAATCGCCCATGGACTGCGGCGAGTGAGGACCAACGAAGACCGAGCCCGCATTGCTGACCCAGGCAAGGTCGTCCACCGAGTCGACCGAAAGATGCTCCGGGGCAAGCCGGTTCGTGAGTGCATGCGCTTCAACGGACGAGCCACAGAGGAAGATCGTGCCGCGCTGCTCCAGTGAGTAGTGGGCCAGCTTGTTGTGTTTCGCCTGTGAGTTTGTCTCGCTCAGCACCTGTTGCGCAAGCGCTTCGTTGCTGGTGATGAAGATGGCCAGGGTTTCAGGATCGTGCTCCGCCTGCGCGACCAGGTCGGCGGCGATGCCGCGAGCATCGCCCGTCTCGCTGGTGACACCGATCTCCGTTGGGCCGGCGGGCATGTCGATGCCGCATACCTCCGAGGCAAGGATCTTGGCCGCGGTGACGTAGAGGTTCCCCGGGCCGACGATCTTGTTGACCGGCGCAATGCTCTCCGTGCCGTAGGCCAGTGTGGCCACGGCCTGAGCGCCGCCGATGCGATAAAACTCTGTGATGCCGGCAAGGTATGCCGCCGCAAGCGTCTCCGGCGCGGGCTTGGGAGAGACCACCACGATCCGCGGCACACCCGCTACCTCCGCGGGAATGGCCGTCATCAGAAGCGTTGAGGGCAGCGGATAACGGCCGCCCGGCACGTAACAGCCCACTGACTCCAGCGGCCGCACGATCTGGCCGACGTGCACGCCCGCCGTGTTTTCAGTCAACCACTCATCCGGCATCTGCTGGGTGGCGAAGGTTCGGATGTTCTCCGCGGCGGTCTGCAGGGCGCTGCGCAGGGACTGCGGAACTGCGTCCCAAGCGGCATGCATCTCTTCACGGCTGACGCGCAAGGTCTGTTTCGCCTGCAATGAGTCGAACTTCATGGCGAACCGGCGTAGGGCCTTGTCTCCGCCCTTGCGCACGCCACGCATGATCGCGCGCACCACGGGCTCAACCTCGGCCGTCTTGACTGCGCCACGGTTTTCGAGCTCCCCGATCAGCTTTGCGGCTTCTTTCGCACCGCGGCCTGTGGTTCTGACGATCTTCATAGCACCACCTTGCTGAGCGGGTACTCCACAATACCGCTGCCTCCGGCGGCCTTCAGCTTGGGGATGACATCGCGCACGGTGGCCTCGTCGAGGATGGTGTTGACGGCCACCCATCGCTCATCGCGCAGATGCGATACCGTCGGTGAGGAGAGCGCGGGCAGCACGTTCAGGACCGCATCGAGATTGGACCGCGGTACGTTGAGCATGAGGCCGATCTGGCTCATCGCGTTCATGGCACCGTTCAGCATCATGGACAGGTTGCCGATCTTCTCCCGCTTCCAGGGATCGTTGTAGGCGGCCCGATTGGCGATCAGTTGCGTTTCGCTCTCCATCAGCGTTTCGATGATTCGCAGGCGGTTGGCGCGCAGGGAGGAGCCGGTCTCGGTCACCTCCACGATGGCGTCGGCGAGCATGGGCGGCTTCACCTCGGTTGCGCCCCAGGAGAACTCGACGGTCACGGGAATCTGCTTCTCGGCGAAGTAGCGTTTGGTGTACTCGACCAGTTCCGTGGCGATGGTTTTCCCGGCCAGGTCCTCCGGACGCTGCCAGGGAGAGTCCTCCGGAACCGCCAGGACCCAGCGCACCGGCGTGCGCGACTGCTTGCTGTAGGTGAGGGAGGTGACGCGCTCGACGTCGGAGAGGTTTTCAAGAATCCAGTCGTTTCCGGTCAGGCCGGCATCGAGCGCCCCATGCTCCACGTAGCGCGCCATCTCCTGCGCACGCACCAGCATGCATTCGATCTCGTCGTCGTTGATCGAAGGGAAATAGGAGCGGCCATTGGCATAGATCTGCCAGCCGGCACGTTTGAACAGGTCGATCGTCGCATCCTGCAGCGAACCCTTGGGAATGCCGAGTTTCAGTGTCTTACTCACGAGTCTTTGGTCTCCATACGACTTTGAAAACTCACCGAAGCCGCAACGAGTGCAGCGCGGGACGGGCAACTGCTCATTTGCCGGTATCGATCGGCCTGGTGAAGCAGCTTGGGGTGCCCTCATGACAGACCAGGCCATCGCCCTCGACGTGCACCTTGAAGAGCAGAGCATCCGTATCGCAATCAGTGGCGGCGGAGATGACGCGCAGACGGTTCCCGCTGGTTTCGCCCTTCATCCAGAGCTTGCCGCGGGTACGGGACCAGAAAGTGACAAATCCAGTTTCCAGGGTCTTGCGGTAGCTCTCTTCATTCAGAAATCCGAGCATCAGCATCTCTCCGGTCGCGGCATCCTGAACGACCCCGGGTACCAGGCCATCCATCTTTGCGAAATCAATCTGTGCGGGCATGGCGCTCTCTCTTTCTGTGATGCTCTGCTGGTTGAGCGGGCTTCTGCGGCCGGGCGTTTTGTACAGTGTGTGGGCCACTTCTGAGCGGGCATAGAAAAGCCCGCTGGCGAAGAGCGCACCCAGCGGGCTTTTCTGAAACCTGGTGAGCTACTGGCTAGATAGCCCGACCCACAGACACCGCCGCCGCGCCACGCGCATGATGGTGATGACGATGAACGGTAAGGCCCATGGAATTGAGGCTAGAACCATCTTTGAGGCGTGTCAAATATCGATGTCGAAAGGCTTTGACGGAAGGGAGTGTGTGCACTACCGTTGGAGAGCGCTTGGGGTTTCGGGCGAGGGATTCACCGGGGAGGATGTATGCAGATGCGCCGTTCCGTTCTTGCCTTTGCCTTGGCTGCGGTTGTCCCGTTTCTTGGGGCGCAGGACAAGAGCGTCAAACAGCACCGGGACAACACAAGTGCAAAAACGTCGACGTCGGATGCGGCGGCAACTACGAATACGTCGGCCAAGCAGACCGCGACGCCGGCAACCAAGAGTGGAAGCACACAGGGCAATGCCTCCGCACAAAAGGGTGGGGCCTCGCTTGGCGACCAGCTGGACTTGAACACGGCGACTGCCGACCAGCTGAAGACACTGCCCGGCATCGGGGATGCGTACGCAAAGCGCATCATTGATGGGCGGCCCTACAGCGCGAAGAACCAGATTGTGCAGCGCGGCATCGTTCCGCAAAAGACCTATGACGGCGTGAAAGATAAAATTGTGGCGCGCCGTGCCGGTGCTGCCGCCAAGCAGTAACGATGCATTCAGGTGTCTGCCAACGGCAGAGGCTGTCCGGCATGGGGCAGATGCGGTGGCCGATCCCTTCTTTGCATGGCCTGGCCACAATCGTGGCGCTTACGGCGGGACTTCTTGGCCTGAGTGGATGCGAGGCGATCGGCGATGCATCCCGCTCGGGTGCGCAGCTACGGATCATCGATGCTGCCGCGGACGCGGGTAGTGTCAGCGTCTACGGAACGTCTACCGGTCTTGCCTACAACCTTGAATTTGGAACAGTGACCTCGTACATTCCCGTGTCGGCATCGACGCAGACCTTGAGGGTGCGTGGCTCCGGCGAGCGCACGCAGGCCGCATTGCACACGTCGCTTATGCGATCGCAACCATACACGCTGCTGCTGAGCGAAACACCCGAAGGTGTTCAGAGTACGCTTCTAGCGGATCAGGCCGCACCGGCACCACAGGGGCAGACCGCTCTCCGTTTCGTCAACACATCCGTGCATTCTGCCGGAGTGGATCTGTACGTGATCCCGCAGGGTGTGCCACTCTTACCCTCGCTGCCTCTCATGCGGGCATTGGCTGCGGGGGTGAGTACGGCGTATCTGAATCTGCCGGCAGGCCCAAACCGGATTGTGGCTCTGCCCGCCGGTGTACCGCTGTCCAATGCGGGCAGTCTGCTCGGCGCCATCTCGTCTGAGGTCCTGGTGCCGATGAGTGCGCGGACGCTTGTCATCGCCGATTCACCGGTCAAGGATGGCGGCGCAGGATTGAAGATCGTTGCTGCAACCGACTATGACCCGGCCGTAGCACTCCTGCCGCGGTAAAGCCTGCTAGACGCAGTCT
>CAXTSF010000227.1:0-1565 GCA_964246865.1 uncultured Terriglobus sp.
CACCCGCCTCACCGCTTGGCAATCCCCTGCGCCTCACTACAAGAGTGGCGTCTTTGCCAAATACACCAACAACGTCAGCAGCGCCAGCCAGGGCGCGGTAACGACATGAGGAATTGTCCACTCGAACACCTATGGACCCGGGCGTGTAGGCAGCATCGTCCAGGGTTTCAAGCACACCTGAATGCTGTATTCACCGGGAAGGCTCAGAGCGCCAACGCAACCCAAAGCGCCAACGGCGCGACCTATCCCAGCCTAGGCCGAAGGCCTAGGTATACATCCCTCAACGTCCCTAGGGCTGAAAGCCCGGTCTATCACTCAGCCCCATATGTACCGTTCGTCGTACGGAACCTTGTACCTGTCGAGGAACGCTCGGAACTCTCCCTGAAAACTCCGCCTCTGATGGTGCTCGCGTTGCCCATCAATGTACCGCACCAACGATGGGAGGTCGGCCGGGCTGACCGAGAACAGGCCATACCCTCGCTGCCATGCAAAATCCACGACGCCCTTCCTCTTCATCCACATCGACGAACTTGTCTTGAGCTCCGAAACGACGCGCGTGGCAATGCAATTCGGCGCAAGTCGCAGCGCCAAATGCACATGGTCCGGCATACCACCGGCCCGGTAGCACTCGCATTCGAGATTTCTCGCAACGGTCGCCACATACGCGTACAACTCCGGTGCCATCTCTTCACAGATCAACGGCCGGCGGTCCCTCGTGCTAAACACAAGATGGATCAGGTTGAAGGTCAACGACTGAGGCATGGGAGGGATTATAGGACGGGCTTTCAGCCCTTCTTACATGGCCGGGCCGCAAGCCTAGGCCTTTGGCCTAGGCTGGTATCTCGCCGGACCTTCGGCCCTCAGGTACTCGGCAATGGCTAAATGGATTCCTAATGATATCGAGTGGTTCCTTGCTGAGGTCGTTCAGCAGTTTACGTTCGGCAATGGAGATCCACCTTCGGTTTGGGTAAACACGCTTCTCATAAAGGCGTCATCGCTTGAAGAGGGATACGAAAAGGCCATGGTTGAAGGAAAGCGTTACGACGACGATTACCTCAATAGCGATGGTGTAGAGGTAAAAAGCCGATTCAGGGGACTCCGTGACCTTCTTCTAATTTACGAAACGCTGGAGCACGGCGCAGAGGTGCTTTGGCAAGAATTCGATGACCTCACAGAAGAGCAAATCGAAGGGATGATTACGCCCAAAAAAGAATTAGGAGCTTTCATAACTCACGGACCGGAAGACGAATCGACATCAGAACCAAACGAGGTCCCCTCATGAGCTTGACCACCAACACCGCCCCTACCCTTACCGGCGCCGAAATCCTCTGGGCCACCCTCGCCGGCGAGGGCGTCACCACCGTCTTCGGCTATCCCGGCGGTGCCATCCTGCCCGTCTACGACGCCCTGCGCAAGTTCCCATCGATCCACCATGTGTTGGTGCGGCATGAGCAGGGCGCGGCGCACATGGCGGACGGCTACGCCCGCGCCTCCGGCCAGGTGGGCGTCTGCGTGGCCACCTCCGGCCCCGGCGCTACCAATCTCGTCACCGGCATCGCCACGGC
>CAXTSF010000227.1:1575-4574 GCA_964246865.1 uncultured Terriglobus sp.
CCGGTGACGAGATTGGTAGCGCCACGGCCATGCTTGACTCCATTCCCGTCGTCGCCATCACCGGCCAGGTCTCCTCCAAGGTCCTCGGCACCGATGCCTTCCAGGAGATCGATATCACCGGCATCACCCTGCCCATCACCAAGCACAACTACGTCGTGACCCGCGCCGAAGACCTCGCCGCTGCCGTGCGCGAGGCCTTTCAGGTGGCGCGCTCCGGCCGCCCCGGACCAGTCCTCGTCGACATCACGAAGGACGCTCAGCAGGGCACCGCCATCTTCGATCTCGCGACCGCGGCCCCGAAGAAGTATCGTCCGCATCCCATGCTCCACTCCGCAGAGACAAACCTCTCCCGCAATCTTTCGACCGCCATCGAATTGATCGGGATTTCTCAGCGCCCCGTCATCCTTGCCGGCCACGGCATCATCCAGTCCGAGGCCGAGCAGCAAGTCGTCGCCTTCGCCGAGCGCCACGGCATCCCCGTAGCCACCACGCTTCTCGGCCTCGGCGCCTTCCCTGCCTCGCACCCGCTCGCGCTCGGCATGATGGGCATGCACGGCGAGTCCTGGGTTAACAACGCCATCCAGCAGGCCGACCTCCTGCTCGCCTTTGGCATGCGCTTCGACGACCGCGTCACCGGCAACCTCGCCCATTACGCCCCAAATGCCAAGAAGATCCATATCGAGATCGACCCCAGCGAGATCAACAAGAATGTGAAAGTTGACGTCGCTCTCATCGGCGATCTGAAGCAGGTGCTCGAACAAATCGAGACCGCACTCGACACGACCAACGACCAGCGAACAACGCATGACGATTCCACGAGACCCTGGCGCGACCAGATCCGCTCCCTCAAGGGCGATGCCAGCGTCCGCGACATTCTTACCCTGCCGGACAACGGCCACCTCTATGCGGCGCACGTGATCCACGACATCTGGCAGGAGGCAAGGGCCGCGGGCCGGCTGGAAAACACCATCATCTGCACCGACGTGGGCCAGCACCAGATGTGGGAGGCACAGTACTTCCGCCACGAAGCAACGCGGACGCTCGTCACCTCGGGCGGCCTCGGCACCATGGGCTTCGCCCTGCCCGCCGCCATCGGCGCGAAGATGGCCTGCCCGGAGAAGGACGTCTGGGTCATCGCGGGTGATGGCGGCTTTCAGATGACGGCCTGCGAACTCGCCACCATTCAGCAAGAGCGGCTGCACATCAACATCGCCGTGATCAACAACGGCTTTCTCGGCATGGTGCGCCAGTGGCAGGAGGCCTTCTATGACAAGAACTACGCCGCCTCCCCCATCCTCTCGCCCGACTTCGTAAGACTCGCCGAAGCCCACGGCATCCCCGGCGCAGCCGTCACCCGCCGCGCCGATGTCCTGCCCACCGTCACCCGCGCCCGCACCGGCACCGGCTCCTTCCTCATCAACTTCGCCGTGGAGAAAGAAGACGGCGTCTACCCCATGATCGCACCCGGTGCCGCGCTGCACGACATGGTCCGCAGGCCGAACCCGTTGATTGAGACAAGCGAGGACTAGGTGGCCCGCCGATTGGAGCGATCGCCGATAGCGGAGCGTGCATACGGTGTTGTGGCCACCGAGCAGGGCCGGACATATTGCGGGCTGAAGGCACGCGCTACCCTAGCCTGGGGCAACGCCCGAAACCATCGCACGCCTCCGATCTGCGGGCTGAGGGCCCGCGCTGGAATAGCCTGGGGCAACGCCCCAGGTACGCATCACCACAGATTTTGCGGGCTGAAGGCCCGCGTTATGCAATGGTCAATCCCACACAAACCGCTCGTCGTACGCAACACCATACTTCGCGAACAACGCCCGCATCTCGGCCTGGTAATCACGCCTCTGGTGATGGATAGCCTGGCCATCGATGTACGCGAGCAACGACTCACGATCCGCCGGGCCGACCGAGAAAGCCGCATACCCCTTCTGCCATCGAAACCTCGCAAACTCCGGTCCGCGGGTCTTGATCCACTTCGACGAGGACACCTTCAACTTGTCGATGGTCTGCGCTACCGTTCGGTTTCGTGCGAGCAGCAATGCGACGTGAACATGATCCGCCATGCCGCCAACGCGAAAGCAGTAGTTCTCGCCGCTGCCCGCGACCGATGCCAAGTACGCCTGCATCTCCGGGCGGATCGCATCGTTCAGCCATGGCCTGCGATCCTTGGTGCTGAAGATCAGGTGCACCAGCAGAAGCGAGAGCGACTGCGACATAGCCGACAGCGTACCGTCAATCCCGCGCTGGGGTCCATCCCTCAATGGTTGTGTTCGCGCGGGGACCGGCCTGTGCTAACGCGAGCCTACAGCCCGCAGCATTGGCTGTCCCGTCCCTGGGGCTTTGCCCCAGGCTGTTACAGCGCGGGCCTTCAGCCCGCTTTTCAGAACCTGCTGCTTGTTCCCTGTTCCCCGAAAGGCCCCTCATGCTGCACACCTTTATTGCTCTCGTCGACAACAAACCCGGCGTCCTCACCCGTGTCGCCTCGCTCTTCCGCCGGCTCAACATCAACATCGCCTCGCTCACCGTTGGTGAAACAGAGCGCGAGGAGGTCTCGCGCATGACCATCGTCTGCGAGGCGCCGGAGAACGCCGCGCACCGCATTCGCGCTTCCCTCTACAAGCTGGAGATCACGCGCGACGTCGACGAGGTTGGCCGTTCCGAGGCCGTCATACGCGAGCTCGCGCTCATCAAGGTCGCCGCTGGACCACCCGCCTCCGCAAGTCCGTCCCGCACGCATCTCTTCGAGCTCGCCGAGGTCTTTCGCGCCCGTATCGTGGACCTCGCGCCCGAATCACTCATGCTGGAAATGACAGGCAGCGCCTCGAAGATCGAGGGCCTCATCCAGGTGCTCGCCGAGAGCGGCTACCGGATCCTTGAGGTCTCCCGCACCGGCCGCATGGCCATGCGCCGCGGCAAACACACCACGCGCGTCATGCGCGCGCTCGGCAGCAAAGCCCCCCAGAGCGCGGCCCCGCACCACATCGACCCCGCCG
>CAXTSF010000228.1:0-2855 GCA_964246865.1 uncultured Terriglobus sp.
GCTTGTTTCTGTCATTATTTTTTTGATTGACGGGGTGGTTTGCACCAACACAAAAGGCTCGCCTCACGGCGAGCCCTTTCTCTTGATGCTTCTACTAAGGAGCCGCGTTATGCGGCTGAGGAGTGCGCCGGAGTGTTCCGTTGCACAAAGTGGTAGGGCGGCCAGGGGCCGGAGAGCTGCAAACGGCAGTCCTTGAGCGATGTGAGCGCGGATGAGTACTTGTTCTGGTACCGCTCGACGAACTTCTCATCGATCAAATGCGCGATGTCGAGCAGCATCTTGCCTTCGCCGGCGCGCTTGCAGGTGATCTCCTCCGCGATGGGGAGGAACATGCGATGCATCTGGATGGAGAGTGCCCGTGCCTTGCTCTGGCGCTCTCGCTGTGCAAACGCATTTTCACGGAGACTGGTGAGGTATTCCTTGCCGACCCGGTCGTTCAGGATTTTGCGGCCTTCAGGGCAGGTGTCGTCGACGAGTACCTTCAGGTGCATCTCGGCTTTGCCGCGCAGCCGTTCGACATTCGCGCTGAACTGCCGGTGGTTGGAGCGCACCGAGCGCCGCAGAGCGTCATCATCGTCAAAGTGGGTTCCAAAGCGGAAAGGGAGAACGGTGGAGTGGCGGAAACATTCCGCGATGACGCGGGCATGATCGCGCTGCGCGTTCTGATCCATGCGGGTATAGTCTTCCGGCGTGTGCTCTGACACAACAACGGCGAGGTCACTGGCTCCAAAGAGAAAGATCTGATTTCCGAAGAGGCCGGTCACCTCTGGGAGAGGCATGGGCCGGCGATGCCGGGAGAGCTCTGGGAATGCGCTTCTCTCGGTGATGCAATAGGCGTACCAGGACATCGAACACGCTCCGGTCATTTCGGTGAGCGCGGTGCTCATCCGGCGACTGATAACACCTCTGGGCACTTGCACCTTCCGCAAAGGCATGGCAGAGATCTTTTCAGTAACGGGGCCGATACTAAGCAAATCGACATACGTTTGGCAACAGAGAGTTTCCGGCCACGTTTTTTGAGCGAGCGCGACATGTTTGTTGGAAATCCTGCCGCTGCCTGCTTCCAGGAGTATTGTGCGCTCCCGCTTAGAAGTGCGGATCGCTGATGTGGCGCACGGCCCGCGTCCGCCAGCCATAGCGAATGGCGAGCAGGCGCAGCAGAAAGCCCGTTCCTGTGGCGAGACTGGCCGAGGTATTGACAGACACTCCCGTCTTCTGTGTCAGCAGAAAAATGAGCGCGGTTACGAGTGAGACGAACGCGTAGAACTCGCCCTCCTGAAAGACCCGTGGTGTGCGTCCGGAAAAGAGATCGCGTAAGGAGCCACCACCCACAGCCGTGGTGATGCCGAGGAGCAAGCAGGGCAGGAAGCCGAGGCCCGCGTCCTGCGCTCGCGTGCTGCCGGCGACGGTGAAGAACGCCAGCGCGAGGGCGTCGACAAAATTGATGGTGGCAAGAGCGCGCCGTCCAAGCGTGTGCCCGAATAAGAGTGCCAGCGCCGCTCCAAGCAGGGCATACGCGAGATACACCGGATGATCGAGCGCGAGCGGCGGACCGTCCCCGATGAGAACGTCCCTTGTCATCCCGCCGCCAACGCCGGAGATAAGGCCCAGGCCGAGTACACCCAGAAAGTCATACCGTGTACGGCCCTCGCGGCGGGCAGCTAAAGCGCCACCGAGCGCCCCAAGCACAATGGCGGCCACCTCAAAGAAGCGGAAGAACTGCGTCGAGAGGCGCGCGGCCGCGGGCAGCGTGTTCCGCAAATGGATCGGCAGACCGCCGGCAAGCGTGTGGATGATCAACGGAAATTCGTAAAAAACGTGCATACGGGGAAAGCCATGAGTGATGATGCCCTAAGCAAGGAGATGGTGACGATGGAGAAGCAACAACGCGGGCTGGCTTTCCTTTTTGTACTGCTGTCGACCGGGTGTGCGGCAGCGCAGGGCAAGGCACCCGAGCCACCAAAAGACGTGCTGGTCTTCACCAACGGCGATCAGTTGAGCGGATTACTGGTGCGTGGCGTTGGCAACAGTGTAGTGTTTCGCAGCGATATGGCCGGCGAGATCACCGTGACGCTGGACAACGTTAAGGAGCTGCGCACCAATGGGGACTTCGCGGTTCTGCAACATCACACACCCCTTGCCGAGTCGCGCAAGGTGGTACCCGCGAAGATCGATGTGACGGAAGCCGGTGTCGTCCTGCGCAGCCTCTCGGGAGAGCAGGCACCGCCCATCCCCGTGGCCAGTGTTGCTTACATCGTGGATGGAGCAAGTTTTCAGAATGAACTCGCGCAGGATGTCGGCTTCCTGCATAGGTGGAACGGCTCGGTAAATCTCGGTGCCACCCTGATTCAGGCGACCGAGCATGGCGGCACCTTCTCCGGTGGCTTTTCTCTCTTTCGGCAGGTGCCCGTGCTTACCTTCTTCCGTGCGCGCAACAAGACGACGGCGAACTTTCAGGAGAGCTACGGCACGTTGACGACGCCGATCCTGCCTCCGGTGACGCCCCGGCTACCCGACTCAGTGGTGAGGACGAATATTCTCCACGCCGATGCGGAGCGCGACCAGTACTTCTCCCGCAAGTGGTACGCGCTCGGCCAGCTTGCATTCGACCACAACTATGCGCAGGGCCTCGATCTGCAGCAGATCTACGGTCTTGGAGCGGGCTACACACCGTTCAGCACAGAGACGCAGCAGCTGGATTTGAAGGCAGACATCCACTACGAAAAGCAGCAGTTCAACAACGGAACAACCAACGATCTCATCGGCTCCACATTTGCGGAAAGCTACCGGCGAGTGCTGCCCCGGACGATCGTCTTCACCGAGGGCGCATCCATCGCACCCGCGTGGAATAACCT
>CAXTSF010000228.1:2865-4490 GCA_964246865.1 uncultured Terriglobus sp.
GAACGCTTACTCAGCCAATGGAAATGCTTCGCTCGTGGTTCCCGTATTCCGCCGGCTCGCGATGAACTTCTCGGCTACAGACAGCTTTCTGAATAATCCAGCTGACGGCTATCAGAAAAACAGCCTGCAGTTCATCACGGGGCTGACGTACGCGCTGCGGTAGGTTGACCGCTCTCCGCATGCGAGGGCTGTTCCGTCAGCAGGGCTCGTACGGGATCGGGCAGATCCTCATTGGCACTGTGAAGCAAAAGGCTGGTCTGCCAGAGTTGCGTGTCGGTGAGCGTGTTCTTGTACGCGGGCATACCGCTGCGGCGCAGGCCGAAGGCGGTCTTCCAGTAGAGTTCACCCGCAGACTGCGCGGAGGTCGCCTTCCGGTCGCGCACGGAGAAGAACTGCTGCGCCCGTGGAGCCATGTTCCTGCCGAGCATCGCCTCATGGGCGGGTGTGCCGTGGCACTGTGCGCATTGCGCATGGTAGACGCGTGCACCTGCCTCAAAGGCGTCCTCACTGGCAGGGAAGGGTGGATCCCGCGTGAGTGCGCTGCTTCGTGCGTGCATGGAAAGGCTGCGCACGGGATACTCCCACGCCGCAGACCGGTCGGTCACTGTGATGGCACTCGCGCCGGATGCGAAGTACACGACCGCGCCTGCCACGGCCAGGAGCATGCCAAGCAGCACACCGGACAGGAGGCGACCGACGCCTCCGGAAAAAACGGAGCCGCGACGTTTGCTGTTCGGCTTTCTTGGCGTCTGGTTGGGTCTGGGCATGCTCTCTTGAAATCGAGCCGGACGGCGGGCACGGAATTACAGCGGATGTTCTAATACAAAGGTTGCGCCTTCAAGTGTGCCGATGCGCATGGGCAGGAGTCCAACGTAGCAAGCCCAGCCGCTTCTGAGGAGTATTGGTTGATGTTCCGTTCCACCGCGATTATGCCGCGCTCGCTCGTGGCCATATTTCTACTCACCGCCGCTCTTCCCGTTACGCAGGCGCAGACCGCACGGCGAAACCGCCGCAATGCAAACCGCCAGGCACGCATTCAGCGCAACATCCAGGACGCCTATTCGCACCGTTGGGAGGTGGCCGGCGGCGGCGGCTATCTGCGGTTCCGCTCCGGAGAGCATCTGCAGAAGAACAACGAGGTCAACTTCTTCACGTCAGCAGCGTACGCACTGAATCCCAAGCTGTCGATCGTCGGTGACGTACGCGGCCACTACGGCAATGCCAAAATCCCGAATGTCTTTTCGCTCAACAACGTTTTCCGGCCGCAGATCAGCGAGTACACCTTTATGGGCGGCGCGCAGTACCGGTTCTACGCACAGGAAAAGTACACGGTCAGCGGTGTGGCCCTGGTGGGCTCAGCTCTGAGCAAGTTTGGTGGCGACGCGAAGGGTTTGCGCTCGACGGATCTCGGCATGTGGCCCGATTCGAACGCAAAGCCCGTCTTCTCGGTTGGCGTCAACCTTGACTACAACCTGTACAACAACTTCGCCATCCGGGTGCAGCCCACCTATCTCGGCACGACCTTCGGCAATACGGTGCAGAACAACTTAGGTGTCAACGTGGGTGTCGTGTATCGCTTTGGCCGGCAGTAGGCTGCCGAAGCCGCGGCCAAGCTTGCCACGGTG
>CAXTSF010000229.1:0-2377 GCA_964246865.1 uncultured Terriglobus sp.
TCCACCATTTGCATCTGCATTGTCTTTATTCCCATGTTTTTCCTCAGCGGGGTGCCTCACTTCCTCTTTGTGCCGCTCGCGGAGGCCGTCGTCTTTGCTCTCCTTGCCTCCTACTTCTTCTCCCGTACCATCATCCCCACCTCTGTCATGTTCCTCATGCGGAAAGAGATTGAGCAGAAGCGTCGCATCGAGCGAGGCGAAGCGCAGACCAACTGGTTTGGCCGTCTTCACAACCGCTTTGAACACGCCTTTGACCGCTTCCGCGAGGGCTACAGCCGCATCCTCGATCTCTGTATCCGCCGTCGCGTCCTCTTCGTCATCTGCTTCGGCGTGTTTTGCCTCGCCAGCCTCCTCCTTGAGCCCGTCATTGGCAGTGACTTCTTTCCCACCGTCGATGCCGGCCAGTTCCGTCTTCACATGCGTGCCAAAACCGGCACCCGCATCGAGGAGACCGCGCGCCTTGTCGACCAGGTCGAGCGCTACATTCGCACCCGCATCCCCGCTTCGGAGGTCGCAGGCCTGCTCGACAACATTGGCCTTCCCACCAGCGGCATCAATCTCACCTACAGCAACAGCGGCGTCATCGGCAGCGCCGACGCAGAGATCCTCGGCTCGCTCACTCCGAAGCACCGGCCCACCGCCGACTACGTCGCCATGCTCCGCAATGAACTCCCCAAGGCCTTCCCCGGCAACGAGTTCTTCTTCCAGCCCGCCGACATCGTCAGCCAGACCCTCAACTTTGGCCTGCCCGCACCCGTCGACCTCCAGATCGTCGGCAAAAACGTCAACGCCAACTTCGCCCTCGCCTCGCAAATCGCCGAGCAGCTCCGCTCTGTTCCCGGTGCCGCTGACGTCCACGTGCAGCAGCTCATGGACCAGCCCCGCCTGCAGTTCGACCTCGATCGCGTCCGTTCGCAGCAGCTCGGCCTCACCGCGCGCGACGTCTCCACCAGCCTCCTTGTCACACTCAGCTCCTCCTTTCAGACCAGTCCCAATCTCTGGCTCAACCCCGTCAACGGCGTCTCCTACAACATCGCCGTGCAGGCACCGCAGTACCGCGTGGACTCCGTTGACGCTCTGCGGACTATTCCGGTTACGGGCACGGCCGGCGGCCCGCCGCAGCTCTTCCAGAACATGACCGCCATGCATGCCATGCAGGAGCCGGCCGTTGCCAGCCACTACAACGTGCAGCCCGTTATCGATATCTACGCCAGCGTCCAGGGCTCGGACCTGGGCACGGTCGCCACGGCGGTGGACAAGATCACCAAAGCCGCCTCTGCCCACCTGCCCACGGGCAGCCGCCTTGTCACGCGCGGCCAGGTCGCCACCATGCACTCCGCCTTCACTGGTCTATTCGCCGGTCTGGCCTTTGCCGTTGCACTCGTCTATCTCCTCCTGGTCGTCAACTTTCAGTCCTGGAGTGAGGCGTTCATCATCATCACGGCTCTGCCGGGCGCGCTTGCCGGCATCTGCTGGATGCTCTTCCTCACGCACACCTCGCTCAGCGTGCCCGCGCTGATGGGCGCCATCATGTCCATCGGCGTTGCCACCTCCAACAGTGTTCTCGTCATCACTTTCGCGAACGAGCGCTTCGCCGAAAACAAGAACGCCCTTCAAGCCGCGATGGAGGCCGGCGCCACCCGCCTCCGTCCTGTCATGATGACCGCCCTTGCCATGATGATCGGCATGATCCCTATGGCACTCGGCCTTGGCGAGGGCGGCGAGCAGAATGCACCCCTCGGCCGCGCCGTTATCGGCGGCCTCCTCTTCGCCACCATTGCCACTCTCTTCTTCGTACCCACGGTCTTCGCCCTGATACGCGGCCATGGGCCGCAGCCCGCCAAATCCGCAAAGGAACCCGCCCATGTCTAACGACACGCCTGTGAACCCGGCGCAGCACAGCCTGCCCGCACCACCGCCATCCGTCCAGGAGCATCCCGCTCATCCCGGCACCCACAGCGGATCCTCCCGCCGTCTGCTCTGGTTCCTCATCATCCCCGTGGTGCTTTGCATCTCCGGCCTGCTCACCTGGATGGGCCGCCGCAGGCAGGAGAGCGCTCTGCAAAGCTCCACGCAGGCCGCCGTCGCTCTGCCCGTCACGCTTATGCAGACCAAGGCCGGCGACGCCACCGACCAGCTGACCTTGCCCGCAACGCTGCAGGCGCTGGACGATGCGCCGCTCTACCCCCGCGTCAGCGGCTACGTCCGCGCCTGGTACGCCGATATCGGCAGGCACGTGCGCTCCGGCCAGCTCCTCGCCATCATCGACTCCCCTGAGGTTGACCACCAGCTGGCCCGGTCGCGAGCCGTGCTCACCCAGTACCGCTCTAATCTGACGCTTGCCGGCACCACCAATCAGCGCTATCAGGAGCTCATC
>CAXTSF010000229.1:2387-4484 GCA_964246865.1 uncultured Terriglobus sp.
TCCGTCGCCCAGCAGGAGGTCGATCAGACCACCCAGAACCTCGCTGCGCAGCAGGCCAATGTCACCGCCGCCGAGGCTGACGTTGCCCAGCTCCAGCAGCAGCAGGTCTATGAGAAGATCATCGCGCCCTTTGACGGCACCGTCACCCAGCGCCGCGTCAACATCGGCGACCTCGTCAACGCCGGCAACAGCGGCGTCGGCTCCGAGCTCTTCCACGTCGCCCGCACCAGTACCATGCGCATCTTTGTCTCCGTCCCGGAGGCGTACAGCCAGCAGATTAAGCTCCGCGATCCCGTCGACTTCAATCTCACCGCCATCCCCGGCCAGACCTTCCGGGGTGCCGTCGTCCGCACCGACCACGCTATCGACCTCGCCACGCGCACCCTGCTCGTCGAGGTCGACGTCCCAAACCCCGATGGCAAGCTCATCCCCGGCGCCTACGGCCAGGTCCACTTCAGGCTCCCGGCGCAGTCGCACCTTCTGCTTATCCCCACCGGCACAGTGCTCTTCCAGGCAGCGGGTCCGCAGGTGGCCGTCGTTGACGGCGCAAACCACGTCCACCTGCGCAAGGTGGCCATTGGCCGCGACCTCGGCAACAACGTCGAGATTGCTTCCGGTGTCTCCGAATCCGACCACATCATTGCCAACCCACCCGACTTTCTTGTGGAGGGCATGACCGTCGCCCCGCAGGCCGCTTCCGCTCCGCCACCCTCTGCAGGTGCCTCGCCACCGGCACAACCCGCGCCCGCGAAGGGAAGTGCCCAATGAGCCCACACGCCCTCCTGAAACTGCAGCGCCTCGCAACCTCTCTCTTCCTCAGCGCGGCCCTCTCCGGCTGCATGGTCGGCCCCAACTATCGCCGCCCGATGGCCCCCGTGCCACCCACCTTTGAGGGCGAGCACGCCGCCGGCACCGGCATGCCCTCCCCGCAGGACTGGTGGCAGGTCTTTCACGACGCCATCCTTACCGATCTCGAAACCAAGGCCATGGCCGCCAACTACGACATTAAGGCCGCCATCGCACGCGTCGATCAGGCCGATGCCATCCGTCGCGTCTACGGTTCTTATCGCTATCCGACCATCGCGGCGCAGCCCTCCTATGGCCGCACCCGCGAGGCGCAGACTCGCCCCAACAACGGCAACACCGGTGGCCGCGCCGCGACCTACAACGACCTCCAGCTGCCTATTACCTTCGGCTATGAGGTCGACGCCTGGGGACGCATCCGGCGTCAGGTCCAGTCCGCCACCGCCAACCAGCAGGCCACCGTTGACGACCTCCACTTCGTCCAGCTCACCATCACCACGGGCCTCGCCACGTTCTACTACGTCCTCCGCGAGTCCGATGCCGAAGCGAAAATCGTTTCGGACACCCAGAAGGACCTGCAGCGCGGCTTTGAGGTCACCACCGACCAGTTCCGCAAGGGCCTCATCAGCGAGCTCGCCGTCAGGCAGTCCCAGGCCTTGCTCGACCAGTCCCGCGCCCAGATGGAGCTGATCGAACTCCGTCGCTCCCAATCGGAACACGGGATCGCCGTGCTCGCCGGGATCCCCGCCGAGGGCTTCCACATTGCAGCCACAGACACACCGCAGAGCCAGCCCGTCATCCCTCCCGGCCTGCCCGCCACGCTGCTCCAGAGGCGTCCGGACATCCTCGCCGCTGAGCGCCGCGCCGCCGCCGCCAGTGAGCAGATCGGCGTCTCCAAGGCCGCCTACTATCCCCGCTTCGCACTCACCGGCTTTGCCGGCTTTGAGAGCGTCGACCCCGCGAAGGTCTTCTCCTGGCAGAATTCCATCGCCTCTCTCGTCGGCTCGGCCGCAACTCCCATCTTCACCGGCGGACTTCTCCGCGCCAACGTCGATCAGGCCAACGCCGTCTTTCGTCAGGCCGTCGACGTCTATGAGAAGGCTGTCCTCGTCGGCTACGGCGACGTGGAAGACCAGCTCTCGGCCATCCACTTCCTCACCCGGCAAACTGCTGACGAGGCCGCCGTCGTCGACAGCGCCCGCCGCTCCGCGGAGATAGCCAGCAATAGCTACAAAGCCCGGCTGGTCAGCTATATAGACGTCGTCTTCGCGCAACAGACCCTTCTTGACAACC
>CAXTSF010000230.1:0-4452 GCA_964246865.1 uncultured Terriglobus sp.
GCGCCGGGGCGACATTTACCCCATGGAACGAGTGGAGCGCGCTCTCTCCAATTTTTTCCGCCGCGGAAACCTGATTGCGCTCCGTGAGATGGCTCTGCAGCGTGTCACCCGGGCCGTGGACCGGACGCTCGATGACTACGTGCGCCGCAAGAAACTCGGTGCGCAGTGGTCCGTGGTGGAGCGGGTTGCTGTTTGCATCAGCGCGAACCCACAGGCGAGAGATCTCATCGCCCGTGGCGCTCGTCTTGCCGAAGGACTGGGCGGCGAGCTGTATGTGATCCATGTTGCCAGCGACCGTGACAGCGAGCCCGAGCGCCGCAAGACCCTCGACAGCCACTTGCAGTTTGCCTCCAACCTTGGCGCGAAGATCGTCTCCCTTACGGGGAAAAGTGTTGCTGCCGCAACCGCGGGATTTGTGAAAGAGCAACGGATTACGCAGGCAATTTTTGGCCGCTCCGCCCTGCACGGCCTGCGCAAGTATCTCTATTACTTGGCGATTGGAAAGTTCATGTCTGAAGCGCCTCACGTCGACCTTCACATCGTCACCCAGGAAGAGAATCAGTGAACCCCGCGAAACGCATTCTTATCGTCGACGACGAGCGGCAGATCACCCGCATGCTCCGCATGGCCATGCAGAGCGGTGGATACAACGTCTCCATTGCGGGCGACGGGGCCGAGGCGCTGGAACGCTTCAAGAGCGACCATCCGGACATCGTTATCACAGATCTTGCCATGCCGGTCATGGACGGCATTGAACTCACCAGGGCCATCCGCCTTCTCGCGCCGACGCCCATCATCGTGCTCAGCGTGCGCGATACCGAAACCATGAAAGTGTCGGCTCTGGATGAGGGCGCGGACGACTACCTGACAAAGCCATTCAGCACGCCCGAACTGCTGGCCCGTGTCCGCGCCCAACTCAGGCGCGCACCCACCGCGAGCCCGGACACGAGCACACATATCGAGGTGGGCGACTTCACTATCGACACCGACACGTACTATGTCCTGCTGCGGGGCGACCGGCTTCACCTGACGCCCAAGGAGTTCACCCTGCTTCTGCTCTTTGCCCGTTCGCCGGGCCGCGTACTCACCCACCGCACGCTCGCGCGCGGCATCTGGGGCTCGACAGGGGATCGCTCGCCCGAGTCGCTTCGCGTCCTGATCGGTGGTCTGCGGAAGAAGATTGAGCTCACCGAGGAGCAACGCTACATCCGGAATGAGCCCTGGGTCGGCTACCGCTTTTTGCCGCAGGGAGTAGACGAACTGTAGCCGCTACCGTGGAGGGAGCGCTCTAACAACTTCCTAACGACTTCCATACCCACTTTTACGCGGGAGAACGTTCTACTTGCGGATGGGAGTCATATGTCTTTCGTCCGCAGTACCCTCGCCCTTCCCATACTTGCCTCCTCCTTCGCTCTCGGACAATCCACCTATGCTCAGACGGCTGTGTCTGCGCACGCTACCCCCGCCCCGGGAACATCGCCGCAGATAAGTGGCACCCAGGCCGGGCCCGTGCAGGGCACACCCACGGTTGAGCAGCTGCAGCAGCAGCTCGATAACCTTCAGGAGCAAATCCGCACGTTGAAACAGAACATGGCGGCTCAGCAGCAGCAGAGCGGAGCGTCTGCAGTCTCTGCCCCTCCTGCGACGGCGGCCTCCGCGGTTCCAAGTACGGCCGCCAATCCAACTGCGGTTGCCGCCAGCGCTGAGAACACCACGGAGGCCAGCAATGCGCAGAAGGTCGAGAACCATGGCACCACTGCGGCCCCGGCCTTCAACGATACGGAGCCTTTCGCGTTCGCCGACTTCACCTGGCTGACCGGCAGTCCCCGTACGATCACGCCCGCCTTCGACTCGAAGTTCTTCACGCCGGAGATCCGTTCAGACGTGAACTACACCTACGACTTTCGCCATCCGCAGGACGATACGATCGGCGGTTCGAGCGAGATCTTCCGAGCCAACGAGGTGCAGATCACGCAGCTTGGTGTCGGCGGCGACTTCCACTATGACAATGTGCGCGCGCGCGTGATGACACAGTTCGGTCTGTACTCACAGACCACGCCGCGCAATGACGCCAGCCCTGCGCGCGGCCAGTGGAACCTGGATAACGCCTACCGCTACCTTTCCGAGGCGTACGGCGGCTACCACTTCAACAAGATGCGCGGCATCAACGTGGACGCCGGCATCTTCATGTCGTATATCGGTCTGTTCTCGTACTACCAGTTCGACAACTGGGCCTATCAGCCGTCGTATGTTTCGTCGAATACACCGTGGTTCTTCAACGGTGTGCGTGCTCAGTTCTTTGTCACCAACAAGCTCAAGATCGAGCCGTGGTTCATCAACGGCTGGCAGTCGTATGGCCGCTTCAACAGCCGTCCCGGTATCGGTGGGCAGATCCTGTATCGACCGAACGGTAAGTGGTCGATCGTTGGTAACCAATATGCGGTAGGGCGCGATGCGCTGGGCGTGAAGGGCCGGACCCGCTTCCACACGGACGATAGCGTTCAGTACAAATACTGGGACCGTCAAAGCAGCTTCGTGAGCAAGATGGCGGCTACGGTCACGGGGGATCTGGGCTGCGAATCCGGCGGTGGTGTCAGCTGCTTCGGCAATGGCAAGAACGGCCCCAAGCAGAGCTTCGTCGGCTTTATGGCCTACAACCGCTTCTGGTTTGACCGGGACCGTTACGCCATGACGCTGGGTGGCGGCAAGATCAATAATCCCGGCCGCTACCTCGTTCTGCTCCCACCGATCAACGGTGCCACGGCGGCCTCCGGCACACCCTACTTCACCGAGAATCCAGGTGATCAGTTCAAAGCCTACGATGCGTCGGTAACAGCGGACTGGATGCCTAGCCAGTACATCACGTGGAGGCTGGAGTACAACCATCGCGAGGCCAGTGTGCCGTACTTCTCCGGGCCGGGCGGAGTCACGCCCCCGGGCGGCAACGTTACGCCCCTGGGTTCGGCGGTTACTGGCTTTACACCTGACCTGCGCCGGAGCGAGAACCGCGCCACCGCCGCCATCCTCGTGAAGTTCTAAGCCAACATGGCATGTCAGAGCGTTCTGCCCAATGCCTGAGATGCCTGCCTGCTTTCGCAGATTGCGAAACCCTGCCGCGCTGTCCTCCCCTTCGCCCGGTAAGCAAGTCAGCAAAGCTGGGGAGCGCACCTGGAGACTCTATGCTCGATGCCGTCGCGCTTATCGCGTTCTTTTCCTGCTTCGCGCTCGCACTTGCCTACACGCGCGGGTGTGATGCTCTGAAAGGCCACCGCTCGTGATTCTCAATGTGATCCTGCTCGCGCTTGCCGCGCTTCTGATGGTTTATCTCGTATATGCCCTGCTGCGTCCGGAGAAGTTCTAGATGACCCTGAATGGTTGGCTTCAGATCGGCCTCTTCATCGCGTCCGTGCTGCTCCTCAGCAAGCCGATGGGTACCTATATGACACGGGTCTTCGAGCGGCGGCGGACCTTTCTCGATCCCATTCTGCTGCCCGTGGAGCGCCTGCTCTACCGTGCCACCGGCGTGAAAGCGGACGAGGAGATGCGCTGGACCGAGTACGCCGTTGCCATGCTGATCTTCAGCGCTGCGACGCTCATCCTCACGTATCTTGTCGAACGACTGCAACACCTGCTTCCACTCAACCCGCAGCACCTGTCTGCCGTGGAACCAGCACTCGCCCTCAACACGGCCATCTCATTCACGACCAATACCAACTGGCAGTCGTACGTTCCCGAGTCCACGATGAGCTATCTCACGCAGATGCTCGGTCTGGCCACGCACAACTTCTGGTCTGCCGCTGTCGGGCTGGCACTGGCTGTCGCGTTTATGCGCGGCATCGCGCGCCGTGAGATGACCACCCTCGGCAACTTCTGGGTCGACCTGACCCGCGGCACGCTGTGGATCCTCCTGCCCTTCTCAGCCGTCTTTGCGCTCCTGCTTGTCTCGCAGGGTGTTGTGCAGAATCTCAAGCCATTCGATACGGTGAAGCTCGTCGAGCCGCAGAAGGCGACCGGCGCCGACGGCAAGACCACCACCGTCGCCACACAGACGATTGCGCAGGGACCGGTCGCCTCACAGGAGGCGATCAAAATGCTTGGCACGAATGGCGGCGGCTTCTTCAATGCAAACAGCGCCCACCCCTTTGAGAACCCGACGCCGCTCTCCAACTTCCTGCAGATGCTCTCGATCTTTCTGATTCCCGCGGGTCTGGCCGTCACGCTCGGGCAGATGGTCGGCTCGCCGCGTCATGGGTGGGCGGTGCTCGCCGCCATGGTCGTCCTCTGGTTCGCCGGTACGCTCACGACGTATTGGGCAGAGTCGAAGGGCAATCCACTCCTCTCGCACGTCGACCAGACCGTTACGGCGACGCAATCCGGCGGCAACATGGAAGGTAAGGAGGTGCGCTTCGGCATCGCCAACTCCGCGCTATTCGCCACCGTCACCACGGACGC
>CAXTSF010000231.1:0-4447 GCA_964246865.1 uncultured Terriglobus sp.
CTCATGCTCGGCGTCGTCGTCGCGGCAATCGCCGTGTGGCGGGGACGCTGGCCGACATCTGAAAGACGTACGCGGGTGAAGTAAAAGTTTCGTCTGGCATGGCGGCGGTTTCAGGCCCCTGAAACCGCGCGCACCGCCGTGGCCGTGGATTGGGAAAGAGAGGCGACGGGCACCTCATAGATCGCGACGGTGCAGGCTGGCACGGTGAGCTGCTCACCCTCCCTCTCCGGTGCCGCGCCGCTGCTTAGTAAAAGCAAACTGCCATGCGGCAGTACAAATCGCTGTTCTTCGCTGGAGAAGTTCATCAGGGTATGTATGTTCCCCCGCGCTGTGGTGATCCATCGCTCGTTCTCGTCAAAGCAGACATGATGCCGGTTTTGGTCGCCCAGGTTGAGGGCGAGCACCTTGCGCCGAAGATGGATCAGGCTGCGATACCAGGTGTGCATGGCATGGTGCTGAGGCTGTTGCAATTCTTCCCACTTCAGCTTCGATCGCTCGAAGGTCTCGCGCGAAACCGGATCCGGGATTGCAGTCTCGTCCCATCCAAAGGAACTGAACTCACGCTTACGGCCTTCTGAAACGGCGCGGCTCAGATCTTCGTCGGCATGATCGGCAAAGAACATCCATGGTGTGCTCGCGGCCCACTCCTCGCCCATGAAAATCATCGGCAGGAATGGAGCGGTGAAGACGATCGCCGCGGCAAGCCTCGCCTTTTCCATGCCGACGACGTGCTCCACGCGGTCGCCTTTAGCGCGATTGCCGATCTGATCGTGGTTTTGGATGAAGCCCACGAAATGATGGTAGGAGAGGTTCTGAACGACGCGGCCGTGGGTGCGTTGACGGTACTCCGAGTAGTTCCCCGCGTAGACGAAGACGTTCTTCAGCGCGCTGGCCAGCTGCTCGATCGATCCAAAGTCGACGAAGTACCCGCCCGTCTCATCTGCCAGGAGAGCAAACAGCGCATGCTGAAAGTCGTCGCTCCATTGCGCGTCCATGCCATAGCCATTTGCCTCGCGCGGCGTAACAACGAGCGGATTGTTCAGGTCACTCTCCGCGACAAGAAACAGCGCCCGTCCCACTGAGGCGGAAAGGTCCTCCACCTCGCGCGACAGTTGCTCCAGAAAGTGCATGGCGGAGCGGTCGATGAGCTCGTGTGTGGCGTCCAGGCGCAGGCCATCGAAGTGGAAATCCCGCAGCCACATCAGCGCATTGTCGATGAAGTAGCGGCGGACGCGGTCGGAGCCGGCCTCTTCAAAGTTGATGGCCGCACCCCATGGCGTGTGATGCCGTTCTGTGATGTACGGGCCGAAATTACCGGTGTAGTTACCACTCGGACCAAAGTGGTTGTAGACCACGTCCAGAACTACGGCAAGCCCCTTGCCGTGGCATGCGTCGACAAAGCGCTTTACGGCATCCGGTCCGCCGTAGCACTCATCCGGCGCATAGGGCGCAACGCCGTCGTAGCCCCAGGAGAAGTCCCCATCAAACGAGGCGATAGGCAGAATCTCGAGGTGCGTAATGCCGAGGTCGACCAGGTAATCGAGCTTCTCAATCGCGGAGTCCAGTGTGCCGGCAGGCGTGAAGGTGCCCAGATGCATCTCGTAGAAGATGGCGGAAGGCAGGGGAATCGCGCGGAAGTTACCGTCCGTCCAGGGGAACACGGTATGGCTATACACACGTGATGAGGAGTGCACATCTTTTGGCTGCCACTCCGAGCGTGGATCCGGGTATGGCTTCTCATCGTCGTCCAGCAGGAAAGCGTAGTCGGTGCCGTGGTTGGCCTCCTCCACGTCCAGATCCCATATCCCAAGCGGCGACGGACCCGTCATGGGCACGTCCGTTCCGTTGATGCGAAGTGCGACTTTTTTGCGGTCGGGTGCCCAAACTGAAAAATGGTGCATGTGTGTCTTCTTTCTTCTCTGACTAGTGAGTGGTGAATGGCTCTGTAGCGGCCTGAGATGCGAGGGCGGTCTCTGTTTGCTCGCAGACCAGCAGAGCCACTGGAAATTGTTCCAGAAGTGCGCTCACGCGAAGGTTGACTCCACCCTGGATCTGCTCGCCAGTCAACCGGTTGACCCAGCGCCCTGGCGGCACGCTGAGCGTGGTGCCGCTCCACCGCTGCGAGAGGCGGTGCGGCTCACGCTGGCCGATCGCAATCACGTCGTTGCCGCGCATGAACGCGACAAGGTGGCCGGCCTTCGGGCCGGACGCGCGCAGAGGTGTGTAGCCGGCCTCACCTCCGAAACTGGCGGGCCTCTCCTTTCGGAGATGCAGCGCCTGCGTAATGGTCCAGAGCTTCGGCGAGCCATCCTCGAAGCGTGTACGAACGGAGGCGACTACCTGACCCGCAGGCCTGTCCTGCATCTCGCCCAGCAGCTGCCGCCGGAGATTGTAATCCACAGGACGGCGGTTGTCCGGGTCCACCAGCGAGTGATCCCAGAGCTCACCGCCCTGATACAGGTCCGGCACGCCAGGCGCCGTGCACTTGAACAGGGTTTGCGTGAGTGAGTTGATGCGCCCGTCGAGATTGATGCGATCCACGAACTGCTCGAGATCGGCAACGAAGCTATTCTCGTTCAGGATGGCCTCGATGAAACGGTCTACAGCTTTTTCAAACTCCGTGTTGCTGCCCGTCCATGACGTCTCCAGCTTGGCTTCACGCATCGCCTTGAGCATGTAGGCCTTCACGCGCTCCGCATCGATGGGCCATGCGCCGATCAGGGTCTGGTACAGGAAATATTCGGTGTTTGGATCCGGGTAGCGGCCCGTGCGAAAGCGTGCGTTCTGCCGAGACCAGCGTTTCAGCTTGGCGGCCCAGCGTGCCGGTGCTTCGGAGAGCACGGCGAGCCGTGCGCGAACGTCGTCGGCGCGCTTGGTATCGTGCGTGGAGAGCGTCACCATCGTGGACGGGAATGTCGCCTGCATGTGCTCGTTGAAGGCGTGGAACTCGTCGATCGACACACCTCGCCGGCCCGGGTCACCACCGACCTCACACAGGGACGTAAGCCGG
This sequence comes from uncultured Terriglobus sp., assembly GCA_964246865.1. Lineage (GTDB taxonomy): Bacteria > Acidobacteriota > Terriglobia > Terriglobales > Acidobacteriaceae > Terriglobus. The sequence continues at coordinate 3,011 of CAXTSF010000231.1, forward strand.
TTGAAGCAATAAAACGCGGTGTCCTCGACGCCTTTGGCCATGACCGGTGAGGTGAACTGCTGGAAGCGTGCAACGAACTCCGCTTCTTTTGACCCCGTGATGCGGAGGGTCAGGATCTGCGCCATGAAGTCAAACAGACCGGCGTCGATATCGGGCTTGCGCCGCTTTGCCTCGTCGATGGCGGAGCCGATTCCTTCACGGTCCTGATCGGTAATCTCATTGCGGTCCGCGACCACATAGGTGCGATAGATCGAGAAGCATGCCGCCACATTACGGATGGCCCGGCGGATCTGTGCACGTGTGTAGTCCCGGCTGTCCCGGTTTGTCTCACAGATGGTGATGAATAAATTGGTGAGGCGGTTGACGTCGCTCGCCAGCGATTCCTTTGCAATCGTCGACTTCTTCTCGAAAGAGATCTCGCTGAAGTCGGTTGGTTGACGTGTGAAGTCGGCATAGATGCGCGTCAGCTGGTCAAGGCCGTCAGGATAGACAAGCAGGCCATTGCAGAGATTGAGGAAGTCGTAGCCGCTGGTCCCTTCGATCGGCCAGTCGCTGCGGAGCCACTCACCCGGCTCGAGGATCTTTTCAGCGACGATCCATGCCTCGGGGGCACGCCTGCGGAGCCGCTGGAGGTACTGCTTCGGATCACGCAGTCCATCCGGGTGATCGATGCGCACACCGTCCAGAAGGCCGCGGTCCAGCCAGTGCAGGATCAGTTCGTGCGTTTCATTGAAGACGTGCTCACGTTCCATGCGCAGGCCGATCAACGAGTTCACGTCGAAGAAGCGGCGATAACCAAGCTCCTCATTCGACGTACGCCAGTAGGCCAGCCGGAAGTTCTGCTGATTCAGCACTTCGTCGAGCGCGTCGACATTGCCGTTGAGTTCTTCAATGGCATCGTCGATGGCGCCGCACACATTCTGCTGCTCCTCACACAAGCGCGAGAGCAGCCCAAGCAGGACCATCTTGTCGCGGTTTCTCGTCAGCTGCACATGGCGGTCGGTCGAGTCAGGGGAGGGCAGGCGCGAAAAGGACTCCGCCAGAAAACTGAGCTCGTCGGAGTGGCTTGCCGCGGCTGCGCGCGAGAGCAGAGGGCAGAGCGACCGCGGCGCAACAGGGAACGCCTGGTCAAAATACTTAACCAGAAAATTGGTACCCTCGCGCGTAATTTTGATCTCACCGCGCGACAGCACACGTCCGTACTGATCTCCCAGCACCGGCATCAGCACTTTGTCCCGCAGCTTCTCCTCCGCCGAGTTCCAGTCCACATCGAAGAAGCTTGAGAAGCGGCTTGCAGGGCCATTCTCCAGCACATCCCACCACATGCGGTTGTCGCGGTGCACGGACATATGGTTCGGCACAATGTCGAGCACCTGGCCAAGCCGGAGCTCGCCGAGACGTTTTGAGAAGCGTTCGTGGGCAACGCTGCCGCCCAGC
>CAXTSF010000232.1:0-4435 GCA_964246865.1 uncultured Terriglobus sp.
CTCCTGCTCAACCTCTTCCAATTGCTCCGGGATGGGGTTTTCCGGTCTCATGCCGCGTCGTGTGCTGGCTAAGACTAATCGTGATCGCTGCCGAGGCGCAATGACACCTTCGGCGATGCGGGTCCGCACGGCCACTGCTGCATCGCTGCACGCGTTGATTACAATCAGCTTTGAAGCACTGTGGAGAGCCATGCTACGTTTCAGTACAGCCGGTGAGAGCCACGGTGAGGCGCTGGTCGCGATGCTCAGCGGCATGCCGGCCGGCGTCCCTGTGGACGAGTCTTTTATAGCGCGGGAGCTCTGGCGGCGGCAGCAGGGCTATGGCCGCGGCGGCCGTATGCGTATTGAGACGGATGCGGCCCACATCCTCTCCGGAGTACGCCACGGCAAGACAATCGGGTCACCCATTGCGCTCACCATCGTCAATCGCGACTGGAAAAATTGGGAGGAGATCCTTCCCGTGGCGGCCGGCGATCCGGAAAAGCATAAGGCCGTTGCTTCGCCGAGGCCGGGTCATGCCGACCTGGCCGGGGCGCTCAAATATAACTTTCCGGATGCTCGTTACATCCTGGAGCGGGCCTCCGCGCGGGAGAGCAGTGCCCGTGTTGCCGCGGGTGCCTTCGCCAAACTGTTGCTGCGCCCGCTCGGGGTCACCGTGCTCTCTCACGTGGTGCGCGTCGGCGAGGTCGAACTCACCCGGCCCTATCTGTGGGATGAGATTACGGCCGTTGCCGGGCGCGATTCCGTGCTGCTCAACTGCATTGATCCCGAGACGGAGCGCTCCATGAAGGGCGAGGTGGACGGCGTGCTGCGCACCGGCGACACCGTTGGTGGGGTCTTCGAGGTTGTGGCGCACGGACTTCCACCCGGAATCGGCACGCATACCAACTGGGATGAGCGGCTGGACGGCCTGCTTGCACAGGCAGTTATGAGCCTGCAGGCGGTGAAGGCCGTCGAGATCGGGCGAGGCGTCACGGCGGCCGGCTCGGTTGGATCGGCGGTGCACGACGCCATTGGCTACGCCACGCCGGAAGAGAACGGCCATCGGGATACCCGGTTCACGCGCGAGCGCAACAATGCCGGCGGTATCGAGGGTGGCATGTCCAACGGCGAGGACGTCACCGTACGCGGATATCTGAAGCCCATCTCGACCCTTCGCAAGCCGATGTCGTCGGTCAGCTTCGAAAGCCGCGAGGACACCAAGGCTGCTTATGAGCGTTCGGATGTCTGCGTTGTGCCTGCGGCCGGGGTCGCCGCGGAAGCCATGGTTGCGCTCACACTCGCGCGCCTGGTGCTCGAAAAGTTTGGCGGAGACAGCCTTGAGGAAACGGAACGCAACCTGCGCGGCTACCGCGACCAGATCCGCCGTTTCTAGTGCGGTCCCGCAAACGTGAGTCCTGGAAAGTGAGATGTTGGTCGAAGTATGATCTACCCGATTGTGAAGTACCCCGAACCGGTTCTGGCGCGCGTCGCCGATCCGGTCACAGCCTTTGATAAGGATCTGGCAACCCTGGTGGACGACATGTTTCAGAGCATGTACGCTGCGGAGGGCATCGGCCTTGCCGCCCCTCAGATCGGTGTCGCCAAACGCATCACGGTCATCGATACCTCGTTCGGCAAGGATCCCGCGGCAAAGCTCGTCCTCATCAACCCCGAGATCCTGACGCGCGAAGGCCGGCAGGTGGAGGAGGAGGGATGCCTGTCCCTTCCGGATATTCGTGACAAGGTTGCGCGGGACTTACGCGTGCGTGTCCGGGCTCAGAATGCCCGTGGCGAATGGTTTGAGACGGAAGGCGAGGAACTGCTCTCACGCGCCTTTCAGCATGAGATTGATCACCTGGACGGTGTGCTCTTCATTGATCGTGTGTCGCGCCTGAAGCGGGATCTGATTGTGCGCAAAATCAAGAAGCTCATACGCAACGGTGAGTGGTAGATCCATGCCGCCGTTAGAAGAAGGCGCCCTGATCCGCTCCATGCCCGACACTGGCGAGGCAATGCCGCAATGAAGCTCGTTTTCTGCGGCACACCCCAGTTCGCCGTGCCGACGCTGGAGGCTTTGGCGGCTGCCGGCCATCCCATCGCGCTGGTTCTATCGCAACCCGATCGCCCGCAGGGCCGCACGGCTCAGGTCTTGCCGACTCCGGTAAAGGCCGCGGCGCTTCGGCTGGGCATCCCGGTCTCGCAGCCGGACAAGCTCAAGACGAATCCGGAGTTGCGGGCCACGCTGGAGGCGGTGGCGCCGGACGCCATCATCGTCGTCGCGTACGGACGTATTCTTCCACCGTGGCTGCTCGCCCTTCCGCGCCTTGGCTGCTTCAACGGCCATGCCTCGCTCCTGCCTCGCTGGCGCGGTGCGGCACCCATCCAGTGGGCCATCGCTGGCGGCGATCCTGTGACGGGCGTCACCATCATGAAGCTTGACGAAGGGCTGGATACCGGTCCCATGCTGCTGAGACGCGAGCTTTCCATCACGCCCCTGACGACCTCCCCGGAGCTCTTCGACTCTCTGGCAACCATGGGTGCCGAGCTGATGATCGATGCGCTGCGAGGCATGGAGGACGGCAGCATTGCAGCGGAGCCGCAGGATGCCGCGCTCGCCACGTACGCACCTATCCTCACCCGTGAGGATGGCCGCGTCCGTTGGGAGCAAAGCGCTCCGGAGATTGAGCGCCGCTTCCGCGCCTTCCAGCCCTGGCCCGGCGCGTGGACACTCTTGCAAGGCAAGAAGCTTATTCTTCATCGCATGCACCTCACGCACCGCGTCGAGGAGGGGTCGCAGCCGGGAACTCTGCACACGGCAAATGGCACCCTGGAGGTCGTTTGCGGCAATGGCTCGGTGCTCTGCCTCGATGAGGTGCAGGTGGAGGGCAAGCGCCGCATGGCCGCGGACGAGTTCCTGCGCGGGTCTCCGGTGCGCAACGGCGAACGGCTCGGATCACCGTCGTCCTGAAAGCCCGCTGCCTCCTGAACGTATCCGTCCTCACCCGTTTCACCCCGCACCCTCCCCCACATCGACGTTTTCTGGCGGCAGGCCCGGGATACCGCTCTCCCGCGCTCGCATCCTAGCTAACGAGGGAAGGAGCGGGTCCACGCGCGGCTGGAGAAGGAAGGTGCAGGGGCCCTTCTGCTTCTTACCTTCTTCGCCTTCCAGACATCGCCCTGTCGTCCATTCGCTCCCCACCAAGAAAGGCACCTGCCATGAAAGCACTGGTTTACCACGGACCGAAGAAAGTCTCCGTTGACACGGTTCCCGACGCAAAGATTGAGAAACAAACGGACGTCCTGATTAAGTTGACCACCACCAACATCTGCGGCTCCGACCTGCACATGTATGAGGGCCGCACCGACGTGGCCGTGGGCAAGATCCTCGGCCACGAAAACATGGGCGAGGTCATCGAGGCCGGCAGCGCCGTCGACCGCGTCAAGGTGGGCGACAAGGTGGTGCTGCCCTTCAACATCGGCTGCGGCTTCTGCGCTAACTGCGAGCGCGGCCTCACCGGCTATTGCCTCACCCTGTCCGACAAGAGCGTCATGCCCGGTATGGCAGGCGCGGCATACGGCTTCGCCGGCATGGGCCCGTACGCAGGCGGCCAGGCTCAGCTCCTCCGCGTTCCTTACGGTGACTTCAACGCCCTCATTCTGCCACCCGACGCAACCGAGAGGGAGAATGACTACGTCATGCTTTCGGACATCTTTCCCACTGGCTGGCACTCCACCCGTCTCGCTAACCTGGAACCGGGTCAGTCCATCGTCATCTACGGCGCGGGCCCTGTCGGCCTCATGGCCGCCATGTCGGCGCGCATCCAGGGCGCGAGCCAGATCTTCGTGGTCGACGGCCAGCCCGACCGTCTCAAGCTTGCCGAGCAGATCGGCGCCACGCCGGTCAACACCAAGGACGGAGAGATCGGCGACCAGATCCGTGAGGCCACCAACGGCCTGGGCGCAGACTGTGGCTCGGAGTGCATCGGCTACCAGTGCCACAATAACGCCGGCAAAGAGGTTCCGAACCTCGTCATGAACTCACTCGTGGATGCCGTAAAGGCGACCGGCACCATCGGTGTCGTCGGTGTCTTTGTGCCGAAAGATCCCATGGCCGAGGACGCGCTGGCCAAGAAGGGTCAGATTGCCTTCGACATGGGTAAGTTCTGGTTCAAGGGCCAGAAGATGGGCACGGGCCAGTGCAATGTGAAAGCGTACAACCGCCGGCTCGCGGACCTGATACACCATGGCAAGGCGAATCCATCGCTGATCATCTCGCATGAGCTGCCGCTGGAACAGGCACCGGAGGCGTACGAGCACTTCAACAATCGCGACAACGGCTGGACCAAGGTGATCCTGCATCCCAATGCAGCTTAGCCTCGGCGGGGCGGGGCGGGCAGACCCTCATGCTCTCGACGGTCTGCCCGCCTCAAACATCTACTTCCTTCGCTCGTCC
>CAXTSF010000233.1:0-4428 GCA_964246865.1 uncultured Terriglobus sp.
GATCTTGGCAAGTCAATCCCAAGAGACTCCAAGGTGTTCCTGGCACCAATGGATGGATATGAGACATTCCTTGCAGCTGCCCTGACGAAGAAGGGCGTTCCCGTCTCCATCGTGAGCGATCGTTCTCAGGCCGACTTCGAGATCAAGGGCAGTTCAGAAAGCCAAAAAGCGGGTGTAGCCAAGATGTTGGTCATGGGCTCTGCGCAATCGCATGAAGAAGCGAGTATCACGGTCACAAACATCCAGTCGAGTGTGCTTGTTTTCGCCTACGAGGTGAACAAAGGCAACTCTGTCCATGGAAAGCAGAGCACCGCGGAAGCATGTGCGAAGCATTTGAAGGAGAAAATCGAAAGCGGGAAATAGATTGCAGTCCAGCGATTTCGATCACGCTTACGCCACTCCAGAGGGAAAGACGTTGCGGTTCAGATAGGCGTTGCGGAACTTGCCATGCGGGTCCATCTCCGCGCCGAGCTGCCGGAACTGCTCCATAGCGGGGTACTGTGCCTGGATGTAGGCGGCCGGCATTTCAAAGATCTTGCCCCAGTGGGGGCGGGCGGCAAAGGGCATAAGCGCGGCCTCAATCTCCGGCAGGAGCTTGCGGACGACGACCTCCTCCGGCTTCCAGGTGAAGTGGATGGCGAGGGAGTCGCGGCCGTGATGCATGCTCATGGGGAGGTCGTCGGCGGCAATGGTGCGGATCTCCGTGATGAAGAGGTGGGGCGTGATGCGGTCACGCAGCTTCTCGACGGCGCGCATCGCACGGTAGCCGTCCTTGCGGTCGACGAAGTACTCGGTCTGGAGCTCCTCGCCGCTCGAGGGGGTGAACTCCATCTTGAAGTGAGGCATGCGGAGATACCAGGGGCCGACGGCGCCCATCTGCTCGGTGCAGGCCTCGGCGTTGTGGTCCTCGATGGGATGGAGCTTGCGTTTCTGCAGCGTTGCGCCGTAGAAGAGCGGCGGCAGGGTCTTCGTGGTGGCACCGGGGGCGACGCGATCCTTGATCCAGACCTCGCTGGCGCGATTGCCCTGCCAGTCGGTGAAGAGGCTGACGCTGTAGCCCGCGCCCAGGATGGCGTCGAGATTGTGCTCCAGCTGATCAAAGGAGAGGTTCTGGTAGACGACCTGCGACATGTCGAAGCGCGGCTGGAGGTCCAGCGTGACCGAGGTAAGCACGCCAAGTGCGCCGAGGTGCACGACCGCAAGCCGGAAACGGTCGCCGTCGCGGTCGCGCGAGAGCTGGACGGTTTTGCCGTCCGCGGTGATGAGCTCGAAAGTGCGGACCGGCGTGGCGAGGTTTTGGTTATGGACGCCGGAACCGTGCGTGGCTGTGGCGATGGTGCCGCCGACGGAGATGTGCGGCAGCGAAGCCAGATTGTTGAGGGCGAATCCGGCCTTATCGAGCACGGGCGCAAGCTCGCCGTAGCGGACACCGGCACCGACGGTCGCCGTCTTCGCAGCGTGGTCGATGTCGATGCCTTTGAGCGCGCGAAGAGAGATCTGGGCATCTCGGCTGTCGGCGATGTTGTTGAAGCAGTGCTGCGAGCCGAGCTGCTTAATGCGTGGGGAGCTCGCAAGGATCTGGCGCACCTCCTCGGCATTCGTAGGTGCATAGACTACGTCGGTACCGAAACGGAGATTTTTCGACCAGTTGGTCCGCGGCACGGCGGCATGCGGGTCCAGGGAGCCAGCGGGCTTGCCGGACGGATTGGGTATACCGAGGCCGCTGGCAGTGCCGGGCAGGCCCGAGAGAGCACTGCCGGTGAGAAGGGTTGCAGAGGTCTTCAAGAGTTCCCGCCTGTTCATTGCCAGCCTAACCTCCCTTCGCGGACGCCGGAATGGCGGTGCGCGATTGCCGGACCCTGTATACGGTCTTGCGGCGGACTTGGCAAGGACGGCAACGCTACTTTCGTGCGAGATCTGCGTCCATACCGGCATGCAAGCTGCAAATCTCCTGAACGGTGAGGCGGACAGGCTGGCGGCGTGTCGTTTCCTTAGGCGGAAAAAATGTCGCAGGCGGTCCTCATTCACGGTGCACCTTCAGGAGATCTGCTGTAGGCTGGCGTCGCGCCACGAACGCCCTTCCCCAATCCAGGATCCATTGACTATGCCATCGCGATACGTTCGTTGCCTTGTTGTTCTCTGCTGCGTTGCTGCCGGAGTTTCGCTGACTGCGCCATGCGCCCTTGGCCAGGAAGGCTCGGAGGGCCCGCTGCCTCAGCTGCAAAGCCGTCCGGCAACGCAGCCGGAGAGTGGGCTTCCAGCACAGCCGGAGGTCGGAAGCCGGGCAGAGAAGGTGCTGGACAATGCCGCCGTCATCCGTATGGCCAAGGCCGAGCTGGGCGACGCGGTCATGACACAGGCCATCCGGACCCAGCCGGTGCGCTTCCAGACCGGCGCCGATGACCTGGTGCAGCTGAAGCAGGCGGGCGTGTCGCAGACAGTGATCTCGGCCATGCTGGCGCGGGTGAGCGGGATGGCGCAGCACCCGGATCCGGTGACGGTGACACCGCTGTCGGCGGAGGTGGACGACCCTGGCGTGTATTACAAGAATGCCGAGGGTAAGTGGGAGCCGGTCTCGGCGGAGCTGGTGAAGTTTCGTGAGGGCGGCGCGCTGAAGAGCGTGCTGACCAACAACGTGGTGAAGAAGGACCGCAACGGCGTGGTGAGCGGACCGCGCGCGTCGCTGGTAGTTGCTACCGGGACGGAGATGATGATTGTGGCTCCGAAGCTGGCAGATGCGGTGGAGTACATCGTCCTGCGCTTCCGCACCCACCCGGACCGGCGCGAGTTCCGTGTGGAGACAGGGAATGTCTTTCATAAGGAGACAGGATCGGACCGGGACCAGCTGGAGATCACGATCCGCAAGGTGTCCTCGGGTATCTTCGCCTTTACGGTTCCGCACGACCTTGTGAAGGGTGAGTTCGGCGTGCTGCCGCCGGGTAGCGCGGGTGCGCCCGGGATCAGCCACGCGGGGAAGATTAATACCTTTGCGGTGCGGGAGTAGAGCGCTTCCGCCAGCTTCGCTGGCCGAAGCAATGACGAGCGAGCGTGCTTTGGTGTAGGTTGCTGTCCATGCCCACCCGCCGCAGCTTCTGCCTCACCCTTTCGGCCGCAGCATGTTTGCTGGAGGCCGCCGATGCGTTGTCACAGGAGCAGGTCGCGGGAGCCGCACCGTCCACGATGGCGCCGCCGGATGCTGCCAGGGATAGTGCGCTGCTGAAGCGCAACGAGATCTTTCGTGCGTCGGAGCTGCCGGTGCATCCGTCGGCCAACGGATCCTCGCAGCATGTGGTGCAGGGTAGCCTGCTGACAGGCGAGGGCGTGGAACTGCACAACTCCACGCTGCTGCCCGGGCATGAGCCGCATCCGCCGCACCAGCACGTGCACAGCGAGTTTCTGCTGATCCGTGAAGGAGAGATGGAGTGGCTGCTGGACGGCAAGCGTCAGCCGGCCGGGCCGGGGGACATCCTGTACGCCGCCTCCAACGTCCTGCATGGCCTGAGGAATACCGGGACCACCACCGCACGTTACTTCGTGCTGGCCGTAGGGCCGAACCTGGTCAGCAAGTCCGCTTAGCCAGGCGCAAGGGCTCCGGTGTGGAGTTTGCCATTGATCCGGGTTGGCGCACAGCCGGAATCCGCTATGCTGCAACGAGTGTTCCTGCGCAAACGCACGCTGTATTCGCTGCTGACGGCCTTTGCCCTGGTGGCTGCACTGCTGGTGGCGCTCCTTCTGCGTTTCCATGCGCCGCCGGAGGTGGCACGCCTCCTGCCGGAGTCGGATGCGATTGTTTTCCTGAACGCGAAGCCGATCCGGGCGGCCACCCACTTCGACCGGAAGCCTGTGCCGATTTCGCCGGAGTATCAGAGGTTTGTTGAGGCGACGGGCATCCAGTTTGACCGGGACCTGGACCAGGTGGCCTTTGCGCTGCACCGCATGCCGGACCCGAACGGGCCGAATGGGCCGGTGGCGTATTCCGAGGTGATGCAGGGGCGCTTTGATGGAAAGCGGCTGAAGGAGTTTCTGCAGGGCAACAGCGCGGGGCAGGAGAGCTACAACGGCCACGCGATCTTCACGATTCCGGTGGAAGGGCGCAGCCTGCGGGTGGTGTTGCTTGGGTATGCCATGGTTGCGGCTTCGAACATGCCAACGACCGAGCAGATCCACTCGATCATTGACCGGTACGTAGCAGGGGCGTCGCCCTTTGCAGGATCGTCCGTGCTCAGCGCGCGCTACAGGGACGTACCGTATTTTGCGCTGGCGTGGGGCATTGGACATGTGGGCCTGCCGTTTTCAGAGCGGGGCAATATCCAGGTGTTCGGGCTGACGCTGCCGCTGCGCGAGGACACAGACCTGGTGGCGTCCGTGAGTTACAGCGGGAGTGTGCGGCTGCGGGTGGAGGCGATTGAGGCGGATGCGGCGGAGGCG